>NZ_JBXASF010000013.1:0-145221 GCF_058809015.1 Caulobacter sp. GW821-FHT11A05 | reverse complement strand
CCTTAGGGGCAGGGGCGGCCTTCGCGGCCGGCGGTTGGGCGGCCGGCGGTTGAACGGCCGGCGCCGGCGCCGGGGCGGTGGAGTCCTGGGCGGGCCGCAGGTCGGTCGGGGCCGGGGGCGTCGGCTCGGCGGCGACCGGCGGCAGGGCGGCGGGCGCCGTCTGCGGGACCGGGGCCGGAACGATGGCGGGAGCGTCGGGGTCCTTGCGCAACAGCAGGCCGACCACGACGGCGCCGACCGCCAGCACCACCGCGCCGCCGGCCAGCAGCGGCAGCAGGCCGATGGCCGGCTTCTTTTTTGCAGCGACGGCCGGACGGACCGGCATGAAAGCGGACTCGGCCGGGGCGACGGGCGACGGCTCGGTCGCGACCGGCGGCGGACGGCGGACGGGCTCGGCGACGGGGTCCCGGGCGACGGGCGCATCGGCGATCGGTATGGGCGCGGCGGGCCCGCGCACCATGCGTTCAGGCCTCGGGGCAGGCTCCGGCGCGGGGGCGGGGCGGGCGGCGCGGAAGGATTGCGGGGCGGGACGCGGCGCCTCGTCCCGGGGGGCCGACAGCGGCGAGGCGGCCGGCATGGCCTTGAAGGCCGGCCGCGGCGGCGTCTGGCCGCCGAGGCCGAGGGCCCGCAGGGCGGCGGGGTCCATGTCCCGGTCCAGCGAGATCGGCCCAGCCGTCGGCACCACGCCGGTCGGCCGGCTGGGCGCCCAGGGGCGGGGGTTGGCGACCGGGACGGCCGAGCCGGTCAGGATGCTGCTCTCGCGCGGCGGCGCCGGCGGCGGGGCGGCCGGCTCGGGGGCGCGGCGCAGGGTCGGCGGGGCCATGGTCGGCACGGCGCTGGTCTGCATGCGCGGCTTGGGGGGCGGGGCCTTGGGCAGGGGCCCCATGGTCAGCGCCACGCCGCGCGAGCGCGCCCAGCTGCCCGGCGCACGGTCCCCGTCGCCGGCCGGCGGCTGGGCAGGCGTCGCGGCCGGAGCAGCCCCGGCTTCGGTTTTGGGGGGCTCTTGCGGCGTCTGGTCGTCTGTATCGGCGGGCGTCATCGAAATCCTTGAGCCACCTTAACAGGCGGCCGTATCTGGCTGTGGTCTCTGGCGGCGATCGACCTTGGCCGATTTCCACCTGTGGGGTCCAGTCTGGCGCCGGAATTCGCCGCAACCAAGGCGCCCGGATCAAGCTGTTCCTTAGCGCCGATGCATCGGCCTGCATCGCGCCGCCTCTTGCGAAAACCCGGAGGGGGCGCGAGAGGATAGAGCCATGAGTGACGACCTGATCAAGCCGCCCCTGATCCTGGAATGCTATCCGACCAACGAGCGGCCGCCGGACATCGTGCCCGGCCGCCCGCAGCGGGCCTGGATGGACGCCTTCGCCGAGCGCCATCCCTACCGCTGCCTGCCGCTGACCATGGCCAACACCACCGGCTGGGAGGTGCTCAACCCCGTGGGCTTTACCGCAGAATGGAACGGCGGGGCGCACCAGGACTGCATCACCTTCACCCCCGACCAGCAGCACCCCTCGTTCCACGACCTGGTCAAGAGCCACTTCTCGCGCGGCATCATCACCTTCCACACCGGCTATCTGTTCCGCACGCCGCCGGGCTGGTCGATGTGGTGCGCCGGGCCGCCGAACCACATCAAGGACGGGGTGCAGCCGCTGACCGGCCTGGTCGAGACCGACTGGCTGCCCTTCCCCTTCACCATGAACTGGATGTTCACCCGCCCAGGCCGCATCCGTTTCGAGAAGGGCGAGCCCTTCTGCTTCATCACCCTGATGCCGGACCAGGCCCTGCAGCAGACCCAGCCGATCACCAAGAGCCTCAACAAGAACCCCGACCTGCGCGACCAGTACGAGGCCTGGTACAAGTCGCGCTCGGAGTTCAACGCCAAGCTGGCCAAGCAGGACCCCGAGACCATGCGCGAGGCCTGGCAGCGGTTCTATTTCCGCGGCGAGCTGCCGGAAGAGACCGGCCCGGCCCCGGCCAAGCACGTCAACAAGCGCCGCCTCAAGGCCCCGAAAATGGGATTTTAGCCGGGGACTGCTTGCCCGCCGAGCCAGCCATGCCGGCTCGGACGCTGTTTTCTCCCGGGCTAGCTGTCCCCGATATTCCACCGTCGGCGGTCCGTCGGGGACAGGTTGTCCGCCTTCCGCCGGCTCCTCTTTCGGCTTGAAAAGCGGGTTCGGACAACCAGTCCCCAAACCTGCTTGCAAAGGTTTGCGCCCTCTGCCATAAGCCGCGCTCTCGAATTCGGGCGACGCAAGTCGCCCTGGAGTGCGGGCGTAGCTCAGGGGTAGAGCACAACCTTGCCAAGGTTGGGGTCGGGCGTTCGAATCGCCTCGCCCGCTCCATTCGAGACCCTCGCAAAGGGCGGCCTTCGGGCCGCCCTTTGTCGTTTCAGGCCATGAATCCGGAACTCCCGCCCCAGCCCCCCGTTGTCAGCGGCTGGGACTGAAACTTTAGGGAATTCAATCATGGTCGACCGAGTCGTCGAACGCACGGACGGTGTCACCACCGAACGTGAAACCACCCGCGACACCGCATCGCCGGTTTATGTCGAAAAGAGCGGCGGCGGCGGCATGGGCGCGGTGCTGATCGGCATCGGCGTGCTGGCGCTGGTCGCCATCGTCGCCTTCTTCCTGGTGAACCAGAACAACAACGACGCCCTGCGCACCGAAGCGGTCACCGACGCGGCGGCAAACGTCTCGCAGTCGGCCGCCGACGCCGCCGGCAACGTCTCCGGCGCCGCCAACCGGGCCGCCGACGCGGTGACCCCGCCGGCCGTTCCGGCCCCCGCCCCGGCTCCGGCTCCCGAGCCCGCGCCGCCGTCGAACTAGGCTCGAACTAGGCGGTGACGATCACCCCGTCCCGCACCGCCACCGGCCAGGCCTCCAGCGCCTGGCCGGCGCAGGGTCCGGCCGTGCAGACGCCGTCCTCAATGCGGAACAGGGCCCCGTGGCCGGCGCAGAGCAGCCGGTCTTTTTGCCGGGTCAGATAGTTGTCCATGATCGCCAGCGGCCAGCCGGCGTGCGGGCAGACATCGACATAGCCGTGGAGCTGGCCGCCCTTGCGGACCACGAAGCCGGCGAACAGGGCCTCGCCCTGGCGAAAGCGGAAGCCCTTGGCGCCGGGATCGTCGATGCCCTCGATCGGACAGAGGGGCGTCCCCGCCGGCGGTCTGGCGGGACTCAGGCCAGCCCCCCGACCGTGACACGCCAGGGCCGCACGGTGCTGGTCTCGAACAGGCCGGCCAGTTTGTAGGGGTCGGCGTCGTGGAAGGCCTGGGCGGCGGCGAGGCTGTCGGCTTCGACGATCAGCATCGAGCCAGCCATGTCGTCGCCGTTCAGGAACGGCCCGCCCAGCTTCACCACGCCCGGATGGCCGGCGACATAGGCCAGATGCGCCTCGCGCGTCGCCAGCCGGATCGGCAGGCCGCCCTCGCGGTCGAGCCAGGAAATGACGAACAGGGCCATGGGGGTACTCCGATGAGATTCGGCGGCCCTTATACGCTCCAACGCTCTCCCCCATGAAATGGGGGAGTGGCTTTGGCGAGCGCTGCAAGCGAGCCAAACCGAGGGGGCCCCCACCGCCGGTTCAGAACTAGAACCTTCAACCGCCGGCGCCGCCCCGCCTCCTGGTCCGTCGCTCACGCTCCGAACCGTCCTCCGCCCCCTCGCGGGGGCGGAGAGCGAAACCTACCGTTCCGCCTTCAACGGCCGCGACAGCAGCCCCAAAATCGCTTCATCGACCCCGACTTCGCCGGCCAGGATGGCGGCGACGGCGGCGCAGATCGGCATTTCGACGCCCTTGCTGGCCGCCAGGTCGCGCACGGCGGGGGCCGAGGCGACGCCTTCGGCCACCGACAGCTTGCCGGCCAGGGCGTCTTCCAGGGTCATGCCGCCGCCCAGAGCCAGGCCGACGCTCATGTTGCGCGACTGCGGGCTGGAACAGGTCAGCACCAGGTCGCCGAGGCCGCAGAGGCCGGCCACCGTCTCGGCCTCGCCGCCCAGCGCCTCGGCCATGCGGGTCATCTCCGCGAACCCCCGCGTGATCAGGGCGGCGTGGGCGCTGCGGCCCAGGCCCTTGCCCTCGACGATGCCGCAGGCGATGGCCAGGACGTTCTTGATCGCCCCGCCGGCCTCGGCCCCGATCATGTCGCTGGCCAGGTAGGGGCGGAAGGTCGGGGTGGCGAGGGCGGCGGCCAGCGCCCGGCCCAGCGCCTCGTCGGGACAGGCCAGGGTAACCGCCGTCGGCAGGCCGCGCGACACCTCGCCGGCGAAGCTGGGGCCCGACAGCACGGCGGGGACGCAGTCCGGCAGGGTCTCGGCCAGCACCTGGGTCATCAGCTTCAGGCTGCCCTGCTCGACCCCCTTGCTGCACAGCAGGACCGGCAGGCCGGGTCTGGCATGGGGGGCGAACTCGGTCAGGGCCGAGCGCAGGAACTGGGCCGGCGCGACGGCCAGCACCAGGTCGGCGCCGGCCAGATCCGCCATGTCGGGGGTGGCGGCGATGGCGTCGTCGAGTTTTACCCCGGGCAGGAACAGGCCGTTCTCGCGGGTCTCGCGGATCTGGCGCACGGCCTCGGCCTCGCGGATCTGCAGGCAGACGGTGAGGCCGGCGCGGGCCGCCACCTGGGCCAGGGCCGTGCCCCAGGCGCCGCCGCCGATCACCGCCGCTCGCTTCAGGCCAGAACTCATGATTTGGCGCCTTTGCGGCCGGGGATGTGCATCGGATTGCTCGAGGCCGCCGCCTGGTCGAGGGGCCAGCGCGGGCGGGCGACGGCGTCCAGGCCATCGCTGAGGCCCAGCTGCAGCCGCTCGGCCCCGGCCAGGGCGATCATGGCGGCGTTGTCGGTGCAGTAGGCCAGCGGCGGGGCGGTGAAGGAGAAGCCGTGGCCCTCGGCCGCCGCCTGCAGCCGGGCCCGCACATGCCGGTTGGCCGCCACCCCGCCGGCGACGACGAAGCGAAGGCCGCTGCCATGCCGTTCGGCATAGGCCCGCATGGCCCGCTCGGAGCGTTCGGTCAGCTGGCGGGCGATGGCTTCCTGGACGCTGGCGGCGAGGTCGCGCTGGTCTTCCGGGGCGGTCACCTTCTCGGCCATCCGCGCCGCCGCCGTCTTCAGCCCCGAGAAGGAGAAGTCGCAGTCCTCGCGGCCCAGCAGCGAGCGCGGCAGGGGAAAGCGCCCCGCGTCGCCGCCCTGCGCCAGTTTCTCCAGGGCCGGGCCGCCGGGATAGGGCAGGCCCATGGCCTTGGCGATCTTGTCGAAGGCCTCGCCGGCCGCGTCGTCGATGGTCGAGCCGAGGCGTTTGCAGGCGCCCACGCCCTCGACCTCCAGCAACTGGCAATGGCCGCCGCTGACCAGCAGCAGCAGGAAGGGATAGGGGATGTCGGCCCCCAGCCGGGCTGAGACCGCATGGCCCTCCAGATGGTTGACCGCCACCAGCGGCAGGTTTCGGGCCAGGGCCACCGCCTTGCCGAACGACAGGCCGACCATCACCCCGCCGACCAGGCCCGGCCCGGCGGTGGCGGCGACGCCGCTGAGATCGCCGTAGGTTACGCCGGCCTCGACCATGGCGCGCCCTGCAATCCCGTCGATGCTCTCAACATGGGCCCGGGCGGCGATCTCCGGCACCACGCCGCCGAACGGGGCGTGCTCGGCGATCTGGCTGGCGATCACCGAGGACAGCACCTCGGCCCGGCCATCGGCGTGCAGACGCACCACCGAGGCGGCGGTCTCGTCGCAGCTGGTTTCGAGGCCAAGGACGGTCTGCGGGGTCATACGTATTTGCGGTTCCGGGGCCGCTCCTGTAGCAGCCGTCCATTGATTGAACGCCCGAGGTAGCCCTCCCGCCATGTCGCCGCAACCTGTCGTCCGGATCGGCACCCGCGCCTCCAAGCTGGCGCTGGCCCAGTCGCGCATGATGCAGCTGCGCATCGCCACGGCGCTTGGAGCCCCTGACCGGGCCGACGAGGTGGCGCCGCTGGTCCAGATCACCACCACCGGCGACCGTATCCAGGATCGCCGGCTGCTGGAGGTGGGGGGCAAGGCGCTGTTCACCAAGGAGATCGAGGAGGCGCTGCTCGACGGCCGCGTCGACGCCGCCGTCCATTCGATGAAGGACGTGCCGGCCGAGATGCCGCCGGGCCTCGTCATCGCCGCCATCCCCGAACGCGAGGACGTCCGCGACGCCTTCGTCAGCGAGCAATGGGAGACGCTGGAGAGCCTGCCGCAAGGCGCGCGCCTGGGCACCGCCTCCCTGCGCCGCGCCGCCCAGTGCCTGGCCGCCCGGCCGGACCTGGAGATCGTCATGCTGCGCGGCAACGTCGACACCCGGCTGGCCAAGCTGGCGCGCGGCGAGGCCGACGCCATCCTGCTGGCCGCCTCGGGGCTCAACCGGCTGGGCCTGGGCAGTGTGGTGAAGAGCTTCCTCGACCCGGTCGCCAACCCGCCGGCCCCCGGCCAGGGGGCCCTGGCCATCCAGACCCGCGAGGCCGATGTCGGCGCCGACTGGCTGGCCGCCGTGCGCGACGAGGCCACCGTCATCGCCGTCGCCGCCGAGCGCGGCGCCCTGGCCGCCCTGGAAGGCAGCTGCCGCACCGCCATCGGCGCCCACGCCCGCCTCGAAGGCGGCCACCTGACCCTGATCGTCGAGGCCCTGACCCCGGATGGCGCGATGCGCTTCCGCCGCGAGGGCGGGATCATGCTGCCGGACGTGGGCGCCGAGGCCGCGGCCCAGGCGCTGGGCCGGGAGCTGGGCGACGCGGTCCGCCTCGAAGGCGGCGACGCCATCGTCCTGCACGACTAGGGCCAATAGACATTCCGTGTGCTCTGAGCACGCCGTCATCCCGGCCGTGTGCTCTGAGCACGCCGTCATCCCGGCCGTAGCGTAGCGGAGAGCCGGGGCCCTGGCGGTGGCGGAACTCCACCGCCAGGCCCGACTCCGAGCACGCAAATGGGATGAAACGGTGCCTAGGCCAAAGGGTCTGGTCCCCAAGCGCAACCATAAGCTACGCTGACCCCTAAAGGTGGGCGGGGGAATGAACCTTAAGACGGTCATCAAGGCCGAGAAGTCGAACGTGGAGTTCGGAAAGTGGGCTTCAGGCCACATTCCCCGAGCCGCGTTTCCTCTCTCGAAGGTCAAAGAAAGGGCCTACAAACGAGGCCCGGCCTATTCATGGCGGGTAATCAAGTTTGCGAGTCTAAATCGCAAGTTCCGAGTCCTTCTTCTCTTGAATGAGGAAAAGGAAATCTTCCAAGCCCGCTTGGGCGTGGAAGATGGAAGCGACATGATTGTCCTTTGCGACTATGAGTTTCATAGTTCTGAGCCCGGCTGGCATTGCCATTTTACCAACAAGGACTTATCTTCGATTGAACCGGGTGCCGCTCGCGTTGGTCGCAAGAGGCGACCTCGCGCTGAGGACCCAAACGCCAAATTTACCGTAACTAAGGACAACGCCACCACGGTTGCGGCTCGTCGTTTCGGATTCGAAGCCGTCGGGGTACTAGGATTATGAACTTGCTGAAGGAAATCTGCGGCACGTTCTGCGACGGCCTCGCCATGCGTGAGGTGCCGATGGGCTACGCTATCCGTACACCGTTTAAGACGGGCGATGGAGACGCCATCGCCCTCTATCTTCGTCGGGACCCGAACGTGCCGGGGCGCTTCCGCCTAGAGGACGACGGCGGCACTCTGGCGACCCTTCAAGAGGAAGGTTTCTCGCTCGAAAACGAACAGCGCAGCGCCGAATTTCAAAAACTCCTCGCGGATCACGGCTGTCTCTTCGATGAGGGAGAATATCTGATCCACACAGACTTCATCGATGAGGCCCAAACCCCGGCCTATTTCTTGAAGTTCATGGCCCTCATGATGAGAGTTTCAGATCTGCGCATGATGTCGCGAGAGCGTGTCCGCGACACCTTCAAGGCAGACATTCAAGAGTTTGTGGAGGGGTTGTTCGCGGGCACCGCGAAGGTCGAGCGCGACACTTCGCCTTCAAGTTCGTTGGGCGACTATATTGCAGACGTGGTTGTAACCGCTGGCGACAGGCAACTCGCGATCTATGCCGGCACCACCGAGGTGAAGGCGCTTGAAGCTTTGGTCCTGTGGCAAGAGTTGGCCCGGCAGGGTTTATCGGGCGTAGTCCCGGTGGTGATCCTTGAGCATTCCAAGCCACAGCAGATCAAGACGCGTACGATGTCTCGGATCATAAACAGCGAGGTCACGCTCGCGTCGATGGATGGATCGCGATGGGACGTCCAACAGAAGCTCCTCCAGCAAGCGGGCGTGAGGTCGGTTCATTGACCCAAGCCGCCAAGTTCGCCAACTTGGCCCGCGAGCTAGAGTGCGACGAGGACGAAGCCGCCTTTGAGGAAACGGTGCCGAAGGTAGCGAAGGCACCGCCGCCAGCGGAGAAGTCGGATTGATCCAGCGCGTTCCACGCTTTCCATGGGCACGCCTCGCGTGCGTCCTAGGCGCAGGCCTCTCGTTCGCTGCCATCACTGAGGCTGAGTATGCGCCCGCTTCACTCGCGATTTTTGTCTTCGCTGGCGTGGCTCTGCACGGCTTGGCGATCTGGCGGGACAAGCCCTAATCAAAGCGGCAAGGCTGACCCTCCGCCACCTCATCGCACGGCGGTAGCGGCTTGAGGAACGGTGAGTAGCTCACCCAAATCATGCCGGCGATCAGCGCGCAAACGAGCACGGCGACTATCCAGCCCCACACCTTTTCCAGGCATTCCCGCATCGCCCGCTCCTGGAGTAGGAGGCTATCTTGAATGTCCTTAGTTTCCCAATTGAGAGACGAGCCAAGCGATAAGCAGGATCAGGGGGGTAGCTAGAACAACCAAGCACCCTGAGGAAATCTCCAAATTGTAACGCCAAGGCGTGCGGGCGACAGTCGTCCCACCCCGTTGATCGGCCTCCGGGACCAGAGCAAGCCAGAGGCCGAGGCCCGCCACCGCCACGCACGCTCCAAGCAGAGGGAAGCCCCATCCGGCGGGTATGCGGATGGCGGTTAGATCAACGATCACGGGAGCGACGACCCCCGCCGCTATGAGCAGCCCGCCGCCGATTCTTCTGCGCCCCATGCCATGAGGCTAAAACCCGACGGGCAGTTTCCAAAATATATAATCGCCGAATATGTCTATACATATTCATTTTCGGCCCTAACGACGCCCGTACGGCCGCGATCATGGCTGAGCCGGCCGATGTAGGTCCGGCGACGACAATCCGGCCCACGGTCGGCAACGGTCGACCTACGCCCCGACCCACGCTTCAGGCCACTTTCCTCGCGCCTTGGCCAACCCGGCAGGCACGGTTTCACCAAGGTTTTCAAGGACGCGGGACGTGGCCCGCCTCTTTCCCCGCAGATGCGCGGTATAATGGTTGGCCGCTTCGATAAGCGCGGCGGAATGGGGATTGATCGGGCGATGCGGACCGGCCAGCCTGCTCCCGTGCCCAACCCCGCCCCCTTCGTCTGGATCACCCGCGCCGAACCGGGCGCGTCGGCGACCGCCGGACGGGTCGAAGTCATGGGATGGCGGCCGCTGGTCGCGCCGCTCCTCGAAGCACGCGCCCTTCCCGAGGCGGCGCTCGACCTGACCGATATCGCCGCCCTGGCCTTCACCAGCGCCCAGGGCGTCCGCGCCTTCGCCACCCTCAGCGAGGTCCGCCTGCCCGCCTTCACCGTCGGTGACGCCACCGCCGAAGCCGCCCGCGCCGCCGGCTTTCAGGATGTGCTATCGGCCGACGGCGACGTCGCCGCCCTGGCCGCGCTGATCGCAGCCACCCGGCCCGGCCCGGTCCTGCACGCCGGCGCCCTGCATCCGGCCGGCGACCTCGTCGGCGATCTGGCCGGCCGGGGTCTGATCGCCCGCGCCGTCGCCCTCTACGACACCCTGCCCGTCGATGCCGCCCCGGCGCTCGCGAGGCTGGCCGACATCGACGCCGTCCTCGTCCATTCGCCGAAGGCCGCGGGCTTCCTCGCGGACCTGCTGATCGCCCATCCGGCCCCGCATCTGCGCCTTCTGACCCTCTCCGACGCTGTCGCTGCCCCCCTTCGGGCTGTGGAAAATGCGAAGTTCGCTGTCGCCCCGTTCCCCAACGAGGCTTCCCTGCTTAATCTGCTCTGAAAGCCGCCAAGGCCCGCCGGAACGATTCGCCCCGATGACCGCGCCCGACACCGACGACATCACCCCGCCCCGCGACCCGGCCGCCTTCGCCAGGCCGCGCGGCCGGGGCATCGGCATCGTCGCCATCGCCGCCCTGTGCGTGGTCTGCGTGGCCCTCGGTTTCGCCGGCTCGCAGCTCGCCCGCGGCTTCGGCGCCAAGGACCCCGCCGCGCCGCAGGTGGCCACGCCGCCCAGCCTCGACCGCCAGGACCGTGTCCCCGCCCCCGCCCCGGCGCTGGCCGGCGCCCCCTCGGTCGCGCCGGTCACCGCGTCCGGCTACGACGACCTCGAAGCCCGCCTCGCCAATGTCGAGGCCAGCCAGCAGCGCACCCTGTCGGCGGCCGGCGCCGCCCTGGCCGCCTCCGGCCTGGCCGAGGCCGCCCAGACCTCGCGCCCCTTCGAGAGCGAACTGGCCGCCCTGGAGCGCGTCCTGCCGCTGTCGCCCGACGCCCGCGCCCTGCGCCCGATGGCCGAGAGCGGGGTGCCCAGCCGCGCCGCCCTGGCCGCCGACTATAGCGCCGCCGCCGGCCGCGCCTCCACCGCCGCCCGCGAGCCCGGCGAAGGGGCCGGCGTCGTCGACCGCATCCTCCACGCCCTGTCGGCGGTGGTCAGCATCCGCCGGGTCAGCGAGACGACCGGCAACACGCCCGACGCCGTCCTGGCCCGGGCCGAACGCCAGGCCGCCGAGGGCGATCTGGTCGGGGCCCTGGCCACCCTGCGGGCCCTGCCGCCCGGCGCCGCCACGGCGATGAGCGACTGGCGGGCCCGGGCCCAGCAGCGGGTGGCGCTGGACCAGCATCTGGCCAACATCCGCGCCCAGGCGCTGAGCGACCTTGCCGGAGCCAGCGCGACCAGTCCTGTCTCTGGCGGAGGCGCGCGCCCGTGATCCGCACCGCCATCGTCGTCTTCATCCTGGCCGCCGCCGCCGTCGCCTTGATGGCCCTGACCCGTGACGCCGGCGAGGCGCATCTGGTCTGGCTGGGCTGGCGGGTGCAGATGACCGCCTCGACGGCCGTGCTGCTGGTCATCTTCACGGCCCTGACCGCCACCCTGCTGTGGCGGCTGGCCATCTGGCTGCTGGAGATTCCGCGCCGCGCCGAGCTGGCCCGCATCGAGCGCCGCCGCAAGGAGGCCGGCGAGGCCCTGGCCCGCGGCTTTCTGGCCGCCGCCGCCGGCGACGGCGGCGAGGCCCGCCGCCTGGCCCTCAAAGCCGGCGAACTGGCCGACGACAGCCCCGCCCTGGTCCGCATCCTCACCGCCCAGGCCGCCGAGGCGGCCGGCGATGTCGCCGCCGCCAAGGGCGCCTATGGGGCCATGGTCGCCTTCCCCGAGATGCGGCTGGCCGGCCACAAGGGCCTGATGACCGCCGCCCTGGCCGAGGGCGACAAGGCCGGCGCCCTGCGCCACGCCGAGGCCGCCTACGGCCTGGCCCGCACCGCCCGCTGGGCCTGGCGCGCCGTGCTGGAAGCCCGGCTGGAGGCCGGCGACTGGGCCGGGGCCCTGGAGCTGGTCAAGAGCGCCCTGGACCGCAAGATCGTCTCGCCGATCGTCGCCGACCGGGCCCGAGCCGCCCTGCTGGCCGCCTCGGCCGCCAGCCTGGAGGGCGGCGACGACCGCGCGCGCCGCCAGGCCTCCGACTACGCCGCCCAGTCGGCCAAGCTGGCCCCCGACTTCGCGCCCGGCGCGGTGATGGCCGCCCGCCTGAGCGGCGAGACCCGCGCCGCGCGGGCCAGCGGCTTCATCGAGGCGGCCTGGAAGCAGAAGCCGCACCCCGCCCTGTGGCTGGCCTACCGCGACCTGAAGACCACCGAGACGCCGCGCGAGCGAGCCCGGCGGCTGGCGGCGCTGGCCGCCCTCAAGCCGGAGGATCGCGAGAGCCGCATCCTGATGGTCGAACAGGCCCTGATCGCCGGCGAGATCGGCGCCGCCCGCACGGCCGCCGCCGCGCTGGAGGCCGAACCCCTGACCGCCCGCCTGGCCGGCCTGTTCGCCCGCACCGCCAACGCCGCCGGGGCCCTCGACGAGGCCCGCGCCTGGATGACCCGGGGCGCCGCCGCCCCGCAGGAAGCCGACTGGTCCGACCTCGACCCCGAGGGCCAGGCCTTCGCCTACCAGCCCGACGACTGGGCCCGGCTGGTCTCGACCTACGCCGAGACCGGCGAGCTGATCCACCCGCGCCTGGAGCGCCGCGAGCGGGCGATGAGCGACCTGCCCGAGCTGCCGGTGTCCTACGTCGAGTCGACGCCCTTCCTGGCCGCCGCCGAGACCGGGGCCATGGCCCTGCCGATCCCCGACGACCCCGGCATCGACGGCTTCTACGAGGGGGTTCCGGACGAACCGCCCCCCTCTGATTCTGCGACGAAAGCTCCGTCACGACGCCGCCGCTTGGCAACCGCGCCGCGCCCCGCTAAATAGCCCCCCTCCAAGACAGCTTGTCTTCGGGCCGCCTTAGCTCAGCCGGTAGAGCGGCGCATTCGTAATGCGTAGGTCAGGTGTTCGAGTCACCTAGGCGGCACCACCCTCTCCTCCTCTCTTCATCACCGGTCCGGAATCGACGCCGCCGCCGCTGAAAAACAAACTGCAACAGTTGCGGTTCTATTTTGACGTCCTATCTCCGGGTCTCCAGTCCTTCCCGGAGTCCTCCCTCATGTCCAAGATCCGTCCCTTCGCCATCGTCGGCCTCGGTGCCGCGCTGGTGCTGTCGCCCCTGGCCGTTGTCGCCCAGAGCGCCTTCAGCAGCGACCCCGTCCAGGTCCAGGCCGGCGACTATCGGTTCGATCCGGCCCACAGCAAGATCACCTGGTCGGTCGACCACTTCGGCTTCTCCACCTATGTCGGCCAGTTCAGCAAGGTCGAGGGCACAGTCAGCCTGGACCCGAAGGCCGTCGCGGCCAGCAAGCTCGACGTAACCATCGACGCGGGTTCCGTCGGCACCCTCAATCCGGCGCTGGACGCCCACCTGAAGTCGGCGGACTTCCTCGACACGGCGAAATTCCCGACCGCCAGCTTCAAGGCCACCGGCATCAAACAGACCGGTCCGCGCACCGCCGACATCACCGGCGACCTGACCCTGCATGGCGTCACCAGGCCGGTCACCGTGGCCGCCACCTTCAACCAGGGCGGCGTCAACCCGGTCGACAAGACCTATTCCCTGGGCTTCGCCGGCAAGGCGACCTTGAAGCGCACCGAGTTCGGCATCAGCAGCTATGCGCCGGCCCTGGGCGACGAGGTCACCCTGGTGCTCGAGGCCGAGCTGAAAAAGATCGGCTGAGCCGATAGGTCCTGACCGGTCCTGTCGCGGGACGGTGGCTGGCCGAGACCGGCGTTTTCTGGAACAGTCGCTGCCTCGTCCTCAAGTCGGGAGCAGGACTGTGATCAAGCGTCTCGTCGCCGGAGCCGCCGTCGCGGCCGTCCTCGTCCTGCCGGCGCTGGCCGCGCCGCGCGATCCGGGCAGGCCGGATATGTATGGCAACGATCCGCACTGGGTGAAGGACGTGCTCTACAAGTGCGTCGTCTACACCTCGCGGCCCGAGCCGAACATGTTCGTGCGCTGGTACGGCAAGTGCGTCGACGGCGTCGCTCAGGGCCAGGGCTCGGTGGTCTGGTATCGCAACAACCAGTTCGCCGCCAAGTACGACGGGCCGGTGGTCAACGGCATGCGCCAGGGGCTGGGCTACTACTACACCCCAGCCGGCGACCGCTTTCGCGCCACCTGGGTGTACGGCGTCGCCGACGGGCCGGGCGAGTGGACTTACAAGGACGGGGCCTCCCTGAACGGAACCTTCCGCGACGGCGAGGCGCGGGGCTATGTCACCTATGTCGCCGCCGACAGGACCTGGTACGGCGGCGACGTCAACGGAACCGGCAAGGTCAAGCTGCCGGACGGGCGGATGACCACCGGGCGGCTGGCCTACACCGCCTGGCGACAGCCGGTGTTGACCGTGGACTAGTCCTCCAGCTGGTAGCCCTCGTGCACGTCGACGAGGTCGCGGCAAAGACTGCCGGAGTCCATGATGATCTTGTCGCTGCCGACGAACAGGCACCAGTAGGTGGTGGTCCCCCGACGGTTGCGGATGCCGTTGCCGCGCATCAGGTTCAGCGGCTGGTCATAGCGCACCCCATCGCTCGGGAAATCCACGGTCATGCGATAGGAGCCCTCCCACCCGGCGATCAGGCTTTCGTCATGCAGGTCGTAGGTGCGGTCGCCCCAGCCGCCGCCGCTGAAGGTGATCCTGTAGGGCGCGCCCTCCGGCCCGCGCAGCAGGATCAGTTCGTCGGCGCAGGCGGCGCCGGCCGCCAGGCTGAAGGCGGCGGCGCACAATGCCAGCCGCAGGGGTTTGAGGATCATCGCGCTCTCCTTCTCGGCGGCCAGTAGAGGCGACCCGGCCCGCCGCCGCGCCCTCGAAAAAGGGGGCGCTCAGCCGGAGAGGCGGCGGCGAATCTCATCGGGGTCCAGGCCCACGACCCGCACCTGCTTGACGCGCGCCGTCTGGCCAGCGGCGACGCTGACCGCGGATTTGGGCAGGCCCAGCGCCTTGGCCAGCAGCTTTTCGAGGGCGGCGTTGGCCTCGCCCTCGACGGGCGGGGCGCTGACCCGGACCTTGAGCAGCGGCCGGCCCGAGGCGTCCTCGCCCCAGCCGTCGATCCGGTCGGCGCCGCCGCGCGGGGTCAGGCGGACGGCGAGCCGGGTTTCGGCCAAGCCGCTAGCCCATCAGGCCCAGCAACGGCGGGCCAAGCACCCGGTTGAACAGCACCCGGATGAAGCCCAGCAACAGGATGAGGACGATGCCGCTGAGGTCGACGCCGCCCAGCCGGGGCACGACGCGCCGCAGCGGCCGCAACATCGGGTCGGTCAGGGCGTCGAGGAAGCTTACCACCTGACGCGCGACAGGATGGCTCAGGTTGATGACGTTGAAGGCGACCAGCCAGCTGATCACCGCCTGGACGATAAGCAGCAGGATGATCAGGCCGATGATGTTGTTGACCAGCCAGACGATGGCGAAACCCATGTGGGTGCGTCTCCGTTTGCGTGGGCCGGCATCGGCCCCGCGCCGCCGTATCTAATCATGCCCGGCGATGGCGGCAACGCGTCGCGGCGGAAGAAGGGGTCTGAGGGATCGGGGGCCGATGGCGCGGCTTGACAGCCCAAGCCCCCCCGCCGTATGTGCCGGCCCTTCCCTCATCCTGGGAGGGGGCCGTAGCTCAGTTGGTAGAGCGCCTCGTTCGCAATGAGGAGGTCAGGGGTTCGACTCCCCTCGGCTCCACCAGGATCCGGATGTCCATGTGGACTCCGGAGAAGCGCTTCCCGAAAACCCCGTCGCCGCCAGCCGCCCACCGGCGGTGAATTGTTTGCGGCGGCTGTCGGATCTGGCCCGGTCGATCCGTCCTTGGCTCATGAGCCAAGGCGATGAGAGACGGCAGATGGGCAATCCACGATACGCCTGGGTGATCGTTGCGGCCGGCGGGCTGCTAGGCTGCGTGGCGATGGGCTCGATGTTCTCGCTGCCGGTGTTCCTGCAGATCATGGCCGGCCAGACCGGCTGGTCGGTGACCGGCATCTCGACCGCCATGACCATCGCCTTCCTGACCATGGCCTTCGCCAGCATGGCCTGGGGCGCGCTGTCGGACCGCTACGGACCGCGGGTGGTGGTGATCACCGGCTCGATGGTGCTGGCCGCCAGCCTGGCCCTGGCCAGCCGGGCGACCTCGCTGATCCAGTTCCAGCTGGTGTTCGGGGTGCTGGTCGGCGGCTCGATCGCCGCCATCTTCGCGCCGATGATGGCGACGGTGACCGGCTGGTTCACGACCCGGCGCAGCCTGGCCGTCTCCCTGGTCTCGGCCGGCATGGGCATGGCGCCCCTGACCATGTCGCCGCTGGCCGCCTGGCTGATCAGTCACAACGACTGGCGGACCTCGCTGCTGATCATCGCCGCCATCGCTGCGGCGCTGATGATCCCGACTGCCTTCCTGGTGCGCGCGGCCCCAGCTGAGGCTGACGCGGCCGCTGCGGCGGGACAACCGCGGATGTCGCCGCCCTCCATGTCTCTGGGGCAGGCTTTGAGGTCGCCGCAGTTCCTGGTGCTGGTGGCCACCAACTTCTTCTGCTGCGCCACCCATTCGGGGCCGATCTTCCACACCGTCGGCTATGCGGTGTCCTGCGGCATTCCGCTGATGGCGGCGGTGTCGATCTACAGTCTTGAGGGGCTGGCCGGGATGGGCGGGCGGCTGGGGTTCGGCCTGCTCGGCGACCGCTTCGGGGCGCGGCAGGTGCTGATCGTCGGCCTGCTGGCCCAGGCGCTGGTGGCCCTGAGCTACTTCTGGGTCCGCGAGCTCTTGGCCTTCTACACGGTCGCGGCCCTGTTCGGCTTCATCTACGCCGGGACCATGCCGCTCTATGCGGTGATCGCGCGGGAGAACTTCCCGATGCGGATGATGGGGACGGTGATCGGCGGCACGGCCATGGCTGGGGGTCTGGGGATGGCGACCGGTCCTCTGACCGGCGGGCTGATCTACGACCGCTTCGGCAGCTATGGCGGGCTGTTCCTCGGCGCCTTCGCCCTGGGGGTGGTCGCCTTCCTCGTCGCCCTGACCTTCCGGCCGTTCAAAAGTGACTTGGGCAGGGGCGGCCCGGGCGTGACGGATGAGGGCGGCGAGCAGCCTGCCCCCACGCCGGCCTAGAGGCCCATAAGCTTCATCGCCGCGAGGGCGAGGATGCACAGGGTTGGCACCCCGAGCGTCCAGTACATGACATCTTTCATCTGCATTCCCTCCAGCGTCTCAACGCGCTGCCTCCCTGAGAGTTGCTGACGGGAGCGGAGCATGATTCGTGGACGGGCGCGAAGGCGGCGTTCGGACACAGCTCAACCTGGGTAGGGGTCAGTGGAAGTCGCGGCTCCTGGGCAGGACGCGGACGTCGCGCGGGTGGCGCATGCGGTGCTCTTCCTGGCCACGCCCGGGCGAGTCCGAGGCCGCCTCATCGCCGTGGGCGGGGACGGTCCTCAGGGGCTGGGCCGACAGCAGGCTCAAGGACCAGGTCCAGTCCTCCAGGCTTTCGGCGACCAGGTGGGTGACGCCCTCGGCCCGCTGCAGCTTGCCGCGCACCAGGATCATCCGGGCGCCCATGATGACCGGCCGGTATGCGTCGAACACCTTGGGCCAGACGACGATGTTGGCCACCCCGGTCTCGTCCTCCAGGGTGATGAAGCAGACGCCCTTGGCGGTGCCCGGCCGCTGGCGGACCAGCACGACGCCGCCGACGGCGGTCCGGCGGCCGGCCGGGTCGCTGTCGACGCGGATGGCCGGGATGGCGCCGGCCTGGGCCAGCCGCTCGCGCAGGAACTGGGCCGGATGGGCCTTCAGCGACAGGCGAATGCTCTCGTAGTCGTGGACCACCTCCTCGGAGAGGGCGGGAACCGGCAGGGCAGCCGGCGGCGGACCGTCCTCCTCGGCGACCCCGGCCTGGGCGAACAAGGGCAGAGGCTGACTGCGCGGCAGGCCCCGCGCCGCCCACAAGGCGCCGCGCCGCGACAGGTCGATCGACCCCAGGGCGTCGGCGGCGGCCAGCAGCTCCAGGCTCCGGGCCGGCAGGCCGGCCCGCTGGCGCAGGTCGTCCATCGAGACGAAGGGCCGCTCCGCCCGCGCCGCCATGATCGCCGTCCCCCAGTCCTCGCGGAAACCGTCGATCTGGCGAAAGCCCAGCCGCAGGGCGCATTGCGCCTGGCCAGGGCGCGGCTCCAGCGTGCAGTCCCAGTCGCTGGCGTTCACATCCGGGTGGCGCACCTCGACCCTGTGCTCCCGCGCGTCGCGGACCAGCTGGGCCGGGGCGTAGAAGCCCATCGGCTGGCTGTTGAGCAGGGCGGCGCAGAAGACGTCCGGATGGACGCACTTCATCCAGGCCGAGACATAGACCAGCAGGGCGAAGGAGGCGGCGTGGCTTTCCGGGAAGCCGTATTCGCCAAACCCCTTGATCTGGTTGAAGCAGTTCTCGGCGAACTCCGGGTCGTAGCCGCGCCGCTTCATCCGCCCGACCAGCATCTCCTCATAGGTGTGGATGGTGCCGTTGTGGCGGAAGGTGGCCATGGCCCGGCGCAGGCCATTGGCCTCGTCGCCGGTGAACTCGGCCGCCTCCATGGCGATGCGCATGGCCTGTTCCTGGAACAGCGGCACGCCCATGGTCTTGTCGAGGATTTTGCGCAGCTCGTTCGGGTCGTGCGGCGGCGAGGGCTCGGGAAAGTCGACGAGATAGGTCTCGCCCCGCGCCTCGGCCTCGCGCTTGGCGGTGCGGCGGGAGAGGTAGGGGTGGACCATCTTGCCCTGGATCGGCCCCGGCCGGACGATCGCCACCTCGACCACCAGGTCGTAGAATCTGCGCGGCTGCAGGCGCGGCAGCATGGCCATCTGGGCCCGGCTCTCGACCTGGAAGACGCCCAGGGAGTCAGCCTTGCAGAGCATGTCGTAGACCGGGGTGGTGTCGGTCTCGTTCAGCACCGAGGCCAGGTCCCAGCGCCGGCCGTAGAAGGTCTCGATCATGTCGAAGCCCTTCTGGATGGCGGTCAGCATGCCGAGCGCCAGGACATCGACCTTCATGATCTTCAGCTCGTCGATGTCGTCCTTGTCCCATTCGATGAAGGTGCGGTCGTCCATCGCCGCGTTGCCGACCGGGACCAGCTCGACCAGCGGCCCCTGGGTCAGCACATAGCCGCCGACGTGCTGCGACAGGTGGCGGGGAAAGCCGATCAGCTCGCGGGTCAGGTCGAGGGCCAGCTTCATCCGCTGCTCCTCCTTCGACAGGCCGGCCCGTTCGGCGTGGCCGCCCTCGACCTCGCTGCCCCAGCTGCCCCACACCGTGCCGGCCAGGGCGCCGGTGACGTCCTCGGTCAGGCCCAGCGCCTTGCCGACCTCGCGGATGGCCGAGCGCGGCCGGTAGTGGATGACGGTGGCGCAGATCGCCGCCCGGTCGCGGCCGTAGCGGCGGTAGACATACTGCATCACCTCCTCGCGGCGGGCGTGCTCGAAGTCGACGTCGATGTCCGGCGGCTCGTCGCGCTCGGTGGAGACGAAGCGCTCGAACAGCAGGTCCTGCTCGGTCGGGTTCACCGAGGTGATCCCTAAGCAGTAGCAGACCACCGAATTGGCCGCCGAACCGCGCCCCTGGCAGAGGATGGGCTTCCTGTTTTCCTGGTCGGTCGGCCCGCGGGCCCATTTGACGATGTCGTGGACGGTCAGGAAGTAGTGGGCGTACTTGCGCTGCGCGATCAGGGCCAGCTCCTTGGCGATGGTCGCCTTGACCTTCTCCGGAACCCCCTTGGGAAAGCGCCAGCGGGCCCCCTGCCAGGTCATGTCCGACAGATGCTGGTCGGGGCTCTTGCCGGGCGGCACCGGCTCGTCGGGGTAGTGGTAGGAGAGCTCGTCGAGCGAGAAGGTGCAGGCCTCGAGGATCTCCCGGGCGCGGGCCAGGGCCCCCTCGTGGCCGCGGAACAGCCGGGCCATCTCGGCGGGGGATTTGAGGTGGCGCTCGGCGTTGGCCTGCAGGCGGAAGCCGGCCTCGTCGACCGTCGTCCCCTCGCGGATACAGGCCAGCACGTCCTGTAGCGGCCGGCGGTCGTAGTGGTGATAGAGGGCGGCGTTGGTGGCCAGCATCGGCGCCCCGGCCCCGTCGGCCAGCCGCGACAGGTGATTGAGCCGGGCCCGGTCGCGGCCGTCGTAGAGCGGGCCCGCCCCCAGATAGAGCCGGTCCGGCCAGCGCCCGGCCCAGTCGCGCAGGCGCGAGGCGAAGGCGGCGTCGACGACGCGCGGGGCCGGGGCGATGGCGACCAGGCCTTCGGCGTAGCCGAGCGCCTGTTCGAAGGTCAGGCGGCACTGGCCCTTGATCGTGCGGTCGCCGTGGGTGTCGCCCAGGATCTCGCTCTTGCCGAGCGACAGCAGCCGGCAGAGGCGCCCATAGGCGGCCCGGTCGCGCGGATAGACGATCAGCACCGCGCCGTCGCTGAACACCAGCCGCGAACCGATGAGGAGACGCATGCCGACCCTTTTCGCCTCGCGGTGACAGCGCACCACCCCGGCCAGGGTGTTGCGGTCGGCGATGCCGATGGCGCTCATCCCCAGGTGCTGCGCCTGGGCGACCATCTCGGCCGGATGCGAACCGCCCTCCAGGAAGGAGAAGTTGGTGACGGCGTCGAGCTCGGCGTAACTCACGCGAACACCCCATGCATCCACCAGCCCGGCGGCCGGTCGACCGTGCGGCTTTCGGTTTCGCCTGGCGCGGGCGGTTCGATGGCCTGGTCCTCGCGCTGGTACAGGCCCTCGCGGAACAGCCAGTAGCGGCGGCCCTCGCGGTCCTCGACGCGGTAGTAGTCGCGGGTGCGTTCGGGCAGCGGTCTTTTGCTGGGCCGCCACCACTCGGCCGACAGCCGCTCGGGGCCCTGGGCGCGGCTGACCCTATGCGTCACCCGGCGCCAGACGAAGCTGGCCGGCGGGCCGTCCGGCAGGCTGGCCAGGGGCACGGTGACCGGCTCGGGCGGGTCGAGCAGCAGCAGCGGACGGTCGGTGATCGGCGGCGCTTCAACAGGCGGCGGCGGGCCCTCGCCGGCCGGGCGGCGGAGCTGGCTGCGTTCAGGCAGCCAGCTGGGCTGGGCCTGCAGGTGGAAGGCGGCGGCCTCGCCCAGCCGGGCTCCGAGCCGATCCAGCAGGGCGGCCAGGGCCAGCCGCTGGTCGACGTCGCGGCCCCCATTCTGCACCTTGTCGAGGTCGGACTGGATGGCGGTCAGCGGCTCGACCACATCGGCGCTGAGCATCACCGCATCGGCCCCGAAGCCAAGGTCGAGATGCTCCAGCCCCCGTTCTTTCAGCACCTTGGCCAGGTGCGCCGGGCGGATCGAGGGCACGCTTAGGGCCACGCTGAGGTGGGTGGCGCGGCCGTCGACCCGGAAGGCGGTCAGGGTCAGACGCCGCGCCCCCTGGCCGTCGCGCTCCAGGCTTTCGGCCAGGCTGGGGGCCAGATCGTTCAGCACCGTCTCGATGCCGGGAACGTCGATCAGCGGCTCCAGGACGTTGCGCCAGACGCGCCAGACGGGCGGGCGGCGGATCGGATCGAGGATCTCCGGCTCCGAACCCAGGGCCTGGTCGAGGCGGCGCACCAGGGTCAAGCCGGCCTCGCCCCGGAAGCGGCGGGCCAGGCCTGAGCGGGGCAGGGCCATCAGGTCGCCGACGGTGCGCAGGCCCAGCCGCGACAGCAGCTTCACATCGGCCTCGTCCAGCCGCAGGGCGGCGACCGGCAAGGGGGCGAGGGCGGCGCGATTGCCGCCGACCGGGACCAGCCGGCGGGCATCCCGCGGGCCGAAGCGGGCCAGGGCCCAGGCGGCGCCGGCGGTGTCGGCCATGGCCAGGCGGGCGGGGACGCCGGCCGCCTTCAGGCGCACGGCCATGTCGGTCAACAGGGCGATCTCGCCGCCGAACAGATGGGCCCCGCCGGTCATGTCGATCAACAGCCCCTCGCGGCCGGGCGAGGCGGCGTCCATGGCCACGCAGGGCGAATAGCGCTCGGCCCACAGGCTGAGCAGGCGTAGGGCCTCGGCGTCGCGGTCAGGCTCGGCCGGATGGGTGATCAGCTGTGGGCTGGCGGCCTTGGCGTCGGCGTGGGCCTGGCCCATGCCGTGGCCGAGCTTGCGGGCGGCGCGGTTGGTCGCCGATAGCACCAGGCCGCGCGGACCCTTCTCGACCAGAGCGAAGGGGGCGTCGTCAGGCGGCGACGACCGTCCGGCCGTCCGGGACCAGACCGTGATCGGCCAGTCCGGCAGCCAGACGGAAACGATGCGCTTCATCGTCCCACTCCAGAATCCAGTCGCCGGGCGGTTCGCCCCGGCTGCGGGTCAGGCTGACGGCGATGCGCGCCGCGCCGGGGGCCTCCTCGTCGAAGGGGTGCGGGGCTGAGGGGGCCGGGGCGATGGACCAGCGGCGGCGGGCGGCGCTGATGTCCTTGGCCGGCTGGGTGCGCAGCAGGAGGCAGGTCGCCCCGGCCTCCCGGGCCGCCATGTCCAGCCGGCGGCTGGCCAGCAGGCTGACCGCGTCGGCGGCGGCCACCGCCCCGGCCACGGCGTCGGACTTCAGGCACTCCTCCAGCGCCCACAGGGTCTGGGCGTCCTTGGCGGTTTCGATGAACAGCAGCCGGCTGTCGGGCAGGCCGGCGGCCTTCAGCCCGTCGCGGAACCACATCCCCTGCTCGCGCAGCCACGGGCCAGGCGCGGCCACCACCACCGGCCGTTCGTCCCCCTCGGCGGCCCGGGTGAGGCCGAACAGGGTCGCCGCCACCCGCCCCGGCGCCCCTTCACCCCACGCCTCCTCCAGCCCCAGTCGCGCCGCGCGGGGGGCGAGGGCGGGGTTGTCGCAAGGCTCGGACAGGGTCGACAGCGGGACCATAGTTCATGTTTTGTTCCGATTTCCGCCAGAGTCAAGGTGTGGAAAAGACTCTGATTTTCGCGATTTTCGGACTCTCTGAGGGAATCCAGAGGGTTGGGTGAAGAGTCTGATTTTCCTTCTCCCGCTTGCCGGGAGAAGGGCGCGCTTTGCGCGCTAGTACGGCACCTCGTCCGGCGGCGGAGCTTTGTCCGGCGCGGGAGTCGGCGCCCTCGGCTGCGGTTCGGGGGGGTCGTCGCCGCCGATGCCGAGGCCGGTGATGATGTCGCCGATGGGATCGGGGGTCTGGCTCGGCGGGGCGATGACGCCGCCGGGGATGGCCTGGGCCTTCAGGCGCGGCAGGGCCTGGCCCATGAAGCTCTTCCAGATCTGGGCCGGGGCGCCGGCGCCGGTCACCCGGCGCATGGGGGTGTTGTCGTCCTTGCCGGTCCACACCGCCACCACGAAGCCGCCGGTGTAGCCGACGAACCAGGCGTCGCGGTAGTCGCTGGTGGTGCCGGTCTTGCCGGCGATGTCGAAGCCGGGCACCCGGGCGGCCGCGCCGGTGCCGTTGTTCACCACGCTGCGCATCATCTGGTTCATGTAGGGCAGGGCCGGTGAGCCGATCACCGTCTGGCGACCGCGCTTTTCGAGGTTGTGGTCGTAGAGCACCTTGCCGCTGGCCGTGCGGATGCGGCTGATCCCCCAGGCCCGGGCCTTGAAGCCGCCGTTCGAGAACGGGGCGTAGGCGGCGGCCATCTCCAGCGGACTGACCTCGACGGCCCCGAGCGCCATCGACGGATCGAGCTGGATCTTGGAGGTGATGCCCAGCCGCCGGGCGGTGGCGGCGACGTTGCTGGTGCCGACCTCGTTGGCCAGCCGGGCGGCGACGGTGTTGATCGACTGGGCCAGGGCGGTTTCCAGGGTCATCGAGCCCAGATAGCGGCCGGTGTAGTTCTTGGGCTCCCAGCCGCCGATCTTGACCGGCTCGTCGACCACCATGACGTTCGGATTGCGCCCCTGTTCCATGGCCGTGAGGTAGACGAAGGGCTTGAAGGCCGAGCCGGCCTGGCGGCGCGCCACCGAGGCGCGGTCGAACTGGCTCTCGGTATAGTCGACGCCGCCGACATAGGCCCGCACCCGGCCCTCGGCGTCCAGCGCCACCAGGGCCGCCTGCTGCACGCCGCCGGCCTTGTTGCGGGCGACGCCGGCCCGCACCGCCTGTTCGGCGGCGGCCTGCAGCGGCAGGTCCAGCGTGGTCTCGACGTAGAGGTCCTCGGTCGGTTCGCCGACCAGGGCGCGGACCTGGCTGTCCATCCAGTCGGTGAAATACTGCGCCCGCTGGTTGGCCAGCACCGAGGAGACCCGCACCGGCACCTTGACGGCGGCGGCCCGCTCCTCGGGCGTGATGGCCTTGGTGCGGACCATCTCGTCGAGCACGATGTTGGCCCGTTTGGCGGCCCGCTCCTTGGCCGAGACCGGCGAATAGCGCGACGGGCCCTTCATCATCCCGGCCAGCAGGGCCGCCTCGCCGACGGTCAGACGCGAGGCGGGCTTGTTGAAATAGCGCTGCGAGGCGGCCTCGATGCCGTAGGCGCCGGCCCCGAAGTAGACCCGGTTCAGATAGAGGGCGAGGATCTCCTTCTTGGAGAACTTGACCTCCAGCCAGACGGCCAGGATCAGCTCCTGCACCTTCCGCCGCCAGTTCTGGTCCAGGGTCAGGAACAGGTTGCGGGCCAGCTGCTGGGTGATGGTCGAGCCGCCGGCGACGATCTTGCCGGCCTTGAGGTTGGCGACCGAGGCGCGGGCCATGCCCAGCGGGTCGAAGCCCGGGTGGTAGTAGAAACGCCGGTCCTCGATGGCCAGGAAGGCTTTCGGCACATAGTCGGGCAGCTTGTCGAGGTCGACGGGCGGCGCGTACTGGCTGCCGCGCACGGCGACCAGGGCCCCGGAGCGGTCGAGATAGGAGATCGACGGCTGGCGGGTGACGTCGTTGAGCTTGGAGACGTCCGGCAGGTCGATGGCGAACACGGCCAGGAAGGCGACCAGGAAGATCAGCCCCCAGACACCGATGACCATGCCCCAATAGAGGAAAGCCTGCAGCGGGGTGCGCCGAGCGCCGGTTCCGCCCGCCTGTGGGTTCGCCATGGATGGTCCGTCTTCGCTGTTCAACTCAGGTTGAGCCGGTTCTAACGCACCAAACCGTGCGGCTCCATCCTCAACAGGCCCCATGAACGGGGCCTTTCTGCGGCTCCGCCGTGCAAGGCCGATGCAGTGGCCCCGGCAAGCTGTCGATAACCCCGGTTTTCCATTCATGCGCCGGTCAGCTTGGCTCTGGCCAACTGGCGTCATCGGCAACGCCAATCCGTCAGGGAGGACGGGATCATGAGCGCCATGGATTATGCAGAGCACACCCAGGCTCCAAGGAGCCGCACGGCCTTGGTGGTGATGGCCCTGGCGGCCCTGGTCTTCGTCGGCTCGGCCGCCGTCAAGCCCGGCCAGGCGTTGCAGACCGACCCGGTCGCCGCCGCCGTCAAACCGGTCACCGCCGCCATCGAAAACAGCCCCGACGTCCTCGTTCCCGGCGACATCGCCCAGGCTGCGGCTCAGGGCGCGGGTGACGCCGCCGAGGAAGCCTCGCCCATCGACTGGGCCATGATCGGCTCGGCCCTGACCTTCGTCTTCACGGGGCTGGGCGCGATTTCCGGCCTGGTCTTCGGCTGGCGCAGCGACCAGCGCAAGGAACGGCTGGCGGCCCTGCGCGAGCGGGAGCTGGAACTGGAAATCGCCCGGCTGCGGGCTGTGGGCGGCTGCTAGAGCAGGCCGACGGCGGCCTTGCCCACCGCCAGGCTATGGGCGGGGTCATCCCCCGCCTCCAGCGACCAGGCGGCCGACAGGCCGGCATGGGCCAGGACCCAGCCGAGGATCTCCGCCCGGGACAACCCCGACATCTCTGCAACGACCCCGGCCAGCCGCTCGAGGCGCGCCGGGTCCCTGGCCCGCTCGGTGAGCGGATTGCGCAGCAGGTTGGCGTAGTCGTAGCCGCGCGGACCGATCAGCCTCTTGGGATCGATCGCCCGCCACCCCCGCGCCGGATCGTGCAGGACATTGGCGTGGTGGATGTCGCCGTGCAGGACGCGCGGCTCGCGGTTCTCGCTGAGCAGCCGGTCGGCCACGGACCAGGCCTTGGCCAGCAGGGCGTCATTCATCGCCTGCCGTTCGAGGCTGGCGAACCAGGGCCGTAGCGGATGGACCTGCGGCGGAGCCGCCGGCTGGCCGGCGTGCAGCTTGCCGATCACCGTGCAGAGGATGGCGCAGGCCTCGTCGTCCCCATCCGCCGACGCCTCGGCCATGGCGACGAGATCGACATCGTCAGCCAGCCGCTCGACCAGCACCGCCTCGCCGTCGGCCCGCAGCACCCGCGCCGCGCCCCGGCCGTCAAACCAGGCCAAGACCTGGCCGCCGCGCCGTTCCTCGTCCTCGAAGGGCAGCTTGAGCATGGCGGCGGTTTCGCCGTCACGCACCGGCTGCAGCCAGCTGGAGCGGGTGCGGAAGGGGGCGCCGTCGGGGGTGAGGCCCCAGGCCTCGACATGGGCGGCGAGGGCGCCGGGGGTGTTGAGGTTGGCGAAGGCGGCGGCGTCCGGGAAGAGCACGGCCTTGAAACCGGCGTCGTCCTGCACGGCGCGGACGGGTGGATGCTCCCGCGCCAGGATGGCCCGCAGCGGCTCGGCCAGGCCGACGGGCCAGAGGGCGCTCAAGGGGTGGCGGCCGTCGGGGGCCAGGGCGTAGGCAGGGCCGCCGGCCCGCGCCAGGCAGGCCACCAGGTCGGCCGGCGGGGCGGCCAGGTCGCAGGGGCTGGTCGCCAACCAGGCGGCGCCGCGCGCCCTGGCCCATTCCAGCCCGGCCAGCACCCCGGTCAGCGGTCCGTCGGGCAGGCCCTCGCCGTCCGGCAGCACGGGCAGGCCCCGCGCTGTCGCCAGCCGCGCCGCCTCACTGTCCTGAGGAGCGTTGACCGCCACCGCCCCACAGCCGGCCAGGCCGGAGAGGGCGGCGTCGAGCAGGGGCCGGCCATCCACAACCACGGCGGCCTTCTCCCAGCCGAAACGGCGCGAGCGGCCGCCGGCGAGAACAAGCCCCGCGATGTCTCCAGCCTGGATCATGGCGCGAAGCGACCACGACGGCGGCGGAAGAGCAATGACGGTGTCAGCCGCCTAGCGGAGATCCATGGTTTCGATCTGGGACTGGGCCTGGCGGGACTGCGAACCGGGCACGGGCAGCAGCATCGCCAAAGCGATGGCGAAGGCAGCGGCGGCGGCGAAGAGGGCCTTGACGGCCATGGCGTGAGTTCCGTTCAGTCTGGCGCCACAATGGCGCCCTCTGACTTAACGATACGCAAACGTCGCCGGTCCGGATGAAGACTCCGGCCAATTTAGTTTGATGAATCGATCGGGTTTTGGCGCCAATCCCAAGCACTTCAAGGTGTTGAAGGTGGCGAAAAATCGACAGAGGGCCTGAGTTTCTGGCCCGAAACGAGTAAAGGCCCCCGCCGGCCGAAGCCGACGGGGGCCTCCCCAAGGTCTTAGTTGAACACTTCGAACAGGCCGGCGGCGCCCATGCCGCCGCCGATGCACATGGTGACCACCGCCAGCTTGGCCTTGCGGCGCTGGCCTTCCATCAGGGCGTGGCCGACGCAGCGGGCGCCGGTCATGCCGAAGGGGTGGCCGATGGCGATCGAGCCGCCGTTGACGTTGTACTTCTCCGGGTCGATGCCAAGCGTGTCGCGGCTGTAGAGGCACTGCGAGGCGAAGGCCTCATTCAGTTCCCACAGGTCGATGTCGTCGACCTTCAGGCCATGACGCTCGAGCAGGCGGGGCACGGCGAACACCGGGCCGATGCCCATCTCGTCCGGCTCGCAGCCGGCGACGGCGAAGCCCTTGAAGCGGCCCAGCGGCTTGAGGCCCCGGCGTTCGGCTTCCTTGGCTTCCATCAGCACAACGGCGGCCGCGCCGTCCGACAGCTGGCTGGCGTTGCCGGCGGTGACGAAGTTGTCCGGACCCATGACCGGCTGCAGCGAGGAGAGGCCTTCCAGAGTGGTGTCGGGACGGTTGCACTCGTCGCGATCGACCACATAGTCGACGAAGCTCTCTTCCTTCGTCTCCTTGTTGACCACCTTCATCTTGGTGGCCATGGGCACGATCTCATCCTTGAACAGGCCGGCGGCCTGGGCGGCGGCGATGCGCTGCTGGCTGCGCAGGGCGTATTCGTCCTGGTAGTCGCGGGCGACGTTGTAGCGCTTGGCGACGATGTCGGCGGTGTTGATCATCGCCATCCACAGGGCCGGCTTGATCTCCAGCAGCTTCTCTTCGGTGATGAAGTGGCGGTTCATGTGGCCGCCCTGCTGGACCAGCGAAATCGACTCGACGCCGCCGCCGATGGCGACATCGGCGCCTTCGTTCTTGATGTAGTGGGCGGCCGAGGCAATCGCCTGCAGACCCGAGGAGCAGAAGCGGTTGATGGTCGTGCCGCTGGTGGTCACCGGCAGGCCGGCCCAGATGGCGGCGTTGCGGGCGACGTTCATGCCGGTGGCGCCTTCGGGACCGCCGCAGCCGAGGATGACGTCCTCGACCTCGGCCCCTTCGAGGCCGGCACGGGAGACCGCGTGCTGGATGGCGTGGCCGGCCATCGCCGCGCCGTGGGTGTTGTTGAAGCCGCCGCGGACGGACTTGGCCAGTCCGGTGCGGGCGTAGGAGACGATGACGGCGTCGCGCATGGGGATCCTCAAGAGGGTTTCAAACAGTGGTTTGAATGATCGGCGGCGACCCTAGGGGAAGCTTCGCGGTTGCGAAAGATCACGCGAGCGTCAACTTGCGGCGTTGGCGAGCCTTGCGGGCCGGTGCTAGCGTCATCCTGGGGTATCGGGGGGTTGATCTTGCGTCTGTTCTTTGTTGTCGCCGTCGGCCTGCTGGCCGTGGTCGGCGTGCCTGGGCGCGCCGCCGAGCTGCCGCCGCCCCAGGCACACGGCCGCCTGCCCTACATGGCGTTCGCCGAAATTTCGCCGGATGGAAAGCGGGTGGCCTACATCCGCCAATTCGCCGGCGGCCGTGAGCTGGTGGTCGTCACCCCCGGCGAGACGCGCCGAAGCGCCTTCAGCGCGCCGCTCGAACTCTACTTCGGCTACGCCCCACCGTCCAAGCCGAGCAGCCTGGCCTGGGTGTCGGACGACGCCGTGGTCATCGAACACACGGTCACCCTGCCGGCCGACAAGAAGAAGGGGCCGGAGGACTATGACGGCGTCTTCCTCTACCGCGACTTCGACGCCATCCCGGTGAACCGCCAGGAACTGTGGGGCTATGTGGTTACGCCGATGGGCTCCGGGCGCGGCTACCCGCTTCTGGCGCTGGCCGACAGCCGCGCCCTGTTCCTAACCGAGTACGACGCCGCCGAGGTGAAGAAGGCCTCACGCCTGGACATCGCGCCCAAGCCGGCCGGCGGCGTGGCCAAGGCTGTCCGCTGGCATCCCGGCCCAGACGGCGTCGTCCGCACCCGCACCCTGATCGCCGGCCCACCGACCCCCAGCCTACAGATCCAGGTCCTGCAAACCCAGGCCGGCAAAGCCGCCTGGCGCACGGTTTGGCGGGCCGACGACGCGGACAAGAGCTTCTCGCCCCTGGGATTCGAGACCGACCCCAACCTGCTGATCGGCATCGTCGAGGGGCCCGGACGACGCGACGTCGTCGCTGCCCTGGACCTGACCACCGGCAAGGTGGGCCCAGCGCGGGTCAGCGTCGAGGGCTACGACATCGCCGGCGGCCTGGTTGATCCCTACTCCGGCCGCATCGTCGGCTACGGCTACGCCGACGACGAGGAGCATACCCGTTGGACCGAACCGGCCCTCGCCGAGCTGGAGCGGAAGGCGGTCGCTCTGTTCCCCGGCCAGCGGGCAAGGATCGATTCCTGGTCCCGCGACCGCCAGTCGGTGCTGCTGCTGGTCGAGGGGCCGCACGATCCCGGCAGCTATTGGATCGCCCGGCTGGGAAGCGGCGAGACGGTCAGGATCGGCGACCTCTATCCGGCGGTGCCGGCCGCCGCCGTCGCCGAGATGAAGCCCTTCCGCTACACCGCCCGCGACGGCCTGGAGATCAGGGGCTACCTGACCCTGCCGCCCGGCCGGGAGCCGAAGAACCTGCCACTGATCCTGATGCCGCACGGCGGCCCGGCGGCCCGCGACACGCTGGGCTTCGACTGGTGGGCCCAGGCCCTGGCGGCGCGCGGCTACGCGGTGCTGCAGCCCAACTTCAGGGGCTCCAGCGGCTTCGGCGCCGCATTCGAGGAGGCGGGCCACGGCCAGTGGGGCGCGAACATGCAGTCGGACCTCACGGACGCCGTCGCGACGGTGGTCGGCAAGGGTGTCGCTGACCCTGCCCGAGTCTGCATCGTCGGCGCCTCTTACGGCGGCTACGCGGCCCTGGCGGGGGCGACTCTGACGCCGGACCTCTATCGCTGCGCCATCTCGGTGGCCGGGGTCGGCGACCTGCCAGCCATGATCCGTCACAGCCGCGACCATCGCGGGCGCGAAAGCTTGGCTACGCTCTACTGGAGCAAGATCATCGGCGATCCGGTCACCGACGCGGAGAAACTGCTACGGGTCTCGCCGCGCTACCAGGCGGCCAGCGCCCGGGCGCCGATCCTGCTGTTGCACGGCCGCGACGACACGGTGGTGCCGCTGTCGCAGAGCACCGACATGCGCGACGCCTTGAAGGCGGCCGGCAAGACGGTCGAGTTCGTCGAACTGGAGGGCGAGGATCACCATCTGCAGCGTGAGACGACCCGCACCCAGATGCTGTCGCTGACCTTCGACTTCCTGGCCCGCAACAACCCGGCGGATTGACAGACCTCCGAGCCAGCCATTGACGAAATCACCGCCGGACGGGAGGGTCAGGCCATGAAACACCTGCCCCTTCTCCTCGCGCTTGCGCTCACGCCCGTCGCCCCGGCCCTCGCCCAGGACGCCCCCGACGGCGGGGCCTGGGCCGACTGCACGGTCAGCGAGGTCGCCGCCTTCCGCGACCGCATCGAGATCGTCTGCGCCGCACCCGCCAAAGGCATGGCCGGCGAGAAGACGGCCCCGCGCCGCTTCGCCGTCGAGAGCCGCGATCCCCTGACCGAAAGCCTGCTGACCCTGGCGCTCGAAGCCAAGGGCCGGGGCCGGACGCTCGGCGTGCTCTACGTCGTCGCGCCGGAAGCCAATCCCGCCGACTGCCCGGCCGAGACCTGCCGCCGGGCGGCGGGGGTGGTGCTGAAGTGAAGGCGTTGGCCGCCAGCCTCGCCGCCCTCATCGTCGGCGCCTCGCCCGGCCTCGCGCAAGCCGGCCTTGAGGATGAACTGCCCCTGCAGGAAGGCCGCGCCGCCACCGTCTGCGATGTGGCGGGAATCCTGGTGCACGAAGGCATGCTGGTCATCCGCTGCGCCAAGCCGACGGCCGATGGGCTGAGGTTCTTCACGGTCGAGCGCGACCACAGGCGCTACGAGGACGTCAAGGATTTCGCCACCTTCGCCCAGGAGAAGGGGCGCCCGCTGGCCATCCTCTATGCGACGGAGCTGCGGCACAATCCGAACGGCTGCAAGCCGGAGAACTGCCGCGCCATCCTCGGCGTCGAGCGCCGCTAGGCTCACTTACGCGAGACCTTCCCCAGCGTCGCCGCTTGACCTTCGCGTCATCGAGTCCGACCCTTGTCTGAACAACGATAAGGTAGGGAAACGGGCCATGGCCGATCACCTCTACGATCTGGTGCTGCGCGGCGGCACGGTGGTCGACGGCACGGGCGCGGCGCCCTTCATCGCCGACGTCGGGGTGAAGAACGGCCTGATCGCGGCGGTGCGGCCGAATCTTCCGCCCGGCGAGACCGAGATCGACGCCACCGGCAAGCTGGTCACCCCCGGCTTCGTCGACATCCACACCCATTACGACGGCCAGGCGACCTGGGATAACCGGCTGGGTCCCTCCAGCGGCCATGGGGTGACGACCATCGTCATGGGCAACTGCGGGGTCGGGTTCGCGCCCTGCAAGCCCGGCGACCATGACCGGCTGATCAAGCTGATGGAGGGGGTGGAGGACATCCCCTTCCCGGTGCTGACCGAAGGCCTGCCCTGGAACTGGGAGAGCTTCCCCGACTACCTCGACGCCCTCGACAAGCGCCGCTTCGACATCGACCTGGCCGCCCAGCTGCCGCATGCGGCCCTGCGCGTCTATGTGATGGGCGAGCGGGGGGCCAACCGGGAGCCGGCGACGCGCGAAGACATCGACCAGATGGCCGCCATCGCCAAACAGGCGATGGAGGCCGGGGCCATCGGCTTTTCGACCAGTCGCACCCTCAACCACCGCACCAGCGACGGCCAGCCGACCCCGACCCTGAACGCCGGTGAGGACGAGCTGACCGGCATCGCCATGGGCATGAAGGCGGCCGGCAAGGGCGTCCTGCAGCTGGTCAGCGACTTCACGCCGGATCCGGCCGAGGAGATCGCCATGTTCCGCCGCCTCTCGGAGAAGAGCGGCCGGCCGCTGAGCTTCACCCTGGCCCAGAGCACCAAGGCCCCGAACAGCTGGAAGATGCTGCTCGGCGCCGTCGAAAAGGCGGTCAATGAGGGCGTGGCCATGAAGGCCCAGGTCTGTGGCCGGCCAGTCGGGGTGCTGTTCGGGCTGGAGCTGACGCTCAATCCGTTCAGCGGGTCGGATACCTACAAGACGATCGCCCACCTGCCGCTGGCCGAACGCGCCGCCGCCCTGGCCGATCCCGCCTTCCGCGCCCGGCTGATGGGCGAGACGGAAAAGGCCAGAGGGCCGTTCGCCGGCAGCATGCTGCAGGCCTGGGACAGCATGTACCTGCTGGGCGAGGAGCCCGACTACGAACAGCCGACCAGCAAGACCGTGCGGGCCATGGCCGCCGGCTGGGGCGTCTGGCCGGAGGACCTGGCCATCGACCACATGCTGACCAATGGCGGGCGGGGCATGCTGTACCACCCCTTCCTCAACTACGCCGACGGCAGCCTGGATCCCTGCTACGACATGCTCGGCCACCGCGACACGGTGCCGGGCCTGTCCGACGGCGGGGCCCATGTCGGGATGATCTGCGACGGCAGCTTTCCGACCACCATGCTGACCCACTGGACCCGCGACCGCACCCGGGGCCCTAAGTTCACCATCGAGCAGGTGGTGAAGATGCAGACCCACGACACCGCCGAGGCGGTCGGACTGCTGGACCGGGGGCTCATTGAGGTGGGGCTGCGGGCCGACCTCAACGTCATCGACTACGATGGCCTGAAACTGCATGCGCCGGCCGTGGCCTATGACATGCCGGCCGGCGGGCGGCGGCTGATCCAGAAGGCCGACGGCTATGTCGCCACCATCGTCGCGGGGGAGGTCACCTATCGCGACGGCGAGCCCACCGGAGCGCTGCCGGGACGGCTGGTGCGCGGGGCGCAGGCGGCGCCGGTCGCGTTGGCGGCGGAGTAACCTCCCTCCCCGAATGGGGAGGGCAGGCCGACAGGCCGGGTGGGGAAGTGGGCAACCGCACCCAGAGCCTGTGGCCGACAGCCCCTCCCGACGCGCGTACCGCGCGTCTACCCTCCCCATTCGGGGAGGGAGGTTAGCGCGCGGCCTTTTCGGCGATGCCGGAGGTTCCCTCGCGGGCCTTCAGGACCGCCGCGACCTCGTCCGGCGTGACCCCGCTGGCCGCCAGCACCGCCAGCAGGTGATACAGGACGTCGGCCGCCTCAGCGGTCAGCCCGGCCCTGTCGCCGGTCGCCGCGGCCAGGGCCGCTTCGAGGCCTTCCTCGCCGAGTTTCTTGGCGGCGAGCTTGGGGTCGGCCAGCAGCTTGGCCGTCCAGCTAGCCGCCGGATCACCGCCCTTGCGGCTCTGAATCGTCGCCCACAGGCGGTCGAGGGTGTCGCCGAGCTCGCTCATGCCGCCTCCAGTCGCACCGGCAGGCCGGCCGTGGCCATGGCCTGTTTGGCCTCGCGGATACTGACCTCGCCGAAGTGGAAGATCGAGGCCGCCAGCACCGCGTCGGCATGGCCGTCGCGGACGGCCTCGACCAGGTCGCCCACCTTGCCGGCCCCGCCGCTGGCGATGACCGGCACGGATGCCGCCGCCGTGACGGCGCGCAGCAGCGGGATGTCGTAGCCGGTCTTGGCGCCGTCGCGGTCCATCGAGGTCAGCAGGATTTCGCCGGCCCCCTTCTCGACGGCGAGCGCCGCGAATTCGACGGCGTCGATGCCGGTGTCGGTGCGGCCGCCGTGGGTGAAGATGTTCCAGCCCCCATCGCCTCTGGCCTTGGCGTCGACGGCGCAGACCACCGCCTGGCTGCCGAAGGCGTCGGCCAGGCGGCTGAGGAGGTCGGGGTCCTGTACGGCGGCGGTGTTGACGCTGACCTTGTCGGCCCCGGCCCGCAGCAGGCGCCGGGCGTCCTCGACGGTGCGCACGCCGCCGCCGACCGAGACCGGCATGAAGCAGACGTCGGCGGTGCGGGCGATGACGTCGAGGATCAGGCCGCGACCCTCCGAGCTGGCGGTGATGTCGAGGAACATCAGCTCGTCGGCCCCGGCGGCGTCGTAGGCGGCGGCCTGCTCGACGGGGTCGCCGGCGTCGCGCAGGGCGACGAAGTTGACGCCCTTGACGACGCGGCCGTCCTTGACGTCCAGGCAAGGGATGACGCGGACTTTCAGCATTTTACTCAACCGGCTTGGGATTATTCATGAATTCCCATGACACCTTTGGCAGCCACCCATTTGTGCTTCCGTTATCTAACGAAACCACAAAATAGTAAGCCTCCTTGTTGGCGTCGTGGATCTTTTCTTGTAGAATTTTGTCTATTGATGAAAGTGATTCTGATGTAACTATTACATACGTTCTAGTAAGGATTCGCTTCCAGTTCACTATTATGTTTATGGACTGCAATATTTCGACGCATTTTTGCTCGGGCGTGCGGGCACTATCAAAGACAACGACATAGGAGATGTATTTTTCTTCAGACATTCTAGACGTCTCCCTCGATGGCTCTAATATCCGGATTTCCAGAACCAGGCAAAGTAGAGGCATCTATCGGGTGAAGGTTTCCCTTTTGAACTATCAACAACCTTTGTTGCTCTAAGAGATACTCCTCCGATTGCAGCATGTGAGGCTGCTTGATCATAAAGTATCTATAAAATATTAGACTACAAATGGGGCAAGCCAACGCGACGACCATGAAGGGTATGGCCAAAACCAAGGTTTCCCTTAGAAAAATAGAAGCTGCCGTTCCGCTGGGAGATACGACCGCACACAGCCAAAGAAGCGGGTTCATAACGTTTCGAACCCGGACCGCGACTGCCCGAGAAGAGACTTCCCTGAGTTGGTCTAGAATACCGCTATCTGCCATGGCTGGACCCACTCATCCCAAGGACTGGTCGCGTGAGAAAGGGCTCTCATTCGACAGAAACAGCAACACTTCCGCACCGTTCAGCATGCGGCCAAGGTCAGCGCTTGGGCCGGATCGATGGCGCCCTCGTACAGCGACCGGCCGAGGATGCAGCCGGCGATGGGGACGCCCTGGCGGGTCATCAGCTGTTCGATGTCGCGCAGGGAGGCGACGCCGCCCGAGGCGATGACCGGGATGGAGACGGCGTCGGCCACCTCGCCGACCTGCTCGACATTGACGCCGGTCATCGCCCCGTCGCGGCCGATGTCGGTGACGATCAGGGCGGCGACCCCGGCGTCCTCGAACTTGCGGGCGAGATCCACGACGCCGATGTCGCTGGTCTCCAGCCAGCCCTGGGTCGCCACCATGCCCTCACGGGCGTCGATGCCGACGGCGATCTGTTCGGGCCACAGGCGGGCGGCCTTCTTGACCAGTTCGGGCTCGCGCACCGCCACCGTGCCGAGGATGACGCGGCTGATGCCGGCCTCGATCCAGGTCTCGATCTGCTCCAGGGTGCGGATGCCGCCGCCCAGCTGCACCGGCAGGGAGACGGCCTGCAGGATGGCGCCGACCGCGTCGATGTTGACCGCCCGGCCCTCGACGGCGCCGTTGAGGTCGACGACGTGCAGCCAGTTGAAACCCTGGGCCTGGAAGGCGGTGGCCTGGTCGGCGGGAGAGGCGTTGAACACCGTCTCCTTGTTGAGGTCGCCGTGCAGCAGCCGCACGCAGCGGCCGTCCTTCAGATCGATGGCCGGGTAGAGGATCACAGCGACAACTCCAGGAAGTTGGCGAGCAGGCGCTGGCCGGGGCCCTGCGACTTTTCGGGGTGGAACTGTACGCCCATGACGTTGTCCCGCGCCACGGCCGCGACGAAGGGGCCGCCGTGGTCGCAGGTGGCGGCGATGTCGCCCGGGTCGGCCGGGTCGAGGACGAAGCTGTGGGTGAAGTACATGTGCGGGGCGAAACCGAGGCCGGCGAACAGCGGGCTGGCGGGGCGGACGGTGTTCCAGCCCATGTGTGGCACCTTGGCGGCCGCATCCCGCGGTTCCAGCCGGCGGACCTGACCGGGGATCCAGCCGAGGCCGGGGGTGGTCCCGAACTCCAGGCCGCTGTCGGCCAGGAGCTGCATGCCGACGCAGACGCCGAGGAAAGGCGCGCCGCGCTGGACAGCGCTGTTCAGGGCCTCGATCAGGCCGTCGCGGGCCGAGAGGTTGGCCATGCAGGCGGCAAAGGCGCCGACGCCGGGGAGCATGATGCGGTCGGCCTTCGACACCACGTCCGGGTCGCCGGTGACCAGGACCCGCGGCCCACGGTCGAGCGTCGACGCCGCCTTGAGCAGCGCCTTTTCGGCCGAGCGAAGATTGCCCGACCCATAGTCGATCAGGGCGACAGTGGTCATGGAAGGACTACAGCACGCCCTTGGTCGAGACCGCCTGGCCGCCGGCCTTGGGGTCGATCTCCACCGCCGCCCGCAGCGCCCTGGCCAGGGCCTTGAAGCCGCTTTCGGCGATGTGGTGGGTGTTGTCGCCGTAGAGGGTTTCCAGGTGGACGCAGGCGCCGCAGTTCATGGCGAAGGCGTGGTGGAATTCCTTGAACAGCTCGGTGTCCATCTCCCCGACCTTCGGCCGTGAGAAATCGACCTTCCAGATCAGGTAAGGGCGGTTGGAGAGGTCCAGCGAACAGCGCGTCAGGGTCTCGTCCATCGGGATATAGGCGTGGCCGAAGCGCTTGATGCCCTTGAAGCCGTCCAGCGCCTGCTTGACCGCCTGGCCGAGCACGATGCCGGTGTCCTCGACGGTGTGGTGCATGTCGATGTGCAGGTCGCCCTTGGTCTCGACCTTCAGATCGAAACCGCCGTGGCGGGCGAAGCTCTCCAGCATGTGGTCGTAGAAGCCGATGCCGGTCGAGATGGTCGACACGCCCGTGCCGTCCAGATCGATCCAGACCTTGATCTGAGTCTCTTTGGTGTCGCGCGAGATTTCCGCCGTGCGATTCATTTGATCAGTCCCTTGGCGATGGCCAGCTCACGCAGGTTCTTTTCGGGGCGCGGGCCGTAGTGGCCGATGACCTCGGCCGCCGCCATTGAGCCCAGCTGGCCGCAGACGTCGAAGGCGAGGCCCTTGGCCAGGCCGTACAGGAAGCCGGCGGCGTACTGGTCGCCGGCCCCGGTGGTGTCGACCACCTTGTCGACATGGTCGGCCGGGATGCGATGGCTGTTCGTCCCGGCCAGGATCAGCGAGCCCTGCTCGCCGCGGGTGATGGCGGCGATGTTGGTGATGGCGCCCAGTTTCGCGGCGGCGAGGTCGAAGTCGTCGGTCTGGAACAGAGCCTTCACCTCCGCCTCGTTGGCGAAGACGAGGTCGGCCTGACCCTCGATGAAGCCCATCAGCTCGCCCCGGTGGCGCTCGACGACGAAGGCGTCCGACAGGGTGATGCCGATCAGGCGGTTGGCCGAGTGGGCGATGCCGGCGGCTTTGGCGAAGGCGCGGCGGGCGTCCGACGGGTCGAACAGATAGCCCTCGAGATAGACGATGGCCGACTGCTCGATCAGCTCGGTCGGCACGTCTTCCGGGGTCAGCTCGGTCGAGGCGCCGAGATAGGTGCACATGGTCCGCTGGCCGTCGGGGGTGACGTTGATCAGGCAGCGGGCGGTGGCCGGGCCGCCGACCAGGGGTGCGGTGTCGAAGTGGACGCCGATGGCCCGCATGTCGTGGGCGAAGACATCGCCCAGCTGATCGGGCGCCACCTTGCCCAGATAGGCGGCGCGGCCGCCCAGGCTGGCGACGCCGGCGATGGTGTTGCCGGCCGAGCCGCCGCTGGCTTCGATGCCCTGAGCCATGCGGCTGTAGAGGTCGACGCCGCGCGCCTCGTCGATCAGCTGCATCGAGCCCTTCACCAGACTTTCCGCATGCAGGAAGCCCTCGTCCGCCGGGGCGATCACATCGACGATGGCGTTGCCGATGGCGGCGACGTCGTAGCTGGCGGTCATGGTCGGGCCTTCAGGTGTGCAAACGCGTGGGTCGTTACAGGAAGGGGGGCCAAAGGCCAATCCCCGGCGGGGTTTCTGCCCCACCCCCACTTCCGATCATCCCGACGAAAGTCGGGACCCAGTGTCCACCTGTGATGGGGGCTTGGGCTCTGATCAGAGCGATACCTTGAGCGATTTGCCAGCTGGGTCCCGACTTTCGTCGGGATGATCGGGGTTTGGGGATTGGGTGTGAGGGGTACCCCGGCGGGACAACGCAGCTTAGACCTCGCCCCATGAAGGTCGCCATCCTCACCCCCGCCGCCGATGAGCTGCTCTACGAACAGTTCTGGCCCGAGTGGTTCGCCAAGCTGCAGGCCGGGCTGGCCGCCTCGGGCATCGAAGCGACGCCCAGCCGCTGGACCGAGCCCCTGGAGGGCGACTTCGACGCCGTCCTGCCGATGATCGCCTGGGGCTATCACACCAAGCCGGCCCGGTGGCTGGCCCTGCTGGACCAGTTCGAGGCGGCCGGCCAGCGGACGGTCAATCCGCTGCCGGTGCTGCGCTGGAACACCGACAAGGCCTACCTGGCCGAGCTGGGGGCCAAGGGCGCGCCGGTGGTGCCGACCATCAGCGTCGAGGCCCTCACCCCGGAAAACCTCAAGGCGGCCCGCGAAAGCTTCGGCGGCGGCGTGGTGATCGCCAAGCCGCGGATCAGCGGCGGGTCGCACCAGACCCTGAAACTGGCGCCGGGCGACCCGCTCGGCGACGGGGTCGACGGCCCGGCGCTGATCCAGCCCTTCCTGCCGGCGGTCGGCGGCGAGGGCGAGATCTCCCTGCTCTATTTCGCCGGCAGGTTCAGCCATGCGGTGACCAAGGTGGCCGCCAAGGGCGACTTCCGCGTCCAGCCGCAGTTCGGCGGCCAGATCTCGCGGGTGAAGCCCTGGGACGGGGCCGAGGGCGTGGCCCAGGAAATCCTCGCCGCCGTGCCGCCGCTGGCCTATGCGCGGATCGACCTGCTGCGCGGGCTGGACGGACAACTCAAGCTGATGGAACTGGAGGCGATCGAGCCGGACCTCTTCCTGCAGTATGCGCCGAAAGCCGGCGGACGGTTCGGGGCGGCGGTACGGGCGGCGTTGGAGGCACGGTGACTGTCTCGCGCAGCGTGACTGTCACCGTGGGCGCGGTCCGACGGTGACAGTCATCCGGCTGCGCCGGAGGACAGTCACCCTCCCATGAACAGTTCGCGCGACGGGCAGAGGTCGGCGACCTGGCATTCGGGGCATTTGGGCTTGCGGGCCAGGCAGACGTAGCGGCCGTGCAGGATCAACCAGTGGTGGGCTCGGGTCAGGTAGGGCGCCGGCACGATGGCCATCAGGTCGGCCTCGACGGCGTCGGGGGTCTTGCCCATCGACAGTTTCAGCCGGTGGGAGACGCGGAAGACGTGGGTGTCGACGGCGATGGCCGGTTCAATGTCGAGTTCGTTGAGGACCACCGAGGCGGTCTTGCGGCCGACGCCGGGCAGGGCCTGCAGGGCTTCCCGGTTCAGCGGGGTCTGGCCGCCGTGCTGGGTGAGGATGATGCGGGAGAGCTCGATGACGTTCTTGGCCTTGTTCCGGAACAGGCCGATCGAGTTGATGTAGGGGATCAGGCCGTCGACGCCGAGGTCGTAAATCTGCTGGGGCGTGTTGGCGACGGCGAACAGCTTGGCGGTGGCCTTGTTGACCTGGACGTCGGTGGCCTGGGCCGAGAGGGCGACGGCGACGACCAGGGTGAAGGGGTCGCTGAAGACGAGCTCGGTCTTGGGGTTTTCCGACAGGGTGGAGAAGCGGGCGAAGAGCTCGTCGACGCGAGCGCGCTCCGTGGGGGAGAGGCGTTTGCGGGCGGGTTTTTTCTTCACGGGCGGCATGGGCCGAACTTGGCGTGGGTCGGGGATGGCGACAACCGATACCTGACGGCGTTTCGCTCTCCGCCCCCGCGAGGGGGCGGAGGACGGTTCGGAGCGTGAGCGACGGACCAGGAGGCGGGGCCGCGCCGGCGTTTCAGAACTAGCCTTGCACCGCCGGTGGGGACCCCCTCGGTTTGGCTCGCTTGCAGCGCTCGCCAAAGCCACTCCCCCATTGCATGGGGGAGAGCGAAACGCCCTCAGCTCAGCCGGCGAGTTTCTCGTCGATCAGGGCGATGGTGCGAGGGAGGCCGAAGATGGCGGCGAAGGAGCCGAACCTCGGCCCCTGGCTCTGGCCCAGCAACACCTCATACAGCGCCTGGAACCACGACCGCAGGGGCTCAAACCCGGCGTCGTTGCCGGCCGAGTAGACCTCGTTCTGGATCAGTTCGGCGTCCTGGCAGTCCGACGGCAGGGCGGCCAGCCGGGCGCGCAGGTCGAGGATGGCGGCGCGTTCCTTGTCGGAAGGCGCGCGGAAGGCCTTGTTCGGCTTGATCTGGTCTTCGTAGTAGGCGACGGCGTAGCCGGCCAGGGTGTCGAGCAGGGGCTGGTTTTCCGGGGTCGCGCCCGGAATGTAGCGGCTCAGGAAGCCCCACAGCACGTCCTTGTCCTGGGCGTCGGCGGCCGAAACCAGGTTCAGGAGCAGGCTGAAGCTGACCGGCGAGCCCTCCTGCGGCGGGCGGCCGCCGTGGATGTGCCAGACCGGGTTGTTGATCTGCTGGGCCGGCTCCTGGCGCTGGTAGGCGTCGAGCTGCTGCAGGTATTCGTCGGCGGCCTTGGGCACCACGTCGCGGTGCAGGCGCTTGGCCGACTTGGGGCTCTGGAAGATGTAGTAGGCCAGGCTCTCGGGCGTGCCGAACAGCAGCCACTCGTCCATGGTCAGGCCGTTGCCCTTGGTCTTGGAAATCTTCTGGCCCTGTTCGTCGAGGAACAGTTCGTAGTTGAAGCCCTCGGGCGGCACGCCGCCGAGCGCCTTGCAGATCTGGTTGGAGGCCTTGACCGAGTCGATCAGGTCCTTGCCGCTCATCTCGTAGTCGATCTCGAGCGCCGTCCAGCGCAGGGCCCAGTCGGGCTTCCACTGCATCTTCACATGGCCGCCGGTGACCGGGACTTCGGTGCGCTCGCCGTCCTCGTCGAGGAAGACGATGGTCCCCTTGTCGAGGTTGCGCTCCAGGGTCGGGACCTGCAGCACACGGCCGGTCTTGGGGCTGATCGGCAGGAAGGGCGAGTAGGTGGCGCGGCGCTCTTCGCCGAGCGTCGGCAGCATGACCTTCTGGATGGCGTCGAAACGTTCGAGGGCGACCAGCAGGGTCTTGTCGAAGACGCCGCCCCTGTAGCAGGCGGTCGAGCTGACGAACTCGTAGTCGAAGCCGAAGTTGTCGAGGAAGGCCTGCAGACGGGCGTTGTTGTGGGCCCCGAAACTCTCGTGGGTGCCGAAGGGGTCGCGGACGACGGTCAGGGGCTTGCCCATGTCCTCGGTCAGCATGGCCTGGTTAGGCAGGTTGGGGGCGATCTTGCGCAGGCCGTCCATGTCGTCGCTGAAGCTGATCAGGCGCGTGGGGATGGCGTCGTCGGTCAGCGAGCGAAAGGCGGCGCGGACCATGGTGGTGCGCGCCACCTCCTGGAAGGTGCCCAGGTGCGGCAGGCCGGAGGGGCCATAGCCGGTCTCGAGGATGACGGGTTTGGCCAGGGCCGGGAAGGTGGCGACCGCCTCGGCGGTCTTGCCCGAATTGATCAGGGTGACGGCGAGGTCGCGCTCTGGGTCGGACAGGCGGATGCGCAGGGTGCGGGCGAGCAGGTTGCGGGCCTGTTCGAACGGCCAGGCCTTGGCGTCGCGGGCGAGATGGGAGAGACCTTCAAACATGCCGGGGCGATTAGGCGCTGGGGCGCGCATGGTCAATGTTTGCGAGATGTCCGGGCTCCCATCTTCTGTCATCCTCCGGCCGCGTAGCGGACCGGGGGACCCATGGCGGCTCTGGAATGACTCCCGGCGGCTTTCACGCGGACAGATGGGTCCCCCGGTCGCCCTGCGGGCGCCGGAGGATGACAGCTACAGGGACAGAAACAGCGCCCGCGCCTCTTCCCAACTCGTCACCACCCGCTCCGCCCCCGCGCCCAGCAGCCCAGCGTCCGCCCGCTCGTCCAGATGCCCGCCGCCGGTGAAGCCCCAGACGGTCATGCCGGCGGCCCTGGCGGCGGTGACGCCGTTGACGCTGTCTTCGATGGCCAGGGACCGGGCCGGATCGACCTCCAGCTTGGCGGCGGCGTGCAGGAAGATGTCGGGATGTGGCTTGCCGTGGGCGACGCGGTCGGCCGAGTAGATGTGGGGTGCGAACAGGGCCTCCAGCCCGACCTTGGCCAGCTTGCGGTGCAGGGCGTCCTCGTCCGAACTGCTGGCGACGGCGCGGGGCAGCGCCACGGCCTCAACGGCGGCGTGAGCCCCGACGACACACTCCAGCCGCTCGTCGCAGGCGACGCGGCTGAGCGAGCGGACGGTGCGCAGGTAGTCCTCGGGCAGGGGGCTGCCGAGCCGGCCGCGGTGCTCGGCGTCGAGGGCGGCGACATAGGTGCGCTCGTGCATGCCCATGAAGCGGCTGCGATAGTCGTGGGGGTCGTAGGAGAGGCCGTAGCCGCCCAGCACCTCCAACTCGATGACGTGGTAGATGACCTCGGAGTCCAGCAGGACCCCGTCGGCGTCGAAGATGACGGCGTCGAACATGGCGCTGATTTAGCGAGCCTTGGCCCTGGCGCAAACCAATCCCTGTCGCCAATTGTTTCGAAGGCGATGCGGAGGCGGCGATGAGCGACGAGGATATCCCGACTCTGTCGGCATGGCTGGGCGGGGCGGAGGCCCTGCGCGGCCTGACCCGGCGCTTCTACGACAAGGTCCCGGCCGACCCGGTGCTGGCCCCGGTGTTCGCCGGCATGGACCCGCGCCACGCCGAGCATGTGGCGGCCTTCGTCGACGAGGTGTTCGGCGGCCCGGCGGCCTATTCCGCCGGCGGCGGCTCGCATGCCGCCATGATCGCCCGCCACCTGGGTCGCAGCCTGACCGAGACCCAGCGGCGGCGATGGATCGCCCTGATGCTGGAGACGGTCGACGAGGCCGGCCTGCCGGACGACCCGGAGTTCCGCGCCGCCCTGGTCGGCTATCTGGAATGGGGGACGCGGCTGGCGGTGATCAATTCCCAGCCGGGGGTCGAGGCGCCGCCGGAGGGGGCGCCGATGCCGGTCTGGGGTTGGGGGCCGCCGGGCGGACCGTGGCGCGGTTGATCGCCCCTACTCAGCAGCGACTGCCAAACATTCCTTGCGCAGGGCTTTCAGGGCCCGGACCATGTCGTTCTTCATGGCGTCGCGGGTCAGACCGGCCGGTATGGCCGGGTAGGGCGAGGAGGCGCGGTTGGTGTAGGCCACCCGGGTGCCGCCGCTTGGCAGGGGCGTCAGGCGCCACTCGCCCTCGCACAGCTTCACGTCGCCGCCGGTGCATTTGAAGGTGATGCGCCGGACCGGATCGTAGCTGGAGCGGAACACCGAGCGGACCTTGGGGACCAGCGGCGGGGCGACGACCATCTCGCGGACGTCCCAGCTGCCGTCGTCGGCGCGGTCGAGGACCTTGCAGCTCTTGACGTTGGGGGCCATGCGGCGGGCCCGCCGGCAGTCGAGGATGACGCTCCAGACCACGGCCGGCGGGGCCTCGATGTCGACACGGCCGCGCACGATCCCGGCCGTGCCGCCGGGATCGGGGGAAACCTCCGCGAAGACGCCGGTCGCGGCGACCGCGATGAACAGCGCAACCCACATGGTTATCACGCTAGCCCCTTTTGACGCCGTGGGAAGGGGCGGCGTCGGCGCGGCCTAGGCGATGCGGTTGTTCACCAGGTCGTCGACGACGCTGGGGTCGGCCAGGGTGGTGGTGTCGCCGAGGTTGGAGACGTCGCCCTCGGCCACCTTGCGCAGGATGCGGCGCATGATCTTGCCCGAGCGGGTCTTGGGCAGGCCCGGGGCCCACTGGATGGCGTCGGGGGCGGCGAAGGGGCCGATCTCCTTGCGGACCCAGAGCACCAGGGCCTTGCGCAGCTCCTCGCTGGCGGCGACGCCGGCGTTGAGGGTGACATAGGCGTAGATGCCCTGGCCCTTCACATCGTGCGGCCGGCCGACGACGGCGGCCTCGGCGACGTCGTGGTGGGCGACCAGGGCGCTTTCGATCTCGGCGGTGCCCAGCCGGTGGCCGGAGACGTTGATGACGTCGTCGACCCGGCCGGTGATCCAGTAGTAGCCGTCCTCGTCGCGGCGGCAGCCGTCGCCGGTGAAGTATTTGCCCGGGTAGGTGGCGAAATAGGTGTCGAAGAAGCGCTGGTGGTCGCCGTAGACGGTGCGCATCTGGCCCGGCCAGCTGTCAGTGATGCAGAGGTTGCCGCTGACCGCGCCCTCCAGAACCGCACCCTCGGCGTCGACCAGCTGCAGCTTGACCCCCGGCAGGGGCTTGCTGGCCGAGCCGGGTTTGAGGGCCGTGGCGCCCGGCAGGGGGCTGACCAGGCAGGCGCCGGTCTCGGTCTGCCACCAGGTGTCGATGATCGGGCAGCGGCCCTCGCCAACCACGCGGTGGTACCAGAGCCAGGCTTCCGGATTGATCGGCTCGCCGACGCTGCCCAGCAGGCGCAGGGATTTGCGGGACGTCTTCTTCACGGGCTCTTCGCCGTCGCGCATCAGGGCCCGCAGGGCGGTGGGGGCGGTGTAGAAGATCTCGACCTGATGCTTGTCGATCACCTCCCAGAAGCGGGAGACGGTCGGGTAGTTGGGTACGCCCTCGAAGATCAGGGTCGTCGCCGCGTTGGAGAGCGGGCCGTAGACGATGTAGCTGTGGCCGGTGACCCAGCCGACGTCGGCGGTGCACCAGAAGATCTCGCCCGGCCGGTAGTCGAAGACCAGCTCATGGGTCCAGCTGGCCCAGGCCAGGTAGCCGCCGGTGGTGTGTAGCACGCCCTTGGGCTTCCCCGTCGAACCGGAGGTGTAGAGGATGAACAGCGGGTCCTCGGCGTTCATCGGTTCGGGCGCGCAGTCCGTCGAGGCCTTGTCGCGCAGCGGCTCATAGGCGACGTCGCGGCCGTCGTGGCTCAGCCATTTGGCGCCGGTGCGGCGGACGACCAGCACCTTTTCGACCTTGGGACAGCTGGTCAGGGCCAGGTCGACGTTCATCTTCAGCGGCACGGTCCGGCCGCCGCGCAGCCCCTCGTCGGCGGTGATCACGAAGCGGCTGTCGCAGTCCTGGATGCGGCCGGCGATGCTGTCGGGCGAGAAGCCGCCGAAGATGACGGAATGCACCGCGCCGATGCGGGCGCAGGCCAGCATGGCGTAGGCCGCCTCGGCGATCATCGGCAGGTAGATGGTGACCCGGTCGCCCTTCCTGACACCCAGATCCTTGAGGACGTTGGCCATGCGGCAGACCTCGGCATGAGCCTCGCCGTAGGTGATCTTCCTGGAGTCCTTGGGGTCGTCGCCTTCCCAGATGATGGCGACGTCATCGGCGCGGTGCGGCAGGTGGCGGTCGAGACAACTTGTGCTGACGTTGAGCACACCGTCCTCGAACCAGCGGATGCGGAAGTCGGCCTTGTCGAAGGAGACGTCCTTCATCTTGGTCGGCGGGGTCATCCAGTCGAGACGGCCGGCGACGCTGGCCCAGAAGGCGTCGGGGTTGTGCTCCACCGCCTCCCAGGCGGCCTCGTAGCCGGCGGCGTCCATGTGCGCCCGGGCGGCCCATTCGGCCGGAACCGGGAAAACCTGCTCTTCGCTCATGACGCGCTCCTCTTCTTATGGCGCGGGAGTATGCGGATGAGGCCTTGCCGCGCAAGGCGTCGGCGGTCGTGAACGGCTCCGGCGATGGATGATTGACCGCAGGGGTGTCGCAAGCTGCGACCGGTTTAGCGCCCATTCACCAAAGGTGACGCCTCCGTCATTTTTTCTTGACGCTTCGGCGGTAAGTTGACAGTGTTCACATTGCTAAGACCCGGCACAGGGTCGGCGCCCCTTTTGGCCGGAGGATGAAGCTGATGACCGACAAGAACATCACCAAGGACGCCATGTACGACGCGGTGGCGCCGAACGACTTCGAGTCGATGCTCGAACTCGACCGCTACAACAACCGCTCGACCGCCTTCGACAAGATCATCAGCGCCACCCACGACCACTTCTGGGATCCGCTGGACAAGGCCTACATCGACTTCGACGAGCCCTTCGACATGGAGAACGAGCCGCTCGTTCCCGAGGACTTCGTCGTCGCCCTGCAGACCGACTATGTCTCCAACCACCTGTCGGACCCCAAGACCCGCACCCGCTTCATCAACGAAAGCACCCTGCGGATCTTCTCCTCCATCCTGCACGGCGAGCAGGGCGCGCTGAACCTGTCGGCCAGCCTCTGCCATGTGCTGAAGGACCAGGGGGCGCAGGAATACGCCGCCAACCAGACCCGCGAAGAGGCCCGCCACGTCACCGCCTTCGCCAAGTACATCAAGGCCCGCTGGGGCCGCCCCGTGGAATGCGGCCCGACCCTGAAGGCCCTGCTGGTCGAGATCATCGACGCGCCGGAAGTTTACAAGAAGATCATCGGCATGCAGATGCTGGTCGAGGGCCTGGCCATGGGCGCCTTCGCCAGCCTGTACAACGCCATCAACGACCCGCTCGGCAAGAAGCTGCTGCAGCTGGTGATGACCGACGAGGCCTTCCACCACAAGTTCGGGAAGATCTGGGCCGACCGCACCGTGCCCAAGCTCTCCCCCGAAGAGCACGCCATCATCGAGGACTGGGCGGCCCACTGCTTCCAGGCGGTGCTGTTCAACCTGGTCGGCCCGACCCAGCAGAAGGACCTCTATGAGTCCTTCGGCCTCGACCCGGAAAAGGTCATCGCCGAGTTCGCCCAGATCATGACCGACGACCAGCGTCGCGAGAACATGAAAGAGCAGACCAACATCTTCCGCGTCCTGGTCAAGACCCTGCTCAACGCCGGCATCATCACCGAGCGCACCAAGGCCTTCTACGGCATGTATGTCGACCTGGAAGAGCTGAAGCTGGAAGGCGACCGGATGGTCGGCGACGACATCGCCGAGGACGGCATCCGCTACCTCCAGGAGATCAACTTCAAGGACAAGGGCAAGCCGATCAGCATCGCCGCTGAGTAGCGCTTACCGCCTCCAAAGGCCAGAAACAGACTGTGAGCGCCTCGGGGAAACCCGGGGCGTTTTCTTTTTGCATCAAGGCTCTAGATTGCACCGCATGAAGACAGCTTTCGTTCTCGCCGGCGCCCTGGCGCTGGCCGCCCTGCCCGCGGCAGCCGCCGCCCCGCAGCCCGCCCATCCGATCTCGACCGCCTTCTATTCGGGGACCTGGTACGAGGTGGCCCGCACCCCGAACGGCAACCAGAAGGACTGCCAGGCGCCGACCAGCCAGTTCACCTCGGCGGCCGGCGGCAAGTACCTGATGACCCAGACCTGCCGGAAGGGCTCGCCCTCGGGCGCCGCCAAGGTGTGGAAGGCCGAGGGCCAGATCGTGCCGGGCTCGGGCAACGCCAAGTTCAAGGCCAAGTTCTTCGGGCTGGTGAACCAGGAGTACTGGATCCTCGACTGCGCCGGCGACAACAGCTGGGCGATCATGGCCACGCCCGGCGGCAACTATGTCTGGCTGATGTCACGCAAGGCGGTGATGGCCCCGGCGGCCAAGGCGGCGGCGATCGCCAGGATCAAGGCGCTGGGCTACAACACGGCCAAGCTGGAGATGCCGAAGCAGCCGCCGGCTTAGGGCCGCTCAGCCAAGGCCTGTCCTGCAAGAGTCGGCGCGATCTTCGCCAGGACCTGGGGGTCGACGGTGTCTGTCATGACGACCGTCAGTTCAACCTGTCCGCGCCGCACGGGGGACAGCCGTTGGGCTCCCCTCCTGCCGGCCACGCCATAGACGGCGACAAAGCGGGTTCGATCCGCCTCCACCTGGACGAACAGTTGCAGCGCGCCGCGTTGCCTGAACCCCTCCTCCAGACGGCGGGCCCTCTCCGGGGTCATGCGGATCATGTGGGTCGCCAGCGCACCCTGCTTGTCCTCGACGGACAGGCCGCTCCATGGCGCTGTACCGACGCCGACCACCCGGTCCGTTATGTCCGTCATCGGAAGCTGGCGCCGAGGAACAATCCCTGGCCATGGCTCCGGATGGTCGTGAAGGCCAAGCGGCGTCGGCGTCAGGCCGGCAAGACTTTCCAGAAAGTCGAGGCGGTGCCCAAGCCCCGCAATCGTCGCGAGATCGCCGGGTATTGACGAGAAGTCCGGGGCCACGGGTAGGGTCATGCCCTCGATCAGGCGCTCCGGCCTGGCCGGCGCTGTCGTCCCCCCGACCGACCGGGCGGCTTCCCACGAAAAGCGGGCGACCGGCAATCGGGGCAACATCACCAGCCGCAACCGCGCGCGGCCGTTGGATATCTCCCTGGTCTCGACCTCGCGGCCATGCGGCAGGACGTTGAAAACCGCCGTGTAGATCGGTCGTCCCTGGTCGCGGTTGATGAACAGCCGGATCCCGCAATGGTAGATGATCGCGCGGACCTCCTGGGTATGCCGCGCCCTTTCCTCCGGCGTCCGCGGTGGAAGGTAGCCAACGATCTCCATATCTTTGTGCGCCTGCTTCTCCTCGTGAGAAGACAGGCAGAACCGCGCGTCCGGATCGCCGAGGAAGTTGACAAAATCTCCGGTGATGTCGCTCGGGCCCGTCGCCGACGCCCGGCGGAGATGCCACGACAGCCGATCCGGCCTCGACAATGTTTCCAGCAGGTCGCGCTGGAAGGCGGCGGACTTCACAGTCCGCTCCTGCTCTGGCCGAGCCGGCTCTCTGACGTCGATCGACCGATCCGGGCGGCAGGCAATCAACAGCAAAGCGCAGCAGACACAGAGGAAAAGTCGCATGGGACAAATTTGACGCCGCGGCCTTACCCGCCCATGAAGCCGCAAGACTTGACCACGAACGAAACCGGAACATAGATTGCGGCCATGGAGGCCGTCCTCACCCTCATCACCCTAAGCCGCCCGGAGACCACCTCGGCGGTCACCCGCGGGGCCGCGCGGCTGGTGGCGGCGATGGGCTATGCGCCGCTGGCCGAGGTCGGGCTGCCGAACGGACGGCGGGCCGACCTGATGGCGCTGGGGCCGAAGGGCGAGATCGTCATCGTCGAGGTCAAGTCGAGCCCGGAGGACTATCTGTGTGACCGCAAATGGGGGGAGTACCTGCCCTACTGCGACGCCTTCTACTTCGCCGTCGGGCCGGAGTTTCCGCAGGACCTGCTCCCCGAGGAGCCGGGGCTGATCGTCGCCGATGGGTTCGGCGGCGCGGTGGTGCGGGACGCGGCCTATGAACCGCTGGTCGCGGCGCGGCGGAAGGCGCTGACCCTGGCGTTCGGGCGTCTGGCGGCGATGCGGGCGGGGGCGACGCAGTAGACGGGGCGAAGCACGGATAACCTCCCTCCCCGAATGGGGAGGGCAGGCGAGGCGGAGCCTCGCCGGGTGGGGCAGTCGGTATGACAGAGAGACAATTCAGGCCACCAGTCGAACGGGCCAGAGAGCTGCGGTCCAACATGACGCGCCATGAAGCGCGCATGTGGGGTTGGTTGCGGACACTCCGGAAGGAGGGTTTCCACTTCCGGCGGCAGGCGCCGTTCCACGGTTACTTTTTGGATTTTGTCTGCCTAAGCCGGAAGTTGGTCATTGAACTTGATGGGCCGAGCCACGGGGCGGAAACTCAGCAGGCCCATGACACGATCCGGGATGATGTATTGCAGCGCGAGGGGTTCACCGTGCTGCGGATTCAGAACCGGACCCTCGACCAACATATGCCCAGCGTCGTGGACGCCATCTACGAGGCTTTGAGGGCCAGTCCTCGGGCTTGGTGACCGACTGCCCCACCCGACGCGCGTACCGCGCGTCTGCCCTCCCCATTCGGGGAGGGAGGTTGTTGCGCCAATCTGATCGCTACTTCGGCGCCCGTTTGGCCAAAATCCGTTGCAGCGTCCGCCGGTGCATCGACAGGCGTCGCGCGGTTTCCGAGACGTTGTGGTTGCACAGTTCGTAGACCCGCTGGATGTGCTCCCAGCGCACCCGGTCGGCGCTCATCGGTTTTTCGGGCGGGCTGGGGTTTTCGCCGGCCTGGGCCATCAGGGCGCGGACCACGTCATCGGCGTCGGCCGGCTTGGCCAGGTAGTCGATGGCCCCGGCCTTCACCGCCGCCACGGCGGTGGCGATGTTGCCGTAGCCGGTCAGCATGACCACGCGGGACTCGGGCCGCACCTCGCGGATGGTTTCCACCGCCTTCAACCCCGAGCCGTCGTCCAGCTTCAGGTCGATGACCGCGAAGGCCGGCGGGTGGTTGCGGGCCGCGGCGACGCCCTCGGCGACGCTGCCGGCCAGGGTCACCTCGAAGCCGCGCTGCTCCAGGGCTCGCCCAAGGCGGGTGCGCAGCGGCGCATCGTCATCGAGGATCAGCAGGCTCTTGTCGCCGAGCGCGGCGATGGTGTCGGAAACGTCTGTCATGGTGTTCAGGCAGCTCCCACAAATCCGAATCCCCTACCCAACATAGGCGCATTAAACCTGCAGGCGAGCAACGCTCAACCAAGCGCTACCCGTCGACACGCGCCTCGAGGGCCTCCCGCGGCCAACGGACCGTGACCACCGCACCGCCGGCCTTACCATTGCGAAACGTCACCACCCCTCCGGTTCGTTCCATCAGGGTCTTCGAAATGAAGAAGCCCAGCCCCATGCCGATGTGGCCACTGCGCGATCCCTCCGCCCCCGGACGGCTGGTGACATAGGGCTCGCCGAGCTTGGCGAGGATGTCGGGCGAGAAGCCCGGACCGTCGTCCTTGACCTCCAGGGTGATGTTGCGGTCGTCGAAACGGGCGGTGATCAGCACTTCGGAGCGGGCGAAATCGACGGCGTTCTCGACGAAGCTGGTCAGGGCGTGCAGCACCTCCGGCAGGCGGCGGACGTCGGGCGGATCCTCGCCGCGCGGGCCGCTGATCACCGCCTCGACCCGGACCTCCGGCTCCTTGGTGTGGGGGGCGACGGCTTCCTCGACCAGCTGGCCCAGGCTCATATGGCCGTGCACGTCGTCGGTGGCGTCCGGGTCGGCGGTGAGCCGGCGCAGGATGTCGCGGCAGCGCTCGGCCTGGCTGACCAGCAGGTCGGCGTCCTCCTTGGCCGGCGTGCCCTCGGCGGCGCCGCGGGCCATTTCCTTGGCGACGATGGAGATGGTGGCCAGCGGCGTGCCCAGCTCATGCGCCGCCGCCGCCGCCAGGGCCCCCAGGGCCGAGAGCCGCTGCTCGCGGGCCAGCACGGCATTGGTGGTGTCGAGCGCCAGCTCCATGCGCGCCGCCTCGCTGGCCGCCTGCCAGGCGTAGCCGGCGCAGAAGGCGATGCCGAGGATGCGGCTCATGACGTTGCCGATGCGGTTGACCAGCGGCACCTCGCGCACCAGGGCCTCGGGGGCCGGCAGCGGCAGGGAAGTCATCGACAGCACGACGATGCAGGCGATGGCCAGCAGCGCCAGTCCGAGCACATGGCGCAGCGGCAGGGTGGCCGCCGCCAGCACCACCGGGGCGATGATCAAGAGCGAGAAGGGATTGATGGTGCCGCCGGTCAGATAGAGCATGCCGGCCAGCTGCAGGATGTCGAAGCCGAGCTGGGCGGTGGCCTCCCAGTCGGCTGCCTGGCGTTGGGTCGAGGTCGAGGCCAGGTGGACCAGGACGTTCATCCAGGCCGACAGGGCAATCAGGGTCACGCAGGCGACCCACGGGAACTCGAACTTCAGGACCAGGCCGACGAAAGCCACCGTCGCCAGCTGGCCGACCACCGTCAGCCAGCGGACGGTGACCAGGGTGCGGATGCGCAGGCGGGCCCGGCGGCTGCCGCGGAAATCCCAGGGGCTGGGGGCGGCGGCTTGCGCGCTGTCGTCCCCCGGCTTATCGAGGCCGCGCTTGTCGGCGTCCGGCGACAGGGGCGAGAGGATCGTCATGCGGCGGAAGATGCACCCAAATCCGGGCCAAGCGCCACCCTGCCCCGCGCCCCCCTGGGAGGAAAGATGACCCGAACCCGCATAATCCTCTGGGGCGCCGTGGCCCTTGGCCTGGCCGTGGTGCTGGTCCTGGCATTCAGCGCCGGGGCCTTCCGGCCCAAGGCGACGGTCGCCGACGTCGGCGGGCCGTTCAGCCTGGTCGACCAGACCGGCCGGCCGGTGACGGAAAAGGTGCTGAACGGCCAGTGGAACATGGTCTTCTTCGGCTTCACCTACTGCCCCGACATCTGCCCTGGAACGCTGCAGAACCTTATTCGGGTCAAGGACCAGCTGGGGACCAAGGGCGAGGACGTGCGGATCGTCTTCATCTCCATCGATCCAGGCCGCGATCGGCCGAAGGCGATCGCCGACTGGCTGGAGGCCAACGGCGCGCCGGCCGGCACCCTGGGCCTGACGGGGACGCAAGAGGAGGTCGACAAGGCGGTGAAGGCCTACAAGGCGGTGGCCAACAAGGTCGGCGAAGGCCCCGACTACACCATGGACCATTCGACGGTGGTCTATCTGATGGACCCGCGTGGCCGCTTCGCCCGCCCCCTGCCCTACAGCCTGCCCGACGAGATCGTCACCCAGGTGACGGCGGCCAAGCGCGGGGACTGACGGCGATCCTTGCAAGAAGGGCGCCGGTTTAAGCGGCCTGTTAACCAACCGGCCCCAAAGCTGCGCATTCCATTCACGCGCGGCTCGGGAGGGCTGATCTTTGTCGCTCGGTCCGAGACTTGAACTCCGGCAAGGCCAGGGGCTGGTCATCACCCCCCAGCTGCAGCAGGCGATCAAGCTGCTGCAGCTGTCGAACCTGGAGCTGGAGGCCTTCGTCGAGGCCGAACTGGAGCGCAACCCGCTGCTGCAGCGGGACAGCGAGCCCGAGACCGAGCAGGACGCCCCCAAGGTCGACCGCGCCGAAACCGCCTCCGACGAGATGCCCGACAGCGCCGCCACCGCCGACATGGACGGCGGCCAGGACGACGTCAGCCCCGGCGAACGCGACTCCCGCGAGCATGATGGCGGCGAAGCCGGCGACGGCGGCGGGGCCATCGACTGGTCGCGCGCCGGCAAGGGCGGCAGTTTCGAGAGCGAAGACGATTTCGAGGGCCGCCTCTCCAAGGAGAAGACCCTCAGCGAACATCTGCATGATCAGCTGGCCGTCGCCGGCTTGAGCGAAGCCGAGCGCGGCGTCGCCGCCGTGCTGATCGACGCGGTCGACGAGGGCGGCTACCTGCGCGCCGATCTCGTCGAGATCAGCGAGCGGCTGGGCTGCGGCCTGCCCTTCGTCGAGGGGGTCTTGAGCGTCCTGCACGGCTTCGAGCCGACCGGGGTCATGGCCCGTGATGTGCGCGAATGCCTGTCGCTGCAGCTGCGCGAGAAGGACCGGCTGGATCCGGCCATGGACGCCCTGCTGGCCAACCTCGACCTGCTGGCCCGGCGCGACATGGCGGGCCTGAAGAAGGTCTGCGGCGTCGACGACGAAGACCTGCGCGACATGATCGCCGAGCTGAAGGCCCTCACTCCCCGCCCGGGCGCGGCCTTCGGCGGCGAGCCGGCCCATCCCGTTTCGCCAGACGTCTATGTCCGCGAGGGACCGGGCGGGCTGTGGCACGTCGAACTGAACACCGACACCCTGCCCCGGGTGCTGGTCGACCAGCGCTACCATGCCCGGGTCAGCGGCGGCGCGCGCACCGAGGCCGACAAGGCCTTCCTGAGCGACTGCATGGCCAGCGCCAGCTGGCTGGTCCGCAGCCTGGACCAGCGGGCCCGCACCATCCTCAAGGTGGCATCCGAGATCGTCCGCCAGCAGGACGGCTTTTTGGCCTACGGCGTGCAGCACCTGCGGCCGCTGAACCTGAAGACGGTGGCCGACGCCATCGGCATGCATGAGTCGACCGTCAGCCGGGTGACCAGCAACAAATACATCGCCACCCCGCGCGGCCTGTTCGAGCTGAAGTTTTTCTTCACCGCCTCGATCGCCAACAGCAGCGGCGGCGAGGCCCACTCGGCCGAGAGCGTGCGCCACCGCATCCGCCAGCTGATCGAGACCGAACGCAACGAGGCCGAGGTGCATTCCGACGACACCATCGTCGACATCCTGAAAGAGGCCGGGGTGGACATCGCCCGCCGCACGGTGGCCAAGTACCGCGAGGCGATGCGTATTCCTTCGTCGGTGGAACGCCGCAGGGCGCTGAGGGCCGCGGTCTAGGACCCTTCCCGGCGCGCGGGCGTTGTGACGCCCGGAGGCCGGATGGACGATCACTACCAGGAACGCAAACTCACCCTCTCGCAGGTGATGAGCGAAATCGCCGCCGACGACGACCCGCGGGTCACGCTGGGCGAGATCATCCACCGGCTGGGCCACCGCGCCTTCGGGGCGATGTTCTTCGTCTTCGCCGCCCCCAACTGGCTGCCGATGCCGCCCGGGGCCTCGACCTTCCTCGGCTTCCCCCTGGTGTTGATGACGCCGCAGATGATCTTCGGGGTGCGCGGCCCCTGGCTGCCCAACTTCATCGACGAGCGGCCGCTCAAACGGCAGCACATGGCCGACGCCTTCGAGAAGCTGATCCCCTGGCTGCGGAAGGTGGAGAAGGTCTCGCGCCCGCGCCTGACCTTCCTGTTCGGGCCGGTCGGCGACCGGGTCATCGCCTTTGTCTGTTTCCTGCTGTCGCTGGTGCTGATCCTGCCGATTCCGCTGGGCAACATGGCCCCGGCGGCGGCCATCGCCATCTTCGGCCTGGCGATGATCCAGCGGGACGGCATCCTCGCCCTGCTGGCCTACGCCATCAGCGCCCTGAGCCTGGGCCTGCTGTTCATCGGCGGCCGGGTGGCCATCGAAGGCGTCGAGAAACTGATCGAGATGGCGGACCGGCTGATGGGCGCCTGAAGGGTGACGTCACAAAAGGGGGAGGTCCCTTCGGTTTTCTTGACACCATCCGGAGGCGGGCGCGTTCTAGTCCGTATGCAAATCCAAGTCGCTGGCAAACAAGTCGATGTCGGCGCGGCCCTGCGGGACCGCATCACCGACGATCTCTCCAACAGCATTGGCAGGTACTTCGATCGCGGCGGCGCCGCCGACGTGACGGTCAGCCGCGCGGGCCATGGGTTCCGTGTCGATTGCGCCCTCGCCCTGGACTCCGGGCAGCGCCTGCAGAGCCACGGGGCCGGCGGTGACGCCCATGCCGCCTTCACCGACGCGCTTGGCAAGATCGAGACCCGGGTGCGCCGCTACAAGAAACGGCTGAAGGACCACAGCCCGGCCGCCAACGCCAAACAGGAGGAGCGCGCCACCTACACGACCCTGCGCTCGCCCGATGATTCCGGTGACGACATCGACTGGGACGCGGAAGAACCGACGTCGAATGGCGCGCCGAGCGCCATGGTCATTGCCGAAAATGACACTGAGATGAAAACTTTGACCGTTTCGGGGGCGGTTATGGAACTGGACTTGACTGAATCGCAAACAATTGTGTTTAGGAACGCCGCTCACGGCGGATTGTCCGTCGTCTACCGTCGGGCCGACGGCAATATCGGCTGGATCGATCCTGAACGCACCAGTCGCGCCAGGAACGGTTCGGGCGCCAAGGGGTAGGACCCCGCTGGCGCTGTTCGTCTCGCCCAGGTTCAACCCTTTCCAAGTTCCGCACACATGAACATCGGTCAATTGCTTGAGGCCCGCGCCATCGTCCCCCGGGCGAGTGGTGGGTCAAAGCGCCAGGTTCTCTCCGTCATCGCCGACGTCGCGGCCCGCACCTGGGGCCTCGACCAGGCGGCGGTGCTCGACGCCCTTCTGGAGCGCGAGGCGGCCGGTTCGACCGGCGTCGGCCACGGCGTGGCCGTGCCGCACGCCCGCATCGAAGGCCTGGACCAGATGCGGGCCCTGTTCGTGCGCCTGGAGACCCCGATCGCCTATGAGGCCGTCGACGGCGCCAAGGTCGACCTGCTGTTCGCCCTGCTGGCCCCCGCGGCCGACGCCGGCGCCGAGCACCTGCGCGCCCTGGCCCGGGTCTCGCGCCTGATGCGCCAGTCCGAACTGCGCGCCCAGCTGCGCCAGGCCCGCACGTCAGAGGCCATCCTGGCCCTGCTTGAGCGCGAGGCTCAGCCGTCTGCGGCCTAGGGGCTTATCGAAGCGGCCAACCATTATACCGCGCATCCGGGCGGGAAGGGGCGGCGAACGCCCTGGGCCTTTGAAAACATTATCGAAATCGTGCCCGCCGGGTTGGGCGAAGCGCCGCTATTGTGGCTTGGCGCGTTGGCCGGACGGTTGGCCGGCTGTTGCCGGATGTTGGCCCGATTGTCGTCGATCGGCCTACATCGGACCGCGCCGCGGCGATCGCCCGCGGAACCGCCCCAACGAGGCCCAAAATGAATATGTCTAGACATATTCATCGAGCCTGGGCCTGCTCCTCAAGGAACGGCCAGATCCGGTCGTAGAGGCCGTCACGGACCAGGGTGTTGTGGTCTGACCCCGTCATGCGGATGAAGCGCTTGGGCTGCGCCTTGATCAGGCCATAGAGGGCCTCGCCCTGGCTGATCGGGATGACGCCGTCATGGTCGCCGTGGGCGATCAGCACCGGCATCTTCACCTTGCCGGCCCAGCGGCGGGACTCGTAGCGATCCTGCATCAGCAATCCGACTGGCGCCCAGCTGATCCGCTTCTGGGCGACCTCGACAGCGCTGGCGTAGGGGGCCTCCAGGATCAGGGCGCGGGCCGGGTGCTCGGAGGCCAGCTTGACCGCCAGACCCGAGCCCAGGCTGAAGCCGTGAATGACGATCTGGTCGGGGCGGTAGCGGGCCGCCAGCCAGCGATAGGCGGTCTCGGCGTCAATGCGCAGACCCTTCTCGGTCGGTGTGCCCGTCGAGCCGCTGTAGCCGCGATAGCCGACCGCGAAGAAGCCGGCCCCCCGGGCGGCGATGCGCCGCCAGCGGCCCTCCTGGATGGCCAGGCCCAGGCCATTGCCGTTGAAGTAGAGCATCACCGGCTGGGTCGGGTCCGCCGGCGGCAGGTACCAGGCGACCAGGGTCTCGCCGTCGGAGGTCTGCATGCTGATCGACTGGATGGCCGGGCCGGCCGGGTCGATGACCTGTGGCTTGGGGTCGGGGTAGTAGAGGTAGCGCCGCTGATTGGCGAAGACATAGGCAACGGCTGAGCCATAGAGGAGCGCACCGACCAGCAGGGTCAGCAGGCCAAGCCGCAGCCAGGTCGGAAAAGGCTTTCGCGCCGTCGCCAATGTCATTCCCCCCAGGCTGTCATTCTCCGGGCCCGCGCAGCGGGAACCGGGGAACCCATCTGTCCCGTGAAAACAGCCGGAAGTTTGGCCGGAGCCGCCTTGGGTCCCCCGGTCCGCTGCGCGGCCGGAGGATGACAGGCATGAAGGCTACAGCCCCTTGAGAATCCCCTCGACCATCTTCTTGGCGTCGCCGAACAGCATCATGGTGTTGTCGCGGAAGAACAGCTCGTTCTCGACCCCGGCGTAGCCCGAAGACATGCCGCGTTTGACGAACAGCACGGTGCGGGCCTTTTCCACGTCGAGGATCGGCATGCCGTAGATGGCGCTGGTCGGGTCGGTCTTGGCGGCCGGGTTGGTGACGTCGTTGGCGCCGATGACGAAGGCGACGTCGGCGGTCGAGAACTCGCTGTTGATGTCCTCCAGCTCGAAGACCTCGTCATAGGGGACGTTGGCTTCGGCCAGCAGCACGTTCATGTGGCCGGGCATGCGGCCGGCGACCGGGTGGATGGCGTACTTCACCTCGACGCCCTCCTCCTTCAGCTTGTCGCCCATCTCGCGCAGGGCGTGCTGGGCCTGGCTGACGGCCATGCCGTAGCCCGGGACAATGATCACCTTGCTGGCGTTCTTCATGATGAAGGAGGCGTCGTCGGCGCTGCCCTGCTTGACGGGGCGGGTCTCGACCTTGCCGCCGGCCGCGGCGGCGCTGTCGTCGGCCCCGAAGCCGCCGAGGATGACCGAGATGAAGCTGCGGTTCATCGCCTTGCACATGATGTAGCTGAGGATGGCCCCCGAGCTGCCCACGAGCGCCCCGGTGATGATCAGGGTGACGTTCTCGAGCGTGAAGCCCAGGGCCGCCGCCGCCCAGCCCGAGTAGCTGTTGAGCATGGAGACGACGACCGGCATGTCGGCCCCGCCGATCGGAATGATCAGGGTGACGCCGATGACCAGGCTGAGGGCGAAGATGGCCCAGAAGGCCCATTTGGCCTGGCCGCCGGTGTAGACCAGGTAGGCGACCAGGGCGACGATGGCGACGCCGAGCACGATGTTGAGCAGGTGGCGGGCCGGCAGCAGGATCGGCGCCCCGCTCATGTTGCCGTTGAGCTTGGCGAAGGCGATGACCGAGCCGGTGAAGGTCACCGCCCCGATGGCCAGGCCGACGCCCAGCTCGATCAGCGACTGGGCGTGGATGTGTTCAGCTGTGCCGATGCCGTAGGCCTCCGGCGCGTAGATGGCGGCGACGGCGACCAGGCAGGCGGCCATGCCGACCAGGCTGTGGAAGGCGGCGACCAGCTGGGGCATGGCGGTCATGGCCACGCGGCGGGCGATGATCGCCCCGATGCCGCCGCCGACCACGACGCCGGCCAGGATCAGGCCGATGGTCACCGGATCGAGCAGTTTCGAGTTCCACAGCACCAGCAGGGTGGTGCCGACGGCGATGGCCATGCCGATCATGCCGTTGCGGTTGCCCGCCTGGCTGGTCACCGGGCTGGACAGGCCGCGCAGGGCCAGGATGAACAGGACGCCCGAGACGATGTAGGCGACGGCGGCGAAGTTGACGACAAGGTCGGCGGTCATGCGGGGGTTCCCGTCTCGGAAGAAGAGGCCATTGGCGTTCGGAAGCGGCGTATCAGGACGATCAGGCCGGCGATGCAGGTCCATAGCGCAGCGCTGCAGAGAAGCAGGCCCACCAGCAACTGGACCCAGCCCTCGAAGAGAGGCTCTTCGAGCAGCCAGGCCCGGCAGGAAAGGGCCAGCAGCACGGCGCCGTCGAGCCACATCAGCGGGCCAACCCAACGGGGCCGAGCGGCGTCGCTGAGGTTGACCAGGGCGGCGCCGAGCATGAAGGGCAGGGCAATGGATGAGCCGATCCCGGAGGTCAGGATGAGGGCGCTGGCCGCGACGCCACCCAGGATCAGGCCGAGCAACAGCGGAATGCGGAAGGTCTGATTAAGCGCGTTGCGCAGACCCTCCGCCTTGAGCGCCAGGAAGAACAGCAGCAGGCCGCCGACCGCGAAGCCGGCGATAACCAGGACGGACGTCCAGGGCCCGCTCATGCGCTGCCCCCCGTCCGGAGGATGCGTTGCAGGCTCATGCCGGCGAAGGCCAGGGGCAGGGCCACGAACAGGGCCATCAGCGTCCAGGTCCAGCCGTTCTGGGGACTATCGGCCAAGCTCCTGAGCAGGATGGCGACGATGGCTCCGGCCGCGACGACGGCGACGCCCAGCAGGCCGTACTGCAGCCCGCGCGGCGAGACCCGCAAGGCCGCCCGCATCAGGATCACCGGCGGCAGCAGGCCGAGGAAGGTGAAGTTGGCCGCCTGGGGGCCGGCGCGCAGGGCCACGGCGACGTCGGCCGCCATCGCCAGCAGGAAGATCGCCAGCACCCCGGCCAGAGCCGGCGTCCGACGCGAGCCCAGCAGCCATTTGGGCAGGGCTTCCAGCAGATAGAAGCAGCCGATGTTAAGGCCAATGACGGCGCCGATCATTCCGACCAGTTCCAGCGGCGAAAGGGTCACTCGTCCCCTCCCCGGCGCTCATTGCCGTCCCAGGGCGTGCGGGCCCGCACCGCCGCTACCAGCTGGACGATCACCGCCGCCAGCAGCAGGGCCACGGCCAGGCCCGCCTGGATCAGGCCGGCGAGGCCGAGGTTCTTCTGGATCAGCAGCGACAGCTGCATCAGGGCCAGGGCGGTCAGCAGCAGGCCGGCGCTGTTCAGCCAGCGGCGGCGCTTGAGCACCACCCAGATGTAGGCGCCGACGCCGACGAGACCGCCGACGCCGCACAGGTAGCCAAGAAGCTGGGCGACCAGCTGGTTGCTCACCCCGCCTTGTCCTTCTTCTTGTACATGGCCAGCATCCGCTGGGTGACCAGGAAGCCGCCGAAGATGTTGACGGCGGCGAGGCCGGCGGCGACGGCGCCCGCCCCCTTGGAGATCCACACCGAGCCGGTCATCGCCTGGCCCGTGGCCGGATGGGCGGCGGCGGCGATCAGGGCCCCGACGATGATCACCGAGGAGATGGCGTTGGTCACCGCCATCAGCGGCGTGTGCAGGGCCGGGGTGACGCTCCAGACCACGTAGTAGCCGACGAAGATGGCCAGGACGAAGATCGCCAGGCGGAAGATGGTGGGATCGACTTCCATGGAAACTCTCCTCGCGAGGCCATCGGCCCCGTTGTCGTTGTCGGTCAGCCGGCCAGCTGGGGATGGACGATCGCGCCGCCCTTGGTGACCAGGGCGGCTTTCAGGATTTCGTCCTCGAAGTCGGGGTTCAGGGCCCCGTCCTTGTCGAGCAGCAGGCCGGCGAAGGCCATCAGGTTGCGGGCATAGAGGGCGCTGGCGTCGGTGGCGATGCGGCCGGGCAGGTTGGCGGCCCCGAGGATCTTCACGCCATTGGCGGTGATCGCGGTCTCGCCGAGCTTGGCGCCCTCGACGTTGCCGCCCTGTTCGACGGCCAGGTCGACGATGACGCTGCCGGGCTTCATCGAGGCCACCTGGGCGGCGGTGACCAGCCTGGGGGCGGGACGCCCGGGGATCAGGGCGGTGGTGATGACGATGTCCTGCTTGGCCAGGTGGCCGCTGAGCAGCTCGGCCTGCTTGGCCTGGTACTCAGGACTCATCTCCTTGGCGTAGCCGCCGGCGGTCTGGGCGTTCTTGAACTCCTCGTCCTCGACGGCGAGGAACTTGGCTCCGAGGCTCTCGACCTGTTCCTTGGTGGCCGGCCGCACGTCGGTGGCGGTGACCACGGCGCCGAGCCGGCGGGCGGTGGCGATGGCCTGCAGGCCGGCGACCCCGACCCCCATGATGAAGACCTTGGCGGCGGCGATGGTGCCGGCGGCGGTCATCATCATCGGCAGGGCCTTGCCGAAGGCCTCGGCCCCCTCGATCACCGCGCGGTAGCCGGCCAGGTTGGCCTGCGACGACAGCACGTCCATGACCTGGGCGCGGGTGATGCGCGGCACGAACTCCATGGCGAAGGCGGAGGCGCCGGCCTTGGCCAGGGCGCCCAAGGTGGCCTTGTCCTGGTGCGGGTTGAGGGTGGCGACGACGGTGGCGCCCGATTTCAGGGCGGCGATCTCGTCGGCCTCGGGGCCGCGCACCTTGAACAGGACGTCGGCGTCCTTGAGGGCGGCCTTCAGGGTCTTTTCGAGTTTGGCCCCGGCCGCCTCATAGTCGGCGTCGGGATAGGAGGAGCCGGCGCCGGCCCCGGCCTCGACGGTCACGGACCAGCCGGCGGCGATCAGCTTCTTGACGGTCTCCGGGGTGGCGGCGACGCGGGTCTCGCCCGCGCGACGTTCCTTGGTCACAGCAATGACGGCCATGCCGGCGGTCTCCCCCTTGCACTCGGCGTCAGACGCGCCGTGGGCGCCTGTTTAGGGGATAATCTTGCCCCTTGTCGAGCCCGAGGATGGTGCGCTGCGAAAAGTTATGCCGCGCCGCAACGTAAAGTCGATACGACAGCGCCGGCGACCCAGGGGATCGCCGGCGCGGAAGGTCGCTGGAAAGCGGGCTGGCCTAGTGGCCGCCGCCCTTCTTCTCGCGCAGCAGCACGATGCCGACCACCAGCAGCACCAGGGCCGGAACCAGGCCGCCGATGAAGCCGGCCGGGGTGCAGAACCACAGGACCAGGGCCAGGATGGCGACGGCAAGGGCGAGGCTGCCCCACTTCGTCATGCCCATGACGGCATGGTAGGTGGCCACTTGCTCGTGGATGTCCATCTCGCCGCGGTGGTAGTCGTCAGCCATGGGGGTTCCTAAAGGTTGGGCCTAAGCATTCGCGTTTCGCGGGCGGGGATACAACGGCCCCGCTTTAGACTCAAGGGAGGGCCTCCCGCATGGGCCGGGGCGATCGCATGTGACGCGGCCCCTCCTTTTTCCTTCTCCCATAGGGAGAAGGGGGGACCCGCCGCGCAGCGGTGGGGGGATGAGGGGTTGGGGACGGTTCAGGACCTGGCTGCGCCCGTCCTGAAGCAGCGTAACCCCTCACCCTCCCACGCCTTCGGCGCGGGCCCCTCCCTCTCCCTTTGGGAGAGGGATTCGGGAGGCGCCATAGGCAGCGCCCCGCTCAAGCGGGGTTTGCGGCGGTGGCCAGCCGGCCGGTGATCCAGTCGAGGACGAGCCGGCCCTGGCGGGTGGCCCGCAGGCGTCCGCCGCCGGTCGACAGCAGGCCTTCGGCGGCCAGCGAGGTCACCTCGGGGTGGCCCGGGGTCAGGCCGAGCGGGGCCAGTTCGGCGAAGCTGACGCCGGCGTCGATGCGCAGGCCCATCAGCAGCCGTTCCTCGGCGGCCTCGATTGGCGACAGGACCTCGCGCTCGGCGAAACCGAGGCCTGTATCGCGCACCGCGCCGATGTAGGCCTCGATGCCCCGGTGAGCGCCGGTGGCGGTGCGACCCCCGTCCAGGGTCAGGCGGCCGTGGGCGCCGGGGCCGGCGCCGACATAGTCCTGGCCGGTCCAGTAGACGAGGTTGTGACGCGAGCGGGCGGCGGGGCCACGGGCGTGGTTGGAGACCTCGTAGGCGTCGAACCCCTGCGCTTCCAGCACCGCCTGGGTGGTGTCGTAGAGGCCGGCGCCGAGGGCCTCGTCGGCCGGCTTGAACGACCCCCGCCGCACGGCGCGGTCGAAGGCCGTGCCGGCTTCAATCGTCAGCTGGTAGGGCGAGATGTGCTCGGCCCCCCAGTCGATGGCGGTGCGCAGCTCCTGCGCCCAGCTGTCCGGGGTCTGGCCGGGGCGGGCGTAGATCAGGTCCAGCGACAGGCGGGGGAACAGCCGCGCCGCCTCCGTCGCGGCGCGGCGGGCGGCGCCGGCGTCGTGGTTGCGGCCGAGGAATGCCAGCGAGGCGTCGTCGAGGGCCTGGACGCCCAGCGACAGGCGGTTCACCCCCGCCTGCGCCAGGGCGGCGAAGCGGCCGGTCTCGGCGTCGGTCGGGTTGGCCTCCAGGCTGACCTCGAGATCGGCAACAGGGTCCCACAGCCGGCGGGCGGCGGCGATCATCGCGCCCGCCGCTTCGGGGTCCATCAGGGACGGCGTGCCGCCGCCGAAGAAGATCGAGACCAGCCGCCGGGGCCCGGTCAGGGCCCGCTGGCCCTCCAGGTCGGCGAGGATGGCGGCGGCGAGATCGGCCTGTTCCCGGGTCTTCCCCCGGTCGCGCACCACGTTGAAGTCGCAGTAGGGGCAGATGCGGGCGCAGTAGGGCCAGTGGATGTAGAGGCCGAGGTCTTTGCCCTTTTCTGGTCGCTCTTGCTGATCGTCCAGGCTCCGCCTGGCCGGCAAACGCTCCGTCATTCGAACAGGGCGGCCTTCAGCTTGGCGAAGGCGCGGGTGCGGTGGCTGAGTGCGTCCTTGGCCTCCGGGTCCATCTCGCCGAAGGTCTGCGATCCGCCCTCGGGGATGAAGATCGGGTCATAGCCGAAGCCGTTGTCGCCCCGGCCCGGGAAGACCAGCGAGCCGTGGACCTCGCCCTGCACCACCACCGAGGGGCCGTCCGGCCAGGCGACAGCCAGGGCGCAGGTGAACCAGGCGGAAAAGTCGTCGGCCCCGGCCGCCTCCAGCCGTTCCTCGACCTTGCCCATGGCCACGGCGAAGTCCCTGCCCGGTCCCGCCCAGCGGGCCGAGAAGATGCCGGGCGACCCATCCAGCGCCGTCACCGACAGGCCGCTGTCGTCGGCCAGGGCGATGCGGCCCGAGTGCTCGGCGGCGTGGCGGGCCTTCAAGAGGGCGTTGCCGACGAAGCTGGCTTCTGTTTCGTCCGGCTCGGGGATGTTGAGCTCGCCCGCCGTCAGCACGGTGAAGCGGCCCTCCAGCAGGGCGGCCAGCTCGCGGGCCTTGCCGGGGTTGTGGGTGGCGGCGACCAGGGTGGCGCCGGCGGGAAGGATCAGGGGCATGAGGGCTTCATCCTCCTCCTCGCGTTTGGGCGCAAGATTTCGCTGGCGCGGCCCCGTATGAACAGCGTTAAGATACCCTCGCTCATTCGTCGGAGGAGGCGCAGATGGCGGTCAATCTGGAAATCAACGGCAAGCCCGTCACGGTGAAAGCGGCCGACGACACGCCGCTGCTGTGGGTGGTGCGGGACGAACTGGGCCTGACCGGCACCAAGTTCGGCTGCGGCGTCGCCCAGTGCGGGGCCTGCACGGTGCATATCGACGGCCAGGCGACGCGCAGCTGCGTCACCCCGGTCTCGGCGGTGGCCGGCATGAAGATCACCACCATCGAGGGCCTCGGCGGCAGCCACCCGGCCCAGCAGGCCTGGGCCAAGCTGGACGTGCCGCAGTGCGGCTACTGCCAGTCGGGCCAGATCATGAGCGCCGCCGCCCTGCTGGCCGAGAAGACATCGCCCAGCGACGAGGAGATCGACGCGGCGATGAGCGGCAACATCTGTCGCTGCGGGACCTACCAGCGCATCCGCGCCGCCATCAAGGAGGCCGCCGGCATTGGCGCGGCCTTGCCGACCACCGCGGCGCCCGCCGCCGCCGGCGCGAAATAGGGAGCGAGCGCATGACCCGTCATATCCGCAACCTCGCCAATCAAGCCGGCGACACCGTCAAGGCCGGCGCCACCCGCCGCGAGGTGATCGTCACCGGTGTCGTCGCCGGCGGCGCGCTGCTGGTCGGCTGCAGCCTGGCCGACGCCATGAGCGCCGGCAGCCCGGTCAAGGTCGGGGAATTCGGCCCCTTCCTGAAGATCGACGCCGACGGCGCCGTCACCGTCATCTCCAAACACATCGAGTTCGGCCAGGGCAACCACGCCGGCCTCGCCGCCATCGTCGCCGAGGAGCTGGACGCCGACTGGGCGCGGGTCAAGGTCGAGCAGGCCCCGGCCAACGCCAAGCTCTACGCCAACACCGGCATGGGGGTGCAGGGCACCGGCGGCTCCTCGGCCATCTCCAACAGCTGGGACCAGCTGCGCAAGGCCGGGGCCGCGGCCCGGGCGATGTTCGTCCAGGCGGCCGCCAACCTGTGGCAGGTCAACGCCAGCGAGATCACCGTCAAGGACGGCCTGGTCGCCCACGCCGCCAGCAACAAGGCGGCGAGTTTCGGCGACCTCTTGGCCGACGCCGCCAAGGTGACGCCGCCCGAGACCCCGACGCTCAAGGACCCCAAGACCTTCACCCTGATCGGCACCGACCGGGTGCGGCGCAAGGATAGCGTGCCCAAGTCCAACGGCACGGCGAAGTTCACCCAGGACGTCCAGGAGGAGGGCCTGCTGGTCGCCATGGTCGCCCACGCTCCGCGCTTCGGCGGCAAGGTGAAGAGCTTCGATGACGCCGCCGCCCGCAAGGTTCCGGGCGTGGTCGAGGTGTTCAAGATTCCGTCCGGCGTCGCCGTGGTCGCGGGCGACACCTGGGCCGCCAAGAAGGGCCGCGAGGCCCTGACCGTCGAATGGGACGAGGAGAAGGCCGAGACGCGCGGCAGCGACGTGCTGCTGGCGGATTACAAGAAGATCGCCGGCGGCCAGGGCCCGGCCGACCTGAAATGGACGCCCTTCGACAGCAAGGGCGACATCGCCTCGGTGACCGACGGCGAACTGTTCGAGGTCGCCTACGACTTCCCCTATCTCGCCCACGCCACCATGGAGCCGATGAACTGCGTCGCCCGGGTCAAGGGCAACAACGCCACCCTGACCTTCGGCTCGCAGATCCCGACCATCGACCAGCTCAACACCGCCAAGATCGTCGGCAACCTGCCGGGCGCGGTGCAGATCGAGACCCTGTTCGCGGGCGGCAGCTTCGGCCGCCGCGCCACCTTCCAGTCCGACTATGTCGTCGAGGCCGTCCACATCGCCAAGAAGATCGGCAAGGGGACGCCCGTTAAGCTGGTCTGGGACCGCGAGGACGACATGCGGGCCGGCTATTTCCGGCCCCTGGTCCACCACGACCTGAAGATCCGCCTCGACAAGGACGGCTTCCCGGCCACCTGGCGCCACCGCATCGTCAGCCAGTCGATCATGAAGGGCTCGCCGACCGGCACGCCGAAGCTGGACGAGACCGCGGTCGAGGGCGCGCTCGGCTCGCCCTACCTGAAGGCGACGCCGATCGTCGATGCGCAGCTGGCCCTGCCCGACGTCGGGGTGCCGGTGCTGTGGTGGCGGTCGGTGGGCGCGACCCACACCGCCTTCGTCATGGAGCACACCATCGACCAGCTGGCCCGCAAGGCCGGCAAGGACCCGATCGACTACCGCCGGGCCCTCTACACAAAGGCCGACGCCAAGCGGCACCTGGCGGTGCTCAACCTGGCGGTCGAGAAGGCCGGGCCGACGGCGGCCGAGGGCTATACCCGCGGCGTGGCGGTGCATGAGTGCTTCGGCTCGGTCGTCTGCCAGATCGCCGAGGTCAAGATCGCCCCCGGCGGCCTGGAGCCCAAGGTCGGCCGGGTGGTCACCGCCATCGACTGCGGCACCGCCATCAGCCCGGACCAGATCGCCGCCCAGATGGAGGGAGGCACCTGCTACGGCCTGTCCGCCGCCCTCTACGGCGAGATCACCCTGAAGGACGGGGCGGTGCAGCAGAGCAACTTCGACACCTACCGCGTGCTGCGCATGAACGAGGCGCCGACGGTGGAGACCCACATCCTGCCGAGCGGCAATGCGCCGAGCGGCGTGGGTGAGCCGGGGACGCCGGTGATTGGGCCGGCGGTGGCCAATGCGCTGCTGGCCATGGGACGGCCGGCGACCTTGAGCCAACCGATGGTGAAGGCGGCGGCGGCTTAGAGCCGTCCCTCGCGGTCCAGGGTCTCCAGGCCCTTGCGGACCTGGGTCAGGTGGAGGACGGCCAGCAGCGGCGCGACCGTGAGCCGGACGCCCAGCCAGATCAGGGCCTCGTTGAGCGTCAGATCGACATCGCGGCTCTCGATCTTCAGCCAGGCGCCGACCGCGAAGGCGATGACGATCACCAGCCACAGGGCGACCCACTTCGGGGCCCGCAGGGTGACCGTTTCCCCCTGCCAGGCGACCGGCACCGACAGGCCGCCGGGGATGCGCTTGCGGGCCGCCCAGGACATCGAGCTCATGATCGCCAGGGCCAGGATCCAGAAGACGTCGCCGGCGATGGAGATGCCGTGGATCACACCGTCACCTGGGCGCCGAGCTCGACCACGCGGCCGGGCGGGATCTTGAAGAAGTCGGTCGGGTTGGCCGAGTTCTTCATCAGGAAGATGAACAGCTTATCCTGCCACAGGGGCATGCCGCTATTGGCGCTCGGCACGATCGAGCGGCGTCCCAGGAAGACGCTGGTGGCCATGATGTCGAACTTCAGCCCCTGCTTGCGGCACAGGGCCAGGGCCTTGGGCACGTTGGGCGATTCCATGAAGCCGTAGGTGATGATCAGCTTCTTGAAGTCGTCGTTGACCTTCTCGATCTTGACCCGGTCCTCGTCGCGCACGCGCGGAGTCTCGGCGTTGCGGACCGTGGCGATGATATTCTTCTCGTGCAGCACCTTGTTGTGCTTGAGGTTGTGCATCAGGGCCACCGGGGTCATGTCCGGGTCGCTGGTCAGGAAGATGGCCGTGCCGGGGGCGCGGTGCGGGGCGCGGGCCTCGAGGATGCCGATCAGGTCGGCCAGGGGCACGGAGTCGCGCCGGGTCTTCTCGGTGAGGATCTGGCCGCCGCGCGTCCAGGTCCACATGATCACCACCAGCACCCCGCCGAACACCAGCGGCATCCAGGCCCCGTCGGGAATCTTCAGCAGGTTGGAGGAGATGAAGGTCAGGTCGAGGGCCAGAAGCGGGACGAGCACGGCCAGGGTCGCGGGCCAGGTCCACCGCCACAGGAAGCGGATGATGACAAAGGCCAGCAGGGTGTCGACGAGCATCGAGCCCGTCACCGCGATGCCGTAGGCGGCGGCCAGGTTGGTCGAGGAGCGGAAGCTGAACAGCAGCACCAGCACGCCGATCATCAACATGGTGTTGACCTGCGGCACATAGATCTGGCCGGCCTGGGTCTCGCTGGTCCGGCGGATGTCGATGCGCGGCAGCAGGCCCAGCGAAACCGCCTGCTGGGTGACCGAGAAGGCGCCGGTGATCACCGCCTGGCTGGCGATGATGGTGGCCGCCGTGGCCAGCAACAGGACCGGCCAGTAGACCATCTGCGGCACCATCTCCCAGAAGGGATTCAGCCGCGCCTCGGGGTGGGCGAGGATCGAGGCGCCCTGGCCGAGGTAGTTGAGCGCCAGACAGGGGAAGACCAGATAGAGCCAGCCGACCTGGATCGGCTTCTTCCCGAAGTGGCCCATGTCCGAATAGAGGGCCTCGGCCCCGGTGACGGCCAGGAAGACGCTGCCCAGGATGACGAATCCCAGGAAGCCGTTCTGGAACAGGAACATCACCCCGTAGTGGGGGCTCAGCGCCCGGAAGATCGAGAGATCGTCGAACAGGTGGTAGAGGCCCAGGCCCCCCAGGACCAGGAACCAGACCAGGGTGATGGGCCCAAAGAAGGTCGCCATGCGGTGGGTGCCGCGCGACTGCACCAGGAACAGGACGATGAGGATGCCGGCCGAGATCGGCACGATCCATTTGTCGACCCGGCCGCCCAGGCCCGGCGCGTCCTTGAGGCCCTCGACCGCCGACAGCACCGAGATGGCCGGGGTGATGATGCCGTCGCCGTAGAACAGGGCGGCGCCGATGACGCCGAGGAAGAAGACGGTGGCCGAGCGCTTGCCGTTCGGCTTGGCCAGGGTCTTGCGGGCCAGGGCCATCAGCGCCAGCGTGCCGCCTTCGCCCTTGTTGTCGGCCCGCATCAGGAGGACGACGTACTTGAGCGTCACGATCAGGATCAGGGCCCAGATGACCAGGGAGACGACCCCGAGCACGGCCAGTTCGCTGGCCACGCTGTTGCGGGTGTGGTGCAGGGCCTCGCGCATCGCATAGAGCGGGCTGGTGCCGATGTCGCCGAACACCACCCCGATGGCGCCGATGGCCAGAGTCCAGAAGCCGCCGTGGCCCTGGCCTTCGGTGGTCTGGTGCGGGTCGGCGGGGGTATGTAGCGGTTCTCCGGCGCCCGTGGCGGCGGCGGCGGCGGTATCGGCGGGCTCAGCGGCCATTCGATCAGGTATCCAGCGGCCAGGAACCGGCCAACGGAGAGCGCCACGACGGCGCGGCGGGCGCGATACACCCTTTCCACAAGCGCTTCAATCGCCCACCGGTTTCGCGTCGATTCATAGGTGCTTCTGGGGCGCCCATTGTGCGCAACCCCTTGGGCGCCTACCTTTTCACCAACCGACGATGTCCGACAGCCAGAAATTCCCCGTAGCCGCCCATGCGCTGGCCTATCTCGCCCACAAGGAAGCGGATGCGCCGGCGCGCGCCGTTTCCTCGGCGCAGCTGGCCGCCTCGATGCCGACCAACCCGGTGGTGGTGCGGCGGGTGACGGCCATGCTGGCCAAGGCCGGACTGATCGCCACCCGCATGGGAGCCGGCGGCGGCGCCTGGCTGACCCGCGATCCGGGCAAGATCACCCTGGACGAGGTGCTGCGGGCCGTCGACGGCTGCACCCACCTAGGCGTCGCCCCGGCCGGGGTGAAGGGCTGCCCCGTCGGGGAGCGCATTCCCGACGCCGTCAGCGCCGCCATCCGCGCGGCCGATACCGCCGCGTCGGAGCGGCTGAGCAGGATCACCGTGCTCGATCTGCTGAAAGAACCGGAAGCGAAAACGGCTGCCGCTTGAATCCCGCCTGTTCCTGCGGAACAGGCTATTCCTTGTTTACCGTGCAAGCCGCCTTCGGCGGATTGCACTTGGCCGCGGCGCAGGTCAGTTTCCCCCTAACGCTAGCTCGGGATTTCAAAGCCGCATGGCCCGCCGCCTCGCCCTGATCACCGGCGCCTCCGCCGGCATTGGCGCCGCCTTCGCCCGCATCTACGCCGCCCACGGCTATGACGTCGCCCTGACCGCGCGCCGGGCCGACAAGCTGACCGTGCTGGCCGAGGAGATTTCCCTGCGCTCGGGCGTCGAGACCCTGACCATCCCCGCCGACCTGACCGACCCGGGCGCCCCGGACGCCATCCTCGCCCAGCTGGCCGCCCACGGCCGCGACGTCGACGCCCTGGTCAACAACGCCGGCTACGGCCTGCCCGGCGTCTATGCCGACAGCAAATGGGAGGCGCAGAAGGACTTCATCCAGGTGATGATCACCGCGCCCTCGGAGCTGGCGCACCGGGTCCTGCCGGGGATGATCGACCGCAAGTTCGGCCGCATCGTCAACGTCGCCTCCCTGGCCGGGCTGATGCCGGGCGCGGCCGGCCACACCCTGTATGCGGCCTCGAAAAGCTATCTGGTCCGTTTCAGCCAGAGCCTGCATCTGGAGACCGAGACCACCGGCGTCCACGTCACCGCCCTCTGCCCCGGCTTCACCTACAGCGAGTTCCACGACGTCAACGGCACCCGCGACCTGGTCAGCCGCTCGACCCCCGACTGGCTCTGGCTGGGGGCCGACGAGGTGGCCGCCAACGGCTATGAGGCGGCCGAGGCCAACCGGCCGGTCTGCGTGCCCGGCGCGCCGAACAAGACCATCGCGGCCCTGTGCAAGCTGATCCCCGACGAATGGCTGCTGGCCCTGCTGGCCAGCCAGGGCGGGCGGTTCCGGAATACCCGGGCCTAGCGATCCGCCGCATACGGCGCGGCGGCGGCCGGAGTAATCAGACCCTTGGTGGTGTCCGAGACGCCGACGATGATGAACTGCACGGCCATGGCGCAGAGGATCAGGCCCAGCACCCGCACGATGATGGTCATGCCGATACGGCCGAGGAGCTTGCTGATCACCGGCGTCAGCCAGAAGCAGACCATGGTGGCGAACGACACCGCGAACAGGGCCGCCACCGCCGCGGCGTCGCCGACCCAGCCGAGCGCCTTGGCCTCGCTGGCGTAGATAACCACCGTCGAAATGGCCCCGGGACCGATCAGCAGCGGCATGGCGAAGGGCACCACCAGCCGCTCGAACCGGCGGCGGGCATAGGCGGCGGCGCCTTCCTTCTCGCCGATCTCGGCGGCGTCGGCGAACTTGGCGGTGAAGTCGTCGCGGGCCATGTCCAGCCCGAGCAGGAAGAGGATAACGCCGCCGGCGATGCGGAAGGCGGCCAGCGAGATGCCGAAGAACTCCAGCAGGGTCAGGCCGGTGAAGTAGAAGAAGGCCAGGAACAGGAAGGCGAAGACGCAGATGTACAGCGCCACCATCCGGCGTCCTGCAGCCAAGGCTCCTGCCGTCGCCGCCGCGAACACCGGCACGTTGCCGATCGGGTCGATCAGGGCGAACAGGGCGACGAAGAAGTTGACGAACAGGTCTGTGGCGCTCATTCAGCCTCTCTAGCCCAAAACTCGAAGATTCGCGCGCCGAACGCTGTTTCGCCGCGTCCGGAGCTAGACCATGACTGCTGATCCCCGCCTGATCGTCGCCCTAGACCTGGCCACCCGCGCGCAGGCCGAGGAGATGGTCGAGACGCTGGGCGACAGCGTCAGCTTCTACAAGGTCGGGCTGCAGCTGCTGGCGACCGGCGGCATGGAGATGGCCCGCGACCTGAAGGCCCGCGGCCGGTCGGTGTTCCTCGACTGGAAGCTGCACGACATCGGGGCGACGGTGGAGAAGGCGACGGCGGCCATCGTCGCCAGCGGGGCCTGCGACCTGCTGACCGTGCACGCCGAGCCGCAGGTGATGGCGGCGGCGGTCCGCGGCCGGGGCGGCGAGCGGTCGGCGAAGATCCTCGGGGTGACGGTTCTTACAAGCCTGAGTGGCCAGGACCTGGCGCAGATGGGCTACGGCATGGGCGTCGAGGCGCTGATCGAGCGGCGGGTGCGCCAGGCGGTGGAGGCCGGCATCGACGGGGTGGTGGCCAGCCCGCACGAGGCGGCCATCGCCCGGCGGATCGGCGGCCCGGACTTTCTGGTGGTGACACCCGGCGTGCGCCCGGCCGGCGCGGCGATGGACGACCAGGCCCGGGCGGCGACCCCCGCCGATGCGCTGGCCAATGGCGCGAGCCACCTGGTGGTCGGCCGGCCGATCACGGCGGCGGAGGATCCGAGGGCGGCGGCGCGGGCGATTGGCAGGGAGATGGCTGGCGAAGCGGTCCACTGACCCTCCCTCCCCTTTATGGGGAGGGTGTCACGCGTAGCGTGACGGGGTGGGGAAGTCGGATGCAGCGCGCTCTGTCACGTGAGTGCCCCACCCTGCGCGCTTCGCGCGCTGTCCCTCCCCATAAAGGGGAGGGAGGGCGCTAACCCTGCTCGCGCTGCCAGCTACCCGATTTCCCGCCCATCTTCGAGATCAGTCGCACGCTGTCGATGACCATGCCCTTATCGGCCGCCTTCAGCATGTCGTAGAGGGTCAGGCAGGCGACCGAGACCGCCGTCAGCGCTTCCATCTCAACGCCGGTGGGGCCTGTGGTGCGGACCGTCGCCGTGACTTCGAAGCCCTCGTCGCAGGGAACTACCACCACCCCGACCTTGCTCAGCGCCAGCGGATGACACAGCGGGATCAGGTCGCTGGTGCGCTTCGCCGCCATGACGCCGGCCAGTTCGGCGGTGGTGATGACGTCGCCCTTGGCGGCGGCGCCCGAGACGGCGAGGTCGCGGACCTCTGGCGAGGTGCGGACCAGGCCTTTGGCCACGGCTTCCCGCAAGGTCGAGGCCTTGTCGGAGACATCGACCATGCGGGCCCGGCCCTGGTCGTCAAGATGGGTCAGCCGGCTCATGCCTCAAGCAGTCTCGGCATCAGCTCGACCATGTTGCAGGGCCGGTGGCGGCTGTCGAGCTGGGCGGCGATGACCTTGTCCCAGCCGTCCTTCACCGCCCCGTTCGAACCCGGCAGGCAGAAGACGAACACCCCGCCGACAATGCCGGCCAGGGCCCGCGACTGCAGGGTCGAGAGGCCGACGGTCTGGTAGCTGACCAGGTGGAAGATCACCGAAAAGCCGTCGATCTCCTTGTCCAGCAGCGGCCGCACGGCTTCCGGCGTCACGTCGCGGCCGGTCAGGCCGGTGCCGCCGGTGGTGACGATGACGTCGACGGCCCCCGAGGCGACCCAGGCCTTGATCTGCGTGCGGATGTTGTCGACGTCGTCCCTGACCATCTTCTTGTCGGCCAGCTCATGGCCGGCCTCGGTGACCCGGCTGGCCAGCAGGTGGCCGGAGGTGTCGCTCTCCTCGTCGCGGGTGTCGGAGACGGTCAGGACGGCGACGCGCACCGGCTTGAAGGGCCAGGCCTCGTCGATCTTGCCGCCAATGGTCAGGCTCATCCGTCTTTCTCCGTATCCCAGCGCGCGGCGTCGGTCCTATCGCGGTCGGTGGGTTCGATCCAGCGGCTGCCGTCCGGTCCGTGTTCCTTCTTCCAGAAGGGGGCGCGGGATTTCAGCCAGTCCATCAGGTGGTCGCAGGCCTCGAAGGCGGCGCGGCGGTGGGCGGCGGCGCAGGCCACGAAGACGATGGCCTCGCCCGGCGCGATGGCCCCGATGCGGTGGACGACCAGCGCGTCCTGCAGGCCGAAGCGGTGGATGGCGACATTGACCTGCTTGGTAATCTCGACGTCGGTGAAGCCCGCGTAGGCCTCCAGCTCCAGGGCCGTGGTCTGGCCGCGCTCGGCCCGGGCCAGGCCGGTGAAGCTGGCGATGGCGCCGGTCTCGTCGCGGCCCGCCGAGAACCGGCTCAGGATCTGGCCCGGATCGAACGGCGCCTTCTGCAGGGTGACGCTCATCCGCCGCTCATCGGCGGCAGGAAGGCGACCTCGGTGGCGGCTTTGAGCGGAACGTCGGCGCGGACCAGCGCCTTGTCGACGGCGACCTGCACCGACGGGCCGGCCAGGGCCTCGGCGAGGCGGGGATCAGCGGCCAGGGCGGCGCGCAGGTCGGAGAGGGTGGCCGCCTCCATGGTCTTTTCGCGCCAGCCGGCGATGTCGGCGAAGCGGCCGAACAGCAGGACCCTGGCCACCTCAGCCGCCCGTCGTCGACATGTGGCGGCTGAGCGCCGGGGCGCCGCCGATGCGGAAGTCGTGGCCCTTGGGCTTGCCCATGATCGCCGCGCGGATGGCCTCGGCGAGGTCGGCGTCGGAGCCGCCGCCGCGCATCACGGCCCGAAGGTCGGTGGCGTCGTCCTGGCCCAGGCAGGTGTGCAGGGTGCCGGTGCAGGTCAGCCGCACGCGGTTGCAGGCCTCGCAGAAATTGTGACTCAGCGGGGTGATCAGGCCCAGGCGCCCGCCGGTCTCCTTGATCCTCACATAGCGGGCCGGACCGCCGGTCGAGAGCGGCAGGTCCTCCAGGGTCCAGTAGCTGGCCAGCTCGTCGCGAACGGCTTTTAGCGAGAGGTACTGGTCGGTGCGGTCGGCCTCGATCTCGCCCAGCGGCATGGTCTCGATCAGGGTCAGGTCCATGCCTTCGCCGTGGGCCCACTGGATGAGGGCCGGAATCTCGCCGGCGTTGTCGCGGGCCAGGGCGACGGTGTTGATCTTCAGCGCGATGCCGGCGGCGCGGGCCGCCTCCAGGCCGGCCAGCACCTGGGCCAGGTCGCCGCCGCGCGTCAGGGTGCGGAAGAGGTCGGGCTTGAGGGTATCGAGCGAGACGTTGATCCGGCGCACGCCCAGGGCCGCCAGCTCGGCGGCGTGGTGGGCCAGGCGGGTGCCGTTGGTGGTCAGGGTCAGTTCCGTGAGGGCGCCGCTGTCGAGGTGGCGCGACAGGCCCCCCACCAGCTCCATGAAGCCCTTGCGGACCAGCGGCTCGCCGCCGGTCAGCCGCAGCTTCTTCACACCAAGGCCGATGAAGACCGAGGCGACACGGTCCAGCTCCTCCAGGCTGAGCACCTCGGCCTTGGGCAGAAACACCATCCGCTCGGCCATGCAGTAGACGCAACGCAGGTCGCAGCGGTCAGTCACCGACACCCGCAGGTAGGAGACCCGGCGCGCGAAGGCGTCGAGCAAGGGTTGCTCGGCGGTCGCGGTCGCTTGCGCGGGAGGGGCGTCGTAAGGTGTCATCTCATCTCAAGAATAGGCGCGAAGCGGCCGTGACGACAGAGGGGCGATCCATACCAGCAACGAGATGGCAGGCGCTGGTCCTGGCCGCGGGCCTGAGCCTCCGCTTCGGCGCGCCCAAACTTCTGGCGCCCTGGCGGGGCGGACTGCTTATCGACGGGGCGTTGGCGGCCGCCTTCGCGGCGCCCGTGGACCAGGTGACGGTGGTCACCGGCGGCCATGCGGCGGGGGTGACGGCGGCGGGGGAGGCTTTCGCGGCGCGGGCCGGGGAGGCGAACCGGCTGGCCTTCGTCCACGCCGAAGACCACGGCGCGGGGCTGTCGGCCTCCTTGCGCGCCGGGATTGCCAGCCTGCCCGAGGACGTCGACGGCGTGTTCGTCTTCCTGGCCGACATGCCGGCCATCCCGCCGGAGGTGGCGCAATCCCTCATCGCGGCGATGACCAGCGACCATGACGCCGCCGCGCCGGTGTTCGAAGGGCGTCGCGGCCATCCGGTGCTGCTCGGCAAGGCGCTGTTCGAACCGATCCGTCACCTGACCGGCGACCATGGGGCAGGGCATCTGCTGAAGGGCCTCGGCGCGCGGCTGGCCCTGGTGGCGGTCGCCGATGACGGGGTGCTGAAGGATGTGGATCGGGCGGAAGACCTGGCCTAGCGGTCGTGAGGACGCGCCGCCGCCCACCCCAGGTCCCGACCGTCCTCGCGCAGGCGAGGACCCATGCATCGGCTGACATGTCGTCTGGCGCTTCGGAGGCGGCCAACCATGTATGGATGCCCGCCTTCGCGGGCATGATCGGGGTGGGGGACGTGCCGACGCACACAACCGCCCACAAGCCGCCGCAATGGTTCGGCGTCATCGGACCATGTTCGACCGTCGCGCCCTGCTGATCGCCGCCCCCGCCCTGCTGCTGCCCGCCGTGGCGCGGGCCGAGCCCGGCGACTGGGGGGAAAGGCTGGTGGCGGCGGCGAAGGCGCAGGTCGGCAGGACCACCCTCTACGATCCGGCCTATGTGCGCCTGCCCTACCCCGGCGGCGATGTGCCCATCGAGCGCGGGGTCTGCAGCGATGTGGTCATCCGCGCCTATCGCGCCGCCTTCGGGCTCGACCTGCAGGAGCGGGTGCACCGCGACATGGCCGCCAACTTCGCCGCCTATCCCCGCACCTGGGGACTCCGCGGCCCCGACAGCAACATCGATCACCGCCGGGTGCCGAACCTGGAGGTCTTCCTGCGCCGCAAGGGCGCCCGGCTGTCGCTCCTCGCGCCCTGGCAGGCCGGCGACCTGATCACCCAGAGGCTGATGCCCGGAAACCTGCCCCACATCGTGATCGCTACCGGCCAGCGCACCGCCCTGGGCGAGGAGATCATCATCGAGAACATCGGCGGCGGTACGAAGGTCGCCACGCCGCACGCCTCGTCCCAACTCTTCGGCCACTATCGCCTGGCGCCGAACGGGGCCTGAAAACCCGAAAAATCCCCCGGCGGGGTTGACCCAAACGCCCCATCGGCGTTGAAGGCGCGCACCTCTGTTTTTGCTATCCGAAGGATGCCGCCCGTGGCCGACAAGAAGATCAAGAAGGTCGTTCTCGCCTATTCGGGAGGGCTCGACACCTCGATCATCCTCAAATGGCTGCAGACCGAGTACCAGGCCGAGGTGGTGACCTTCACCGCCGACCTCGGCCAGGGCGAGGAGCTGTCGCCGGCCCGCGAGAAGGCCCTGCTGCTCGGCATCAAGCCGGAGAACATCTTCGTCGAGGATCTGCGCGAGGAGTTCGTCCGCGACTACGTCTTCCCGATGTTCCGGGCCAACACCGTCTATGAGGGCCAGTACCTGCTGGGCACCTCCATCGCCCGGCCGCTGATCGCCAAGAAGCAGATCGACATCGCCCGCCAGGTCGGGGCCGACGCCGTCTCCCACGGGGCCACCGGCAAGGGCAACGACCAGGTGCGGTTCGAGCTCGGCTACTACGCCCTGGAGCCGGACATCACCGTCATCGCCCCCTGGCGCGAATGGGACTTCAAGAGCCGCGAGGCCCTGCTCGACTTCGCCCAGAAGCACCAGATCCCGATCGCCAAGGACAAGCACGGCGAGGCGCCGTTCAGCGTCGACGCCAACCTGCTGCACTCCTCCTCGGAGGGCAAAGTCCTGGAGGACCCGGCGGTCGAGGCCCCCGAGTTCGTCCATATGCGCACCATCGCGCCGGAGGACGCGCCCGACACGCCGGTCATCTTCACCCTCGATTTCGAGCGCGGTGATCCCGTGGCCATCAACGGCGAGGCGCTGTCGCCGGCCGCCATGCTGACCAAACTGAACCAGCTGGGCCACGACAGCGGGGTCGGCCGCCTCGACCTGGTCGAGAACCGCTTCGTCGGCATGAAGAGCCGCGGCGTCTACGAGACCCCGGGCGGGACCATCCTGCTGGCCGCCCACCGCGGCATCGAGAGCATCACCCTGGACCGGGGCGCCATGCACCTGAAGGACGAGCTGATGCCGAAGTATGCGTCGCTCATCTACAACGGCTTCTGGTTCGCGCCGGAGCGGGAGATGCTGCAGGCGGCCATCGACTACAGCCAGGAGAAGGTGACCGGCCAGGTGCGGATCAAGCTCTACAAGGGCAATGTCAGCATCATCGGCCGGACCAGCCCCTACAGCCTGTACGACCAGGAGCTTGTGACCTTCGAGGAAGGCAAGGTGGCCTACGACCACCGCGACGCCGCTGGCTTCATCAAGCTCAACGCCCTGCGCCTCCGCGGCCTGGCCAAGCGGGCCAAGCGCGAGGTCTAGAGCGCGTTCCGATAAGTGGGAACCGGTTATCGGAACAAACGCGCGACAACGAAGAAGCTAGAGCAAGCGATTTGATTCCATCAAATCGCGCCCTGCTCTAGGGCCGGTCGATCGCGATACGGAGAATCCGGCCGGCCTTGTCGTCGGTGACCCAGATCGCTCCGTCGCTGGCGACCGCCACGCCGACCGGGGCGCCCTGCTTTCGCGTCTTGGTCGCGCCCCAGCCGGGGGTGATCACCAGCGGCTCGGCGGCCGGGCCGGGGCCGTAGGGGCGCGGGGCTCCGCCGTAGATCGGGAAGCGGGCGCCGCGTTTGGCGGTCGGCACGCCCTGGCTGTCGGTTGCGAAGGCGACCAGCCGGCCGCCGGTCGAGCGATAGCCATGCCAGGTCATCAGCAGCCGGCCGCGCAGGGCCGGGAACATGGCGCCGTCGTACCAGAGCATGTCGAGCGGGGCGGTGTGCGGCGGCAGCAGGATGTCGGCCTTGAAGACGCCGGTGCGTTTGCAGTGGAAATCGATCTTCGCCGAGCCCGCCCAGCCCGGTGAGGGCTGGCCGGCGGCGTCGCAATAGGGCCAGCCGTAGCTGGGTAGACCTTCCTTGCCCGCGCCCCGGATGACGTTGATCTCGTCGAAGGGGGCCCAGCGGGCCGGGATGTCGTAGCTGTTCTCGCCCTGCAGCAGGGTTCCGGACGGATGCACGGCCAGGGCCACCGAGTTGCGCAGGCCGGTGGCGACCACCGTCCAGTCGCGCGACCAGCCGCCCCGGCCGTCGGGAGCGTAGCGGCGCAGCTGGCCGGCGTCCCGGGCCTCGGGGCAGTCGGGGCCCAGCGGGCGGCCCTTGGCGTCGAGGCACTGGTCCGACGGCGCGCCGATGTTGACGATCAGGGCGCCGTCGGGGGCAAAGACGAACTTGCTCAAGGGGTGGCGGTTATCGTGCAGGCGGTTGTCCGGCAGGCCGGTGACAACGGCCTCGATTGTGCCGGCGGGGTCGCGGGCGTTCGGATCAAAACGGAAGATGCGGCTCATCTCGCCGACGTAGAGTTTGCCGTCAGGGCCGACGCCCAGGGCATGGGGCAGGTTGAGGCCGCCCAGCAGCCGGGTGAGGCGAGCGGGCCGCCCGGGCGTGGCGCTGAGACGCCAGATGGCGCCGTTGGCCGTTCCCCAGCCGCCGAGGTCGCTGACGATCCAGTCGCCGCCGCGCAGCTGGACCAGGGAGCGCGGCAAGCGGATCTGCCGCGGCGGCCCGACGACGAGGCCGGCGCAGAAACCCTTGGCCATGCCGATGTCAGCGCGGGGATAGCCGTCGCAGGTGGCGCCGGACTGGGCGGCGGCCGGGGCGGCGAGGAGGAGGAAGAGGAGGAGGGCGAAGGCGCGCATGGGGGTATTGGGCCGCGGGCGGTGCGGGCGGTCAAGATGACCTCCCTCCCCTTTATGGGGAGATGAGGCGTACACGCCGAATGCGAGGCGAAGCCTCGCAGGGTGGGGTACTCACGGGACAGAGCGCGCTGCATCCGACTTCCCCACCCGTCACGCTGCGCGTGACACCCTCCCCATAAAGGGGAGGGAGCGCGCGACGTCTGTTCTCTTGCTAAGGCGCGTCGTCGATGCGGTTGTACGGATACCGGTCCCTGATCTCCGCCTGGAAGAACCGCCCCTGCGACTCCGCCTCGACGAAGCTGCGGTGCACCTCGCCCGGCACGCCGACGTAGACGTACTCGCCGCCGCTGCGGAATTTCACGAACAGCTTGCCGTGCGTCGGCTTGTAGTGAATGCGGTCGATGGCGGTGGATTGCTCCGGCATCGGGGCCTCCAGGGTTCGTCCGTAGACTGGCTGTAACGCGCCGGTCGCCAAACGTTTCCCCGCTTGCAACGCGGCCGATCCGTGTCAGCCTGCCGGCACGGGGCGAGGGAGACGGCGAGACGGATGAAACGACGGGTCCCCCTTGCCGCGCTCGGCGCTGTGCTGCTGATTATTTGCGCCGGTCCCGCCGCCGCCGGCGACGCCCGCTGCCTGCTCGACAACCTGCCGGCCGACAAGCGGGCCCAGGTCGAGGCCGCCTATGCCCGCGACGTCAACGAAGGGCTGGCCTCCAGCCTCTACAGCGAGGAGGATTTCGAGGCCATGCTGGCCGCCTGCAAGGTGCCGATCACCGACGAGGCCCAGCTGACCGCCGCCGCCCAGGCCCTGGCCGGCTACGAGGCCGAGACCGGCGTGGCCCTGTGGCTGAAGACCAACCGCGACATCGACGAGCGCACCCTGCAGGGGGTGTGGAAGGCCAGCCGGCTGTCCGACCCGGCCGTGGCCGCCCAGGCCTCCAACGATGATGGCCTGACCGCCAACCTGATCCTCGAACTGGCTGGCAAGCTGGGCCTGGAGGCCCAGGAAGACCTCAGCAACCTGGCCGCCTACGTCTCCGGCCGGCTGATGCGGCAGGACAGCGAACGCAAGTTCTAGAAGCAGCCGAACCCGGTTCCGGCGGTTTGCAACCGGCGCGAACCGTGACAGCTTCCGCCCTGGGGCCGGCGCGCGCCGGCGGGGAGGGATTTCATGAACCAGCCGCACAGCTGGGTGGCGATCGTCACCTGTCTTTCACTGCTCGTCGTCATCTGGATGATGATGCGCGTCGGCGGGGCCCGCGGCCGCACGGGCATCGACGCCCCGGCCATGACCGGCCATCCGGACCTGGAGCGCCATGTCCGGGTGCATCTGAACACCCTGGAAGCCCTGCCGATCTTCCTGACCAGCCTCTGGCTGTTCACCCTGGTCTATCCGGTCTTCCCGTTCACCGACCTGATCGCCGCCGGCCTTGGCCTGGTCTGGATCGTTGGCCGGCTGATCTACGCGCTTGGCTATGTGAAGGACCCGGGCGCCCGATCGATGGGCTTCCTGATCCAGGGGCTGGCCATTGTCGTGCTGCTGCTCGGCGCCCTGGCCAAGGCGGTGTGGGTTCTGCTGCAGGTGGGTGCGTGAGCCTGATCGACCCCAATCTGTTCAAGGGCGAACCGGAAGCCGGCGGCGGCGCCCCGTTCGCCCCCAGCGCCTATGTCGGTCCCAAGCCGGTCGGGGCCGATTTCAAGGACCCCCGGCCGCTGACCGCCTGGGTCAACGGCTTCCTCTGGGCCGACTCCGGCGCCTCGGCCCTGCTCGCCGTGCTGATGCTGGCCCACCTTGCCGGCGCCCAGGTCATCCCGCCCGACGAGGTCGAGGAGATGACGGCCTTTCAGCTGGTCTTCAGCCTGTCGGCCGTCGTTTATCTGGTCACGGTCGTCCTGTCCGGCATCCTGATCCTGCGCTGGTTCTGGCGGGCCAATAAGAACGCCCGGGCGCTGAGCCACGGCCTGGAGACCACCCCGGGCTGGGCCTGGGGCTTCTTCTTCATCCCGATCATGAACCTGTTCCGGCCGTTCAAGACCATGGAGGAGATCTGGCAGTCGTCGCAGAGCCCGCACGGCTGGCGCACGGTCGAGACCCCGGGGCTGATGCGCTGGTGGTGGGGCCTATGGCTGATCGGAAACTTCGTCGACAACGGCTCCGGCCGGCTGATGGAGGATGACACCGTCCAGATCGGCGCGACCCTGGGGCTTATCGGCTACATCCTGACCATCGCCTGCAACCTGACCTTCCAGCGCCTGATCCGGCCAATCGCCGACAGCCAGTGGGCCCACTCGCAGGACAGCGTCTTCGACTAGGCGGCTAGTGCGCCTCGTCCCAGTTGCTGGCCGCGCGGGCTTCGACGACCAGGGGCACGCTGATCTCGACCGCCGGGAAGGGGGCGTTTTCCATGACCCGGCGGGCGACCGCGCAGGTCGCTTCGGCCTCCGCCTCGCTGGCCTCGAAGACCAGTTCGTCGTGCACCTGCAGCAGCATCTTCGAGGATAGCCCCGCCTCGCGCAGGGCGTCCGGCATGCGGGCCATGGCCCGGCGGATGATGTCGGCGGCCGCCCCCTGCAGCGGCGCGTTGATGGCCGCCCGCTCGGCGAACTGCCGCTGGGCGACGCTCTTGCCACCGATCTCCGGGATATTGATCTTGCGACCGAAGATGGTGGTGACGAAGCCGTGCTGACGCACCTGGGACCGCATCTCCTCCATGTAGTCGCCGATGCCGGGGAAGCGGCGGAAGTAGGTTTTGATATAGTCGGCCGCCTCGCCCTGCGGGATGTTCAGCTGGTTGGCCAGGCCAAAGGCGCTGATGCCGTAGACGATGCCGAAGTTGATGGCCTTGGCCCGGCGGCGGACCTCGGCCGGCATGCCCTCGATGGGGGTGTCGAACATCTCCGACGCCGTCATGGCGTGGATGTCCAGGCCCTCCTTGAAGGCGCTCTTCAGCTGCGGGATGTCGCCGACGTGGGCCAGGAGGCGCAGTTCGATCTGGCTGTAGTCGGCGCTGATCAGCACATGGCCCGGCTCGGCCACGAAGGCCTTGCGGATCTTGCGGCCCTCCTCGGTGCGGACCGGGATGTTCTGCAGGTTGGGATCGGAGGAGCTGAGCCGCCCGGTGGTCGTCGAGGCCATGGCGTAGGCGGTGTGGATGCGGCCGGATTTGGGCGAAATCGCCGCGATCAGGTTGTCGGTGTAGGTGCCCTTGAGCTTGGAGAGCTGGCGCCAGTCGAGGATCAGCCGCGGCAGCTCGTGGCCCTGAGCGGCCAGGCTTTCGAGGACGTCGACGTCGGTGGCCCATTGGCCGGTGGCGGTCTTCTTGCCGCCCTCCAGGCCCATTTCGCCAAACAGCACCTCGCCGATCTGCTTGGGAGAACCGATGTTGAACGGCCGGCCGAGCATCTCATGAGCCTTGGCCTCGAAATCGGCCATGCGCAGGGAGAAGTCGTGGCTGAGCCGGCGCAGCTCGTCGGTGTCGACCTTGACCCCGGCGTTCTCCATGGCGGCGATGACCGGGGGCAGGGGCCGTTCGAGGGTCTCGTAGACGGTCAGCAGGCCTTCGCGGGCCAGGCGGGGCTTGAGTTTGTGCCAGAGGCGCAGGGTGACGTCGGCGTCCTCGGCCGCGTAGCAGGTCGCCTCGTTCAGGGCGACGTGCTTGAAGCTGATCTGCGCCTTGCCGGTCCCGGCCACCTGCTTGAACGGGATCGGCTTGTGGCCGAGCCAGAGCTCCGACAGCTCGTCCATGCCGTGGTTATGCAGGCCGGCCTCCAGCACGTAGGAGATCAGCATGGTGTCGTCGATGGGCGCCACGTCGATGCCGCGCTGGGCCATGACGGCGATGTCGTACTTGGCGTTCTGGGCGACCTTCAGCACGGCCGGCGATTCCAGCAGGACCTTGAGGCGGGCCAGGGCGGTGGCCTTGTCGATCTGCTCGGCGACGGGGGCGGCCTCGGTCAGCAGGTCGCCGCCGACCGCCTCGTGGGTCAGGGGGATGTAGCAGGCCTCGCCGGGGGCGACGGCCAGGGAGACGCCGCAGAGACCGGCGGTGGCGGAGCCCAGCGCGTCGGTCTCGGTGTCGAAGGCGACGACGCCGACCTCGAAGGCCTTGGCGATCCAGCGATCGAGGGTCTCAAGGTCGCGGACACACTCGTACTTGGTGACGTCGATCTCGATGGCCGGCGCTTCGGGCGTGGCCGGCGCGGGCTCGGGCGTTTTCGCGAACTGCGGCAGCGGCTGCGGCGCCATGCCGGTCCCGTCGGCGGCGGCGCCGACGCGGCGCAGCAGGGTGTTGAAGCCCATCTCCTCGAGGAAGGCGGCCAGGGTCGCCTTGTCCGGCTCGCGGACGGTCAGGTCGGCGATCGGCTCGGGCAGGGGGGTGTCGCAGTCGAGCTGGACCAGGGCCCGGGACAGGCGAATCTGGTCAGCGAAGTCGATCAGGGTCTGGCGGCGCTTGTCCTGCTTGATCTCGCCGGCCCGGGCGAGCAGCGTGTCGAGGTCGCCAAACTCGTTGATCAGCAGGGCGGCGGTCTTGATGCCGATGCCGGGGGCGCCGGGCACGTTGTCGACGCTGTCGCCGCACAGGGCCTGAACCTCGACCACCTTGTCGGGCATGACGCCGAACTTCTCGAACACCTGGTCGGGGCCGATGCGGACGTTCTTCATGGTGTCCAGCATGGTCACCCCGTCGCCGACCAGCTGCATCAGGTCCTTGTCGGAGGAGACGATGATGGTCTCGCCGCCCAGTTCCCGCACCCGGCAGGCGTAGGCGGCGATCAGGTCGTCGGCCTCGTAACCGGGCAGCTCGATGCCGGGCACGCCGAAGGCTTTGGTGGCGTCGCGGACCAGGGCGAACTGCGGCACAAGGTCCTCGGGCGGCGGCGGCCGGTGGGCCTTGTAGAGGTCGTAGAGCTGGTTTCGGAAGGTCTTCTCCGAATGGTCAAAGATCACCGCGAAGTGGGTGGGCGCGTCTTCCTTGGTGTCGCGCAGCAGCTTGAACAGCATGTTGCAGAAGCCGGCCACGGCCCCCACCGGCAGGCCGTCCGACTTGCGGGTCAGCGGCGGCAGGGCGTGGTAGGCCCGGAAGATGTAGGCCGATCCGTCGACCAGATAGAGCCGGATCGGCGGTCCGTCCTGGGTCAGCGGGCGGTTGTCTTGTGTGGTCGGCGCGTCGGTCATGCAGGCAAGATAGTGGCTCCCGCGCGCCGGGTCAGCGCCCCTTTGCAAGTGACGTGGAAATTGGCAGGTTGCGGCGCGTGTTGGGGGAGGATTGCACCGTGCGTAGAGTTTATCTGGCGACCGTCCTGGCCGCGCTGGCGGGATCGGTGGCGATGGCCCAGACGCCAGCCGCCGCGCCCGCGCCGCAACCGCTCATCACCAAGCCCGACTGGCTGCGCAGACCCAGCGCCGACGATCTGGCCAATGTCTGGCCGGCCGAGGCGTCCAAGAAGGGCGTCGGCGGCAAGGCGACCATCGCCTGCACGGTCAACGTCACGGGGACCTTGCGGGACTGCAAGGTGGCCAGCGAGTCGCCGGAGGGCCTGGGCTTCGGGCCGGCGGCCCTGATGCTGTCAGGGTCCTTCCAGATGAAGCCGCAGACGGTGGACGGCAAGCCGGTCGCCGGCGCGCAGGTGCGTATCCCGCTGTCGTTCGTCGGCGGCTACCGGGCGAGCGGCCCGACCATCGCCGCCCTCAACGCTCCGGTCTGGACCAAGGCGCCCAGCTTCGCCGACATGGCCGCCGCCTGGCCCAGGTCGGCCGGCGACCTCCCTGAGGGCGGCGCCACCCTGCGCTGCCGGATCGCCAGCACCGGATATCTGCGCGATTGCCAGCGTCTGTCGCAGCTGCCGACCAACAAGGGCTTCGGCGACGCCGCCATGGGACTGGTGGGCCGGTTCCAGATCTTCATGGCCCCGGAAGAGGCGGCCAGGATCAAGGGCGGCGTGGTCAACGTGCCGTTCCGCTTCCTCAATCCCAATACCCCGGCGGGGCAGGCGAAGAAGATCTCCCAGCCGCGCTGGATCGTGCAGATCAAGCCGGACGCGGTGCTGGCTCTCTATCCCGACAAGGCCGCCGACGCCGGCGTCAGAGCCGGGACCGGCGTCGCCGACTGCCTGGTCGCCCCGGACGGCAAACTGACCGACTGCAAGGCGGCGCGGGAGACGCCCGAGGGACTGGGCTTCGGCAGCGCCGCCGTGGCCATCGCCGGCGTCATGCAGATGAACCCCTGGTCCGACGACGGCCGCCCGGTCGATGGCGCCCGCCTCAAGCTGCCGATCAACTTCACCCAGGCCGAAGAGCCGGCCCCGAAAGCCAAGCCATGATCGTTCGTTCCGTGCTGATCACCGCCGCCTTCAGCCTGCTCTCGGCCGGCGCGTCCTTCGCCCAGACCCCGCCCGACATTGTCGAGAAGCCGCAGTGGCGCGCCAAGCCAAGCGGCGAGGATGTCAATCGGGCCTACCCGAGCAGCAACGCCGACCGCAGCATCAGCGGCCGGGCGGTCATCCGCTGCAAGATCGGCCTGAACGGTCGGGCTCGCGACTGCGAGGTCATGCAGGAGGGACCCTGGGGCCTGGGCTTCGGCGAGGCGGCGGTGAAGCTGGCCCAGAGCTCGGCGATCTTCTATCCGCAAAAGGTCAACGGCAAGCCCGTCGATGGCGGCGAGATGACCCTGCCCTTCCAGTTTTCCTCGCCCTCGCCCGGGGCCCGCTATGTGATCTACCAGCCGATCTTCGCCCGCGCTCCCAGCATCGCGGAGATGACCGCCGCCTGGCCGATGGGCGCCGACGGGGACGATGGCGTCGCCGTCCTGCGCTGCGCCCTGCGGGCCGATGGCGAACTCGCCGACTGCACAGTCGTCCGCCAGACCGGCGGTGGTTTCGGCAAGGCGGCCCGCGATCTGGTCGGCCGCTTCCAGGTCAAACTGACGGCCGAGGAAGCGACGCAGTACGCGCGGTCCGACGTTCTGGTCGGCTTCCATTTCCTGAACCCGGCCAGCATCGAGGGGCGGAGCCTGACGGTGAAGGACCCCTACTGGACCACCACCGTGAAGCCCGAGACCGTGCTGTCGGTCTATCCGGCCCGGGCGGCCGAGGCCGGGGTCAAGTCCGGGCGCGGCGTCGCCGACTGTCTGGTCGCAGCCGACGGCAAGCTGACCGACTGCAAGGTGGCGCGCGAGAAGCCGGACGGCATGGGCTTTGGCGCCTCGGCCGTAGCCATCGCCCAACTGATGCAGATGAACCCCTGGAGCACCATGGGCCGGCCGGTGGTCGGCGGCCGCGTGCGGCTGCCGATCGACTTCAACCTGGCCGACGAGGCGTCCCAATGAGGCCCAACCCACTGATCGCCCTGGCTATCGGCCTGCTGCTGGCCGGCAGCGCCGTCGCCGCCCCGCCCGCTTCGGAAGAAGCAAGGCTGGCGGCCAACCCGATGGACTCCGACCTCATGGACGCCTTCCCCGAGAAGGCCCGCGGCCAGAATATCAGGGCCAAGGTGACCATGCGCTGCACCATCGACGCGGCCGGAAAGGCGCGGCGGTGCGAAACCCTGAAGGAAGACCCCTATGGCCTCGGCTTCGGCGAGGCCGGAACCAGGCTGATGGAGCGGAAGGGCAGGTTCAAGCCGCGCCGTGTCGACGGCCAGGCGGTCGATGGCGGCCAGGTGGAGGTCTCGGTGTACATATGGCCCCGGCCCGGGCGCAAGGCCTCCCCCTTGCTGTTCGACGAACCGGTCTGGGCGTCCGTCGCCAGCTTCGAGGATATGGCCGCCGCCTGGCCGGCCGGCCATTCCGGCGAGGAGGCCGTGGTGGTGCTGCGCTGTACGATGCGCCCGGCCGGCGAACTGAAGAACTGCCGGGCGATCAACGGCGCCGAAAAGGCGCCGACGGATGCGGCGCTGGCCCTGAGCGACCGGTTCCGCGTCCGATTGACCCCAGAGGAGGCCAGGTTTCACGCGGGCTGGGACGTCATCCTCAGCCTTCGCCTGCTCAATCCGGCCGGCCCGGCCGCCGCCGAGCGGCGCGTGTCGGCGCCGGACTGGATAGCCTATCCCGACGAGCGGGCGCTCCAGGCGGTCTATCCGGCCCAGGCGGCTGGGGCGGGCGTGCGTGCCGGTCGGGGCGTCGCCGACTGCCTGGTCGCCGCCGACGGATCCCTGACCGACTGCCGCGTGGCCAGCGAGCGACCCGACGGCCTTGGCTTTGGCGAGGCGTCGGTGCGGGTGGCGGGCCAGATGAAGCTCGGCCTGTGGAGCGCCGATGGCCGCCCGACCGTCGGCGGCCGCGTCCGCCTGCCGATCGAGTTCAACCAGGTCACGTCCACCAAGTGAAGATCCTGGCGCTCGCCCTGGCGATGGCCCAGCCGACGGACGTCAGCGGCCTGGTCATCACCGCGCCGCCGGTCGTCGAGGAGGCGGACCTGACCGCCAAGCCCTCGGCCCGGGACGTCGGGTCCGTGTTCCCACGGCGTTTGCGGGGCCAGAACATCAGCGCGGCGGTGACGATGCGCTGCGCCATCGACGCCGCCGGCAAGCCCAAGCGCTGCGATGTGGTTTCCGAAAGCCCCTATGGCCTCGGCTTCGGCCAGATCGGGACCGGGCTGATGGAACGCGGCGGCCGGTTCAAGCCGCGCAAGATCAACGGCGAGGCAGTCGACGGCGGGCAGGTCGAGTTCACGCTGGAGATGTGGGAGGCCGGCAGCGGGCCGTCGCTGATCACCCGGCCCGTCTGGGCCGCGGCGCCGAGCCTCGAAGAGATGGCCGCCGCCTGGCCGGCCGATCGTCAGGAAGATGAGGCCGTGGTCGTGCTGCGCTGTTCGATGCGGCGCTCGGGCGACCTGGAGAGATGCGTGGCGCTCAACGACGCGGACAAGGTCATGACCGGCGCGGCGCGGACCCTGAGCGGACGGTTCCGGGTCCGGCTGACCCCCGAGGAGGCCAGCCGCGGCGCCCAATCCAACATTATCGTCAGCTTCCGCTTCCTCAACCCGGCCAGCGAGGCCGGGGCCGGACGGCGGGTGCGAGCGCCGGAATGGACGACGATCCCGGACGACAAGGCGATCCAGGCGGTCTTTCCCGACCAGGCAGCCGATGCCGGGATCCGCTCGGGCCGGGGCGTCGCCGACTGCCAGGTCGCTCCGGACGGGGCCTTGAGCGATTGCCGCATCGCCGGCGAGCGGCCGGACAACCTCGGCTTCGGCGAGGCCTCGGTTCAGGTTGCCGGACAGATGAAGCTGAATCTCTGGAGCCAGGATGGCCGGCCGACCGTCGGCGCCCGCATCCGGCTGCCGGTCGAGTTCAACCTGGCCCAGCCCGCGAAATAGGCGTCAGCCGAACCGCTTGTTGAGGTTGGGCAGGCCCTGGCCGGCTTCGGCGAAGGCGCCCGGGTCGCCGCTCTTCAGATAGTCGGCGACGGTGCGGTTGAGGGTCCCGTAGGCGGCGTTGAACGGGCCGGTGGCCGAGCTCAGACGGCGCACGCCCAGTTCGCTGAGCCGCGCCGCCGTGGGGGCCCCGGCCCGGCCCATGATGTTGAGCGGCAGGCTGACGCCGCCGGCCAGCTGGCCGATCAGGGTCTCGTCGATGGGGCCGGGCACGAAGACGCCGCTGGCCCCAGCCTCGGCATAGAGTTTCGCCCGGCGCAAGGTCTCGGCCAGGGCCGCCTCGCCCTGGGCCAGGCCGCGCAGGTAGACGTCGACGCGGGCGTTGACGAACAGCTCCACCCCGGTGCGCACCCCGGCCTCGCGGGCGGCCTCGATCTTGCGGGCGTGCAGGTCGGGGTCGCGGCCGCCGTCCTCGAGGTTGACGCCGACGGCGCCGGCGGCGATCACCGCCGAGACGGTCTGGGTCAGGGTCTCCAGGTCGTCGCTGAAGCCGCCCTCGATGTCGGCGGTGACCGGCACGGTGGTTACCCGCGTGATGCCGGCGATGACGTCGAGCAGCACCGGCACCGGCAACAGGTCGCCGTCGGCATAGCCGCGCGCCCAGGCGACGGCGGCGCTGGAGGTGGCCACGGCCTTGGCCCCGGCGTCCTGCATCAGGGCGGCGCTGGCCGCGTCCCAGGCGTTGGGCAGCACCAGCACATCGGGGCCGGCGTGCAGGGCGTGGAAGTCGGCGGCTTTGGTCATGGGCGTCTCCTCGAGGTGAGACGATACATAGGGAGCCGTTGTGACGTCCGCTGGCGGTTTTCGGCTGTGACCAACGCCCGTCAGGCGGAAGTGTGTGCGGTTCCGCTGCCCGGACGGGCGGACAAAGGACCTAGTGCCCGGCCGAACCTTCGTAGACGCCCGGCGCCAGCTGTTCGCTCTCGTCGCCCGGGGCCGTCGAGGCCACGAAGCGGCGGTCGCAGTAGCCGCAGTCGACCCAGCCGGCCGCGCCCATCTCCAGCCAGACGCGCGGATGGCCGAGCGCCCCGCCGACGCCGTCGCAGGCGATGCGGTGCGAAGTGACGGTGATGGTTTCCGGCGCGGCCATCAGCGGCGCGGCTTTCGGCGTATTGGTCGGGCGGGTGGCGGGGGCTTTGCGGGCCATGGATGGGTCTCAAATGAAAAGCGGGCGCGGCCTTGGCGTGGGCCGCTTAGGCGCATACCTAGAGCCAAGCCCGCCACAGGAAAAGCACCCTGCTGGCGGCGCCTGAGTTTTCTGCCCAAGTCCCGATCGGATACCCATGGACCTGCCCGACTACGCCATCGAGGCCAAAGGGGTCTTCAAGACCTACGCCGCCAGCAAGACCACGCCGGAGAAGCGGGCGCTGAACGGCATCGACCTGCAGGTGCCGCGCGGCTCGATCTTCGGCCTGCTGGGGCCGAACGGGGCCGGCAAGTCGACCTTCATCAACATCCTGGCCGGCCTAACCCGCAAGACCTCGGGCGTGGTGCGCATCTGGGACCGCGACATCGACGAGCGCCCGCGCGACGCCCGCGCCGCCATCGGGGTGGTGCCGCAGGAGCTGGCCGCCGACGTGTTCTTCACCCCCGAGGAGTCGCTGGAGACCCAGGCCGGCATGTACGGCGTCCCCAAGGCCGACCGCCGCACGGCCGAGCTGCTGGCCGCCATGGGGCTGTCGGACAAGGCCAAGGCCTATGTGCGCCAGCTGTCGGGCGGCATGAAGCGGCGGCTGATGGTCGCCAAGGCCATGGTCCACAACCCGCCGGTGCTGATCCTCGACGAGCCGACCGCCGGCGTTGATGTCGAGCTGCGCAAGCAGCTGTGGGCCTATGTGCTGGAGCTGAACCGCTCCGGCGTGACCATCGTCCTGACCACCCACTACCTGGAAGAGGCCCAGGAGCTGTGCGACCGCATCGCCATCATCAACCGCGGCGAGGTGGTGGCCAGCGAACCGACGGCGACCCTGCTGAAGCGGCTGGACACCCGCAACGTGGTGGTGACGCCGGAGGAGCCGGTCGCCAACGCCCCGTCGCTGACGGGATTCGAGACCAGGCTCAGAGCCGGCGGCGCCTTCGCCGTGACCTACAAGACCGGCCAGTCGAGCGTCGAGCAGGTGCTGGCGGCCGTGCGCGCCCAGGGCCTGCACATCCGCGACATCGCCACCGAGGACCCCGACCTGGAAGACGTCTTCCTGTCGCTGACCTATGGCGCGGCCGACGCGGCCGATCCGTTGAAGGACTAGGATATGAGCAGCATCGATCCGTCCCGCGCCCAGTTCGACGCCTTCAAGGGCCTGCCGCGCGATACGCCGATCCAGATGCTGAACCTGGTGCGGCTCAAGCCCCTGGCCGACTATCCCGAGGGCCACCCCAACCATGGCAAGGGCCTCAGCGGCCTGGAGGCCTACCGCGCCTACGGCCGCGAGAGCGCCGAGGTGTTCGGGCGGGTCGGCGGCCGGCAGATCTGGGCCGGGCGGCCGGAGACGGTGGTCACCGGCCCCGAAGACGAGCGCTGGGACCTGGCCTTCATCGCCGAATACCCCAACGCCGGCTCCTTCCTGGCCATGGTCACCGACCCGCTCTACCGCGAGGTCGTCAAGCACCGCACCGCCGGCGTCGAAGACAGCCGCCTGATCCGCCTGGCGCCGTTGACGCCGGGCGAGGGGTTTGGGGAGTAACCGGAAGAGGGGACACATTGAATTCCGCGAGCGGAATTCAATGTGTCCCCGTTTGCTTCAGGCGAACCCCAGCCGCTTGGGGTCTTCCTGCGGATCGATCCCGACCGAACTCAGCATCTCGACCCGCTCCGGCCCCAGCCTGGTCGGATACCATTGCCGCTTCATCGACCGGGGCGTCGCCCAGGCGCCGAGCACCTTCACGGCGTTGGCCGGGCGTTTCAGCCAGGCGCGGCTGTCCTCCAGCATGTGGAAGCCGCGCATGAACTCGCGCAGCAGGGCCGGGTCGCGGCGGATGGCGACGGCGATGGCGTCCTCGGCGAAGCTCTTGATCACCCGGGCCCGCAGCTTGGGCCTGTAGGCGGCGTTGAGGGCATGGCGGGCGCGGCGGATGGCGGCGCGGTCCTGGGTGCGCATGTCCTCGTAGTAGGGGCGCAATTCGCTCCGTAGGGACTTCGAGAAGGCCATGGCGCGGGCGGCGGCGTCATTCTCCGCCTCCAGCGCCTGGGCGACCAGCTCGCCGGTGACGGCGGCGAAGCTGCAGCCTCGGCCATACAGCGGATTGGTCCGCACCAGGCCGTCGCCGATCGGGAACAGGTTAAGGGCCAGGGGCCTGCCGCCCGGGGCCATGTCGCGCCAGCGGCTCTTCAGGTCGCCCATGCCGTAGACCTTGCTCAGCGGCTCGGCGCGGGCCGGGTCGGTCCAGCGGGAGACGCCGGGCATCTGGTCGCAGAGGGCGTCGAAGGTTTCCGGCCGCATGACCGCCCGGCGCAGAGCCTCCTCGATCTCCGGCACGGCAAGCGTGATCGAGAAACAGCCGTTGTCGGCCGGGAAGACGCCGTACTTGATGAAGCCAAGGTCGCCGGCCCCGGGCGGGCCGCCGCGCTCGGGCTGCTCCTGGCCGGGCAGCAGGCGGTAGTGGCGGGTGTAGTAGAGGATGCCGGCGTCCTCGGCCTCTTCGGGGACCGCGATACCGGCCTCGGCCAGCCAGTCGAAGCTCTGGGCCGAGCGGCCGGCGGCGTCGATGACCAGGCCGTTCAGCGTCTCTCCGCCCTCGAGCTTCAGGCCTTCGCAGACGAAGACGCCATCCCGCGCCTCCCCGGCCAGGCCCACGACGTTGACGCCGCTGCGCAGGGAAACGCCCGGCAGTTCGGTGACGTATTGGCGCAGGACCAGCTCCAGGGTGGTGCGGCGGCTGGTCAGGACGGTCAGGGCCGCGTCGCCGGGCTCGGGGCGGTAGCGGGCGGCGGCCTTGGGGCTGAGGCCCGAGGCGAAGGTCATCTCCTGGCAGCCGGCGTCGATCAGCCGCTGGTGCAGGGCCGGATGGCGCTCGACGACGATGGAACGCAGGCGGGCCAGGAAGGCGTGGCTGTGGCGCAGATGGCCGACGCCGCGGCGGTTCCAGCTCTCGAAGGCGGTGTCGGCGTCGCCCTCGGGCGGCGGCGGGTCGCGTTCCAGGATGGTGACGGCGTGACCCCGGCTGCCCAGGGCCAGGGCCGTGAACAGGCCCGCCATGCCGGCGCCGATGATCAGGATGGGCTGGTCCATGCCGGGTCTCTTTGTATCGCTTGATACAGTATGACCCGGGAGTGTGACGGCGGGAAGGCTGTCGTGGGGTAACCTCCCTCCCCGAATGGGGAGGGCAGGCCGAAGGCCGGGTGGGGCAGTGGGTAACCACCACAACCCGGTTTCCGTGGATAGATTCTGGGCTCTGGGAGCCAGTGGCCAACTGCCCCACCCGGCGCGCAACGCGCGCCTGCCCTCCCCATTCGGGGAGGGACGGAGCCTTACGTATTCATCGACTGGAAGAAGTCACCGTTGGTCTTCGACTGGCGCAGCTTGTCGAGCAGGAACTCGATGGCGTCCTGGCTGCCCATCGGGTTGAGGATGCGGCGCAGGATGTAGGTCTTGGTCAGCTGGTCCTTCGGGGTGATCAGCTCTTCCTTGCGGGTGCCGGACTTCAGCACGTCGATGGCCGGGAAGATGCGCTTGTCCGCGACCTTGCGGTCGAGGATGATTTCCGAGTTACCGGTGCCCTTGAACTCTTCGAAGATGACCTCGTCCATCCGGCTGCCGGTGTCGATCAGGGCCGTGGCGATGATGGTCAGCGAGCCGCCTTCCTCGATGTTCCGCGCCGCGCCGAAAAAGCGCTTGGGACGCTGCAGGGCGTTGGCGTCGACACCGCCGGTCAGCACCTTGCCGGAGCTGGGGACAGTGGTGTTGTAGGCGCGGCCCAGGCGGGTGACCGAGTCCAGCAGGATGACGACGTCGCGCTTGTGCTCGACCAGGCGCTTGGCCTTTTCGATGACCATCTCGGCCACCTGGACGTGGCGGGTCGCCGGTTCGTCGAAGGTGGAGGCGATGACTTCGCCCTTCACCGTCCGCTGCATGTCGGTGACTTCTTCCGGCCGCTCGTCGATCAGGAGGACGATCAGGTAGCATTCGGGGTGGTTGGTCTCGATCGACTTGGCGATGTTCTGCAGCATCACCGTCTTACCCACGCGCGGCGGGGCGACGATCAGGCAGCGCTGGCCCTTGCCGAGCGGGGCGACGATGTCGATGACCCGGCCGGAGCGGTCCTTCACCGTCGGATCGGGCAGCTCCATGTTGAGCCGCGCCTCCGGGTAGAGGGGGGTCAGGTTGTCGAAATGGACCTTGTGGCGGACGTTTTCCGGCGGCTCGAAATTGATCTGCTTGACGTCGACCAGGGCGAAGTAACGCTCGCCCTCGCGGGGGGCGCGGACGCCGCCGTCGACGCTATCGCCGGTGCGCAGGCCAAATTTGCGGATCTGGCTGGGCGAGACATAAATGTCGTCGGGGCCCGGCAGGTAGTTGGCTTCCGGCGACCGCAGGAAGCCGAAGCCGTCGCTCAGCACCTCCATGGTGCCGGATCCGGAGATCTCCACGCCTTCCTCGGCGAGGGTCTTCAGGATCGAGAACATCATGTCCTGCTTGCGCATGGAGTTGGCGTTCTCGACCTCCAGCTTTTCAGCGAGGGCCAGGAGGTCGGCGGGGGAGGTTTCCTTCAGCTGCTGAAGGGACATGCGGGTGAAACCGAGCTCGGCCACCACGGCGGCCAGTTCGTCGTCGCCCTCGTCGCCGTTGACGGCGTCCTCAGGGGAGGCGGCGACGGCGGTGGTGTCGGGGCCTTCTTCGTGGCCCGCATCGTGACCGATGTCGGAGGTTTCCTCGACGACGTCAGTCTCGTTCTCGGGGGTTTCGGTTTCGATGGGGGTGTCTTCAGACATAGTTGGACTCTGGGTGTCAGGACGCGAGGCGCCCTTTGGGTAGCGTGAACGCCGGACCTTGGTCGGGTGCGGCTATGGGATTGTTCGTTCGGGGATCCGGCTGGTCGTCGGCGCTGGTCGCAGCGCGGAGGGGCCGGAAAGAGGAGACTGCCGAAGCAGCGCCGTGAGGGGAACCACAGGGCTCCGCTCACGTCAAGGTGGGACGCCGCCGCGCCCGGTTCAAGAGATGAGGAAAATCAGCGGCTCAGGAACTGGGTGGTGACCGACAGGACGATGACGATGGCCAGCAGGAAGGGCAGCTCGTTGCTCATCCGCCAGAACTTCTCGCTGCGGGTGTTGGTGCCGTCGGCGAACTTCTTGCGGGCCCCGGACAGGAAGCCGTGCCAGCCGGACATCACGAAGACGCTGACCAGTTTGACCACCATCCAGGGCTGGCCCAGCCACGTCCAGTCGCCGCCGCGCAGGCCGGTGTTGGCCAGGATCAGCAGAATGCCGAAGATCCAGGTCGCCGCCATCGACGGGTTGATGATGATGCGCAGCAGCTTGACCTCCATCTCCTGGAAGGTCGTGTCCAGCTCCGAACCGCGGGCGGCGCGGGTGTGATAGACGTAGAGCCGAGGCAGGTAGAGCATGCCGGCCATCCAGGCGATGACCGCGATGATGTGCAGGCCGCGCAGCAGATCGTAGTATTGGGCCAGGAAGGTCATGGAACCCTTTCTAGAATCGCCGGACGACGCTGTCACTTGGGGACCGGTTGCGCGCGTAAACGGTCTGACGATGGCGTTTCGAGCGGTTGGTGCGCGCTACCTGTCCCCGATCAGCGCAGGTCGGGGACAGGAACGCCGCTCCAGGCGACCGAGCCTGAAATTCACGCAGCGCTGCGCGGCGATCCAGTCCCCAGGCGCGGGCATTTGCCGAGACCGGCGCAGCGGAACGAGCCGTCGCTGTCCAGCCCCTCGCGGCCGAGCGCCTCGACGGCCAGGTGGGCCAGGCCGGCGATGAACAGGCTGTCGGTTCCCAGCGCCGGGACGCGGACATAGGCGGGGCAGCCTTCCTTGCGGGCCATCTCGCCGTATTCGATGTCGAGCTCGACCAGGGTCTCGATGTGTTCGGAGACGAAGGCGATGGGGACGACGACCAGGGCCAGACCGGCCTTCGCCGCCGCGCGGATCTCGTCCTCGGTGTTGGGGCCGATCCATTTCATCGGGCCGACCCGGGACTGGTAGCTGATCTTCCAGTCCCACTCGCCCTTCAGCCGGGCGGCGACCCCGGCGGCGGTGGCCTCGACCTGGGCCTGGTAGGGGTCGCCGGCCTTGATGGTCTTTTCGGGCAGGCCGTGGGCGGAAAACAGCAGGCGCGCGGGGCCGGTGTGGCCGCTGGCGGTCCAGGCAGCCTCTATCAGGCGCGCGTGGGCGGCCAGGAAGGCCTCGCCGGCCGGCCAGCAGCAGATCGTCCGGCCGCGGCCCGGGCCCCTGTAGGCGGCGTTCCAGGCCTTCAGGGAGGAGCCGGTGGTGGTGGTCGAATACTGCGGATAAAGCGGCAGCAGCAGGATCTCGTCGGGGGCGAAGGCGGCGACCTCGGCGGCCGTCTCCTCCGTCAGCGGCTTCCAATAGCGCATGGCGATGAAGCAGCGGACCTCGTCGCCGGGCCGGGCGGCGGACAGCAGCACCTGCAGGGCGGTGGCCTGCCTCCTCGTCTCGGCCAGCAGCGGCGAGCCGCCGCCCATGCGGGCGTAGTTTCCCCGGGCGTGCGGCGCGCGGCGGCGGGCGATGAAGCGGGCCAGGGGCGTGCGGATGAAGTCCGGCAGGCCGATGATCGCCGGGTCATTGAACAGGTTGAACAGGAAGGGCTCGACGCTGCGCGGCCCGTCCGGCCCACCGAGGTTGAACAGGACGACCGCGACCTTCCTTCCCGCTTCCCTGGCGCTCACTTGCCGGTGACCATCTTCAGCACCCGCTCGACGTGGGGGATGGGGGTGTCGGGCAGGATGCCGTGGCCCAGGTTGAAGATGTAGCGGCCATCGCCCCATTGCTGGAGCAGCTGGTCGACGCGGCGGTCTAGCTCCGGCCCGCCGGCCCGCAGCAGCAGGGGATCGAGGGCGCCCTGGATGGCCTTGCGTTTCTGCAGGCTCCGGCCGAGGGCGGCGGGGGCAGCCGTGTCGAGCGCCACGCAGGCCACATCGACCTGGTCCGCATAGGTTTCGGCATAGGCGGCCGAGCCGCGCGGGAAGCCGATCACGGGGGCGGTGACGCCCAGGTCCTTCAGGCGCTTGAGGATGAGGTTGTGCGGCCGGATGACCAGGCGGTGGAAGAGATCCTCCGGCAGGCCTTCGGACCAGCTCTCGAAGATCTTCAGCACCTGGGCCCCGGCCTCTTCCTGCATGGCCAGATAGCGGGCGGTGGACTCGGCGAGGATGTCCATCAGCCGGTCCATGGCTTCCGGCTGCTCATAGGCGAAGGTCCGCGCCTTGGACCGGTCAGAGGAGCCGCCCTCGATCATGTAGCTGCCCACCGTCCAGGGGGCGCCGGCGAAACCGATCAGGGTCTTGTCGTCCGGCAGCTTGGCCCGCACCAGCGACAGAGTCTGGCCAATGGCCGACAGGCGGTCGGTGGAGGCCTCGATCTCGCCGGCCATGCTGTCGAGCGAGGGCAGCTCGCCAAGCCGCGGGCCTTCGCCGGCCTCGAACCAGACCTTCTGGCCCAGCGCCCCGGGGATCAGCAGGATGTCGGCGAAGACGATGGCCGCGTCGAAAGGAAAGCGGCGCAGCGGCTGCAAGGTAACTTCCGCCGCCTTCTCCGGATCATGACAGAAGGCGATGAAGTCGGGCGCCGTGGCCCGCACCGCTCTATACTCCGGCAGATAGCGTCCGGCCTGGCGCATGAACCACACGGGCGGCCGCTCAAGGGTCTCGCCGGCGAGGACACGGAGCAGGGGGGAGAGAGGGGCAGGCGTCATGGCTCGCCTTCTTGCCTTCTCATCTTGCCAAAGCAAGGGCCCCCCACACGCAGGGCCCCTCCTTAAAGTCTTAATAGAAGATTAATTTAAGGGGGAAGTTGAAGGTAGGGCGAGGGGAGGACGGGGATAACCGTGACGTCCCGATGACGGCGCCCAGGCGGAGTCCCAGGCGGTTCAGAAGATTCCCACAGACTGCCGGCCGGCTGGGGATATCGGGGACAGGTTGGGAAGCGGCTGATTCCGATGGCGGAATCGAAAGCCATCCCAGAGGCGCCACGCCAGGTGAACGGGAGTCGCTAGAACCATCCCCAACAGGACCATGCAACGGGCCAGAGCGTGGGGTGGGCCTGTGGGCGCGGAGAAGGTAAACAAAAGGTTAATCCACCGGGCTTTGGCCGAGCGCCCGCGGGCCGGGGACCGTTGTGGACCGGTTAACGAACCCTTAACGACCTATCCACAGGCTGGTTCCTTCGGCGCGCCAGCGTTATGGAACCCACTGATGACCGCGCCGGCCCGCATCGCCACCTATTTCCACGTCCATCTCGTGTCGGATTCGACCGGCGAGACGCTCAACGCCATGGCCCGCGCCGTCTGCGCCCGGTTCAGCGACACCCTGCCGATCGAACACATCTATGCCCTGGTCCGCTCGCCCCGGCAGATGGAGCGGGCGCTGGACGAGATCGCCGCCGCCCCGGGCATCGTCATGCACACCATCGCCGAGCCCGAGCTGCGGGCGGCGCTGGAGGAGGGCTGCCGGCGGCTTGAGATGCCCTGTATCGCCCCGCTCGACCCAGTGATGGCCAGCATGAGCCGCTATCTGGGCATCGCCGTCTCCTCGCGGGTCGGGGCGCAGCATGCCCTGGACAGCGACTATTTCGACCGCATGGAGGCGCTGAACTACGCCATCGGCCATGACGACGGGGCCGGGGGGCCCGACCTCAACCAGGCCGATGTGGTGCTGGTCGGGGTGTCGCGCACCTCCAAGACCCCGACCTGCATCTACCTGGCCCATCGCGGGGTGCGGGCGGCCAACATCCCGCTGGTGCCGCACATGCCCGTGCCGGCCCAGCTGAAGGACCTGCGCAAGGACATCCTGATCGTCGGGCTGATCGCCAGCCCCGACCGCCTGGCCCAGATCCGCCGCAACCGGCTGCTGTCGCTGAAAGAGGACCGGGGCAGCGACTACGCCGACACCGACGCCATCCGCCAGGAGATCATCCACGCCCGCCGGCTGTTCGAGCGCGAGGGCTGGCCGGTGATCGACGTGACGAGGCGCTCGGTCGAGGAGACGGCGGCGGCGATCATCAACCTGCTGCACGGCGGCCGCGGCCAGGTGGAGCTGCTGTCATGAGCCGTCCGGTCGTCCTGGCCTCGACCTCGAGCGCCCGCCGCGCCCTGCTGTCGGCGGCCGGGGTGGAACATGAAGCGATCTCGCCCGGCGTCGACGAGGACGCCGCCAAGGCCTCGCTGCTGGCCGACAACGCCACCCCGCGCGAGGTGGCCGACGCCCTGGCCGAGCTGAAGGCGGTGCGGGCCAGCGGCAAGCGGCCGGGGGCCCTGGTCATCGGCGCCGATCAGACGCTGGATTTCGAGGGCCGGCTGTTCGACAAGGCCCCGACCCTGGAAGCGGCGCGCGAGCGGCTCCAGCTGCTGCGCGGCAAGCGCCATCAGCTGCATTCGGCCGTGGTGGTGGCCCTCGACGGCCAGCCGATCTGGCGCGAGGTTCCGTCGGCCAGCCTGACGATGCGGCCGTTCAGCGATGAGTTTCTCGACGGCTGGCTGGGCCGTCAGGGCGAGGGGATCCTGGGCTCGGTGGGCTGCTACCGGCTGGAGGACGAGGGGGTTCAGCTGTTCTCGAAGATCGAAGGCGACTATTTCACCATCCTGGGCCTGCCGATGCTGGGCCTCTTGGACCTGCTGCGCCGGCATGGCGCGCTGCCGCTATGAGGATCAGCGGTACAACCATGGTGGCCGGCATCGCCGGCTGTCCCGTCACCCATTCGCTGAGCCCGGTGATCCACAACGCCTGGATCGCCGCCGCCGGCCTCGATGCGGTCTATGTGCCGTTCAATGTGCCCGAGGATGGGTTCGCCGCCTTCGCCACTTCGCTGCGGGGCGGGGTGGTCAGGGGGATCAATGTCACCATCCCGTTCAAGGAGACGGCGCTGGAGCTCAGCGACCTGGCCGGCCAGCTGGCCGAGAAGGCCGGGGCCGCCAACCTGCTGACCTTCCCGGCTGACGGCGGCATCGTCGCCCGCAACACCGACGGCCCGGGCATGCTGGACGCCATCTTCGAGCAGGCCCCGGGGTTCAACCCGACGGCGGCGCCGGCGGTGATCCTGGGGGCCGGCGGCGCGGCGCGGGGGGCGGCGGCGGCGTTGGTGATGGCCGGGGCCCCGGCCGTGCGACTGATCAATCGCAGTCCCGAGCGGGCCTCGGTCCTGGCCAAGGCGCTGGGCGGGGTGGTCAGCGCCCATGCCCTGGACGGCGACCACGATGTGTTCGAGGACGCGGGCCTGATCATCAACGCCACCTCGCTGGGCCTCGGCGGCGGGCCGGGGCCGGGCATCGATTTCAAGGTCCTGCCGCCGTCGGCCGTGGTCATGGACATGGTCTACAAGCCGCTGGAGACCCAGTTCTTGGCTGAGGCCAAGGCCGCCGGTCACCGCACGGTCGATGGCCTGGAGATGCTGCTGCGCCAGGCGGTCCCCAGCTTCGAGGCCTTCTTCGGCCAGGCGCCGCCGGACGATGTCGATGTCCGCACGCTTTGCCTGCAAGCGCTGGGGGCGGCCTGATGATTCTCGTCGGCCTGACCGGCTCCATCGGCATGGGAAAGTCGACGACCGCCGCCCTGTTCGCGGCCGAGGGCGTGCCGGTCTATGACGCCGACGCCGCCGTGCACCAACTCTACGCCAGAGGCGGGGCGGCGGTGGAGCCGCTGGAAGAGGAGTTCGGCGACGTGGTCGTCGATGGCGCGGTCGACCGGGAACGGCTGTCGAAAAAGGTGCTGAACGATCCGGACGCCATGAAGCGGCTGGAGGCCATCGTCCATCCGCTGGTCGGGGCCAGCCGGGTCGGCTTTTTCCAGGAGGCGACGGAGAAGGCGGCCGACATCGTCGTCCTCGACATCCCCCTGCTGTTCGAAACCGGCGGCGAGAAGAATATGGCCGCCGTGGTGGTGGTCTCCGCCCCCGCCGACCAGCAGCGGGCCCGGGTGCTGGCCCGGCCGGGCATGACGGTGGAGAAGTTTGAGGCTATCCTGGCCCGCCAGACGCCGGACGCCGAGAAGCGCAAACGCGCCGATTTCGTCATCGATACCGGCCAGGGCGTCGACCGCGCCCGCGAGCAGGTGCGGCATGTGTTAGCAACTCTGCGGTCCGGCTGGACGCGCGCCAGCGACACCGCTTAGGACAGGACGATGGCGCGGCACATCGTACTCGACACCGAAACCACGGGGCTGGATCCCCGGACCGGGCACCGGATCATCGAGATCGCCTGCGTCGAGGTCGTCGACTTCATGCCGACCGGCAACGAGTTCCACCGCTACATCCAGCCGGATCGGCCCATCGATCCCGACGCCGAGCGGGTGCACGGCATCTCGCTGGCCAGCCTGAAGGACAAGCCGCGCTTCCACAGTCCCGAGGTGGTCGACGCCTTCCTGGCCTTCATCGGCGACGACACCCTGGTGGCGCACAACGCCCCCTTCGACCGGGGCTTCATCAACGCCGAGCTGGAACGCTGCGGCCGGCCCTGTCCGCCGGATGACCGCTGGGTCGACACGCTTGCGATGGCCAAGAAGAAGTTCCCGGGGATGTACAACTCCCTGGACGCCCTCTGTAAGCGGATGAAGATCAGCCTGGCCGGGCGCGAGAAGCACGGGGCGCTGATCGACTCCAACCTCTTGGCGATGGTCTATCTGGAGCTGCAGGGCGGCAAGGAGCGGGCGCTGGACCTGACCAGCACCATGGCCGTGCGGGCGGCTCACGCGGCGGTGCAGGCCGCCTACGGCGCGCGGCCGCGGCCGCTCAGCTGCCGGATTACCGACGACGAGCGGGCGGCGCACGAGGCGTTCGTGCGCGATGTGCTGAAGGACAAGGCTGTGTGGTTGAGCCTGGGGTAGCGCCGGCGCCGCGCTCCCTCCCCTTTATGGGGAGGGTGTCACGCGCAGCGTGACGGGTGGGGAAGTCGGATGCTGCGCGCCAATCCCTGAAGGCTGGCGTCCTATGATTTTCGTACCCCACCCTGACCGCTTCGCGGTCTGTCCCTCCCCATAAAGGGGAGGGAGGAACCGTGGGGTCTCAAGCCTGGCCAACCACCACGCCCTCGCCTTCGCCCTGGGCGCGGCGGGACTGGTAGATGCCGGCGAAATCGATCGGCTCCAGCATGAAGGGCGGGAAGCCGCCGTCGCTGGTCAGGTCGCCGATGATGCGGCGGGCGAAGGGGAACAGGAAGCGCGGGGCCTCGATCATCAGCACCGGCTCCAGCTCTTCGGGCGGGATGCCCGACAACTCGAACAGGCCGCCGTAGACCAGCTCGACCGCGAACGACTGGTCGGCGCCCTTCTTGGCGTCGACGGTCAGCTTCAGCTCGACCTCGAACAGACCGTCGGGCCGGCCCTTGGCGTTCAGCTCGACGCCGATGTCGATGGCCGGCTGCTCGCCGGTGACGCGCAGGCTGTCGGGGGCGCGGGGATTCTCGAAGGAGAGGTCGCGGGTGTACTGGGCCAGGACCCGGATGCCGGGGGCGGCGATCTCTTGACCATTGGCGGCGCCGGCTTGGGTGTCGGTCATGTTCGGGTAGTCCGGAATAGAAAAAAGGAAGGCGCGGTCGCTATCACGGCCCCCGGGGGCGCGCAACGCGGTCTCTTGTGGCGGCCGATTCGAACCCCAACCTGACGCGGCGCGTTCCTTGCCCTATATTGACGGTCAACAGCCGTCGATCCCTCTCTTGTCTCGAACCCGCCAGGCCCCGCTTTGAACCAGACCCTCCAGCTCATCCTGTTCGCCATCCTGGCCGGCGTGGTGCTCTACCAGCTCTATTCGGTGCTCGGCCGCCGGGTCGGGCGCCAGCCGGAGGACGCCCAGGCCGAAGCCATCGAGCGCGGTGACGCCCGGCCGCCGGCCGTCGACGCCGAGCCGATCCCGGACGGGGTGGTGCTGACCGGCCTGGCGGCGGTGCGGGCCCGTGATCCGAACTTCGACATCGGCAGCTTCCTGGGCGGGGCCAAGGGCGCCTATCAGATGGTGGTCAAGGCCTTTGCCGACGGCGATCGCGAAACCCTGAAGAAGCTGCTGTCGCCGGCCGTCTACGACAGTTTCGAAGGGGCCATCGCCCAGCGCGAGGCCGAGGGGGCCAGCGAGACGGTGGAGTTCAGCCAGCCGCCGCGGGCCGATCTTGACTCGGCGACCATGGACGGCGACATGGCCCGGGTGGTGGTGCGTTTCCTGGCCGAGTTCCGGGCCCGCACCAAGAACGCCGAGGGCGAGGCCGTCGACGACCGCCGCACCGCCGAGCTGTGGACGTTTGAACGGGATGTGACCAGCCGGGACCCGAACTGGGTGCTGGTGAATGTGGACGCGGCTGAGGCCTAGCTTTCGCTCTGCCCTCATCCGACCCCCTTCGGGGGCCACCTTCTCCCGACAAGCGGGAGAAGGGTAAGAAGGTCGCATGGCGTTGATTCGTTTCCTGATTCCGTTGCTGGGCGCGGCGCTGCTGCTGTCGGCCTGCGAAACGACCGCGCCGACACGCGAGCCCCCGCCGCCGCGTCCTGTCCCCCCGCCCGAGCGGCCGACGCCGCAGCCGCCCCGGCCGCCGTTGGCCGGGATCATGCTGTCGGAGCTGCCCGGCTGGCAGGCCGAGGATCATGCGGCGGCGCTGGCGGCGGTGGCGACCAGCTGCCGGATCAAGCCGCTGCCGCAGCTGGCCGAGGCCTGCGCTCATGTGCGGGCGGCCGGGCCGCTGGGCGAGCCGGCGGCGAAGGCGCTGCTGGAGGCGACGTTCCGGGCCGTGCCGGTCGGGGGCGAGGGCCTGCTGACCGCCTACTTCTCCCCGCAATACGAGGCGCGGTTCTCGCGGACCGGCGAGTTCACCGCCGTGGTGCGGCCAAAGCCGGCCGACCTGCTGTTCGACAAGACCTTCGTTCCCGATCCGGCCCGGCCGGGCTGGAAGGGCGAGGTCCGGGACCTGGACGGCGACCTGGTTCCCTATCTCGACCGGGCCGCCATCGAGGCGACCGAGGAGGTCCAGCCCCTGGCCTGGATGCGGCCGGAGGATCTGTTCTTCCTGCAGATCCAGGGCAGCGGCGTGCTGGTGTTGCCGGACGGGCGGCGCAAGCGGGCGGTGTTCGCGGCCACCAACGGCCTGCCGTTCAAGGGTATCGCCACCCCGATGCGCGACCAGGGCCTGCTGGCGCCCGACAACACCTCGGGCGAGGCGATCCGGTCCTGGCTGGCCGAGCATCGTGGGCCGGAGGCGGACGCGGTCATGCGACTGAACCCCCGCTACGTCTTCTTCCGCATGGAGGACGACGACGGCCAGGAGGCGACCGGGGCGGCCGGCGTGCCGCTGCCGGCCGGGCGGGCGATCGCCGTCGATGCGACCCACCACGATTACGGGGCGCTCTACTGGATCGACGGCCAGGCGCCGAGCCTGACGGGCGCCTTTCCGCGCTACAGCCGGCTGGTTTCGGCGCTCGACACCGGCGGGGCGATCCGCGGCCTGGTGCGGGCCGACCTCTACATCGGCAGCGGCGAGGCCGCCGGCCGTGAGGCGGGGCGGGTGAAGCACCGGCTGCATATGTGGCGGCTGATCCCGGCGCCGGCTCTGTGAAACGGCCGCCGCGCCCTGAGGAGATCGCCCTGTGGGCGCGGGTGGCCGAGACGGTCAAGCCGCTGCCCGGGCGCAAGGTTCCCAAGGCCGTCGCCAAGGCCGTCGCCAAGGCCGTCGAGCCGGACGCCCTGCCGCCGAAGCTGGAAGGGCGGGCGGCGCTGGCCAAGGCGGTGAAGGTGACCAGCAAGCCCAATCCGCCGCCCGAGCCGCTGGAGCCGAACCGCTCGCGGCGGGTGGTCAAGGAGCGGGAGGCCATCACCGGCCGGGTCGACCTGCATGGCCTGACCCTGGAGCGGGCCCGGCCGGTGCTGGAGAGCTACATCCTGTCGGCCGTGGAGCGCGGCGACCGGCTGGTGCTGGTCATCACCGGCAAGGGCAGCGGCGGGCGCGAGACGCTGAGGGGCATGACGCCGCTGTGGTTGGCCCAGCCGCCGCTGCGGGCGCTGGTCGCCGGCGTGCAGCAGGCCGATCGCAAGCACGGCGGCGAGGGGGCGTTCTACGTGGCGCTGAAGAAGGGGCGGTGACGGCGCCCTGATGGGCGGTGTCTCTCCCTCCCCTTTATGGGGAGGGACAGCGAGGCGAAGCCTCGCAGGGTGGGGTACTCAGGTTCAAGCTGGGACGGCGGGTGGTCTTGGGGTTCCAAGACGACAGACTTTGGGTGGGCGGCATTCGACTTCCCCACCCTGACCGCTTCGCGGTCTGTCCCTCCCCATAAAGGGGAGGGAGGACCTTGCGCTGTTACGGAATCAACAGCGTCGACCCCGTCGTCTGCCGCGCTTCCAGCGCCTCGTGGGCGGCCTTGGCGTCCTTCAGCGCGAACTCCGCCCCGATCTCGATCTTCACGGCGCCAGACAGGATCTGCGCGAACACCGCCCCGGCGCTGTCGTCCAGTTCCGCAGGTGTGGTGACATAGTCGCCCAGGGTCGGGCGGGTCATGAACAGGCTGCCGCCGCGGCTGAGGCGCAGGGGTTCGACGGCCGGGGCCGGGCCCGAGGCGTTGCCGAAGGTGACCAGCATGCCGCGGCGGGCCAGGCTGGAGAGGCTGCCTTCCAGGGTGGCCTTGCCGACGCCGTCGTAGACCACCCGCACCCCGGCCCCGTCGGTCAGCTCGCGGACCTGGGGGGCGAAGTCGCCCTGGTCGTAGCGGATGACGTGGTCGCAGCCGTTGGCCTTGGCCAGCTGCGCCTTGGCCTCGGAACTGGTGGTGCCGATGACCAGGGCCCCCAGGGAGCGGGCCCACTGGCAGAGGATCGAGCCCACCCCGCCGGCGGCGGCATGGATCAGCACCGCGTCGCCGGCCGCCACCGGGAAGCAGCGGCGGATGAGGAATTCGGCGGTCATGCCCTTGAGCAGCGCGGCGGCGGCCGTGCGGGCGTCGATGCCGTCCGGCAGCTTGACCGCCTTGTCCTCGCGCAGGAGCAGGGCCTCGGCGTAGCTGCCCATGCCGCCGAGGCCGAAGCCGGCGCGGTCGCCGACCTGGAAGCGGGTGACGCCCTCGCCGATCGCCTCGATGACGCCGGCGCCCTCCTGGCCCAGCACCACGGGAAACTTGGCCGGGTAGAGGCCGGAGCGGAAGTAGGTGTCGATGAAGTTCAGCCCGATCGCTTGCTGGCGCAGCAGGATCTGGCCGGGGCCGGGTGCCGGGACGGGGATGTCGACGGCCTCGAGCACCTCGGGGCCGCCGGCTTTCGTCGCCTGGATGGCCAGCATCAGAGGTTGGCCTTGAAGAAGGCGGCGGTGCGGGCGTTGGCGGTTTCGGCAGCGGCCGCGTCATAGTGTTCGCCGCCGTGGCGGGCGAAGGCGTGGTCGCAGCCGGGGTAGTCGTGGATCTCGACCTGGGCGTGGTTGTCCAGCTCCTGGTGGATCAGGGCCTGGGCCTCCTTGGGCACGAAACCGTCCTCGGCGGCGATGTGCATCAAGAGCGGATCGGCCAGCTTCTCGGCCTCGGCCAGGTGCTTTTCGATGCCGACCCCATAGTAGCTGACGGCCGCGTCGGCGTCGGTGCGGGTGGCGGTCAGGAAGGCCAGCAGGCCGCCCAGGCAGTAGCCGACGGCGCCGACCTTGCCGGTCGAGCCCTCGATGTTGCGGACCTGGTCGATGGTCGCCGCGATGTCCTCGACGCCGCTGTCGACGTTGAAGGCGTTGAACAGTTCGAAGGCCCGTTTCCACTCGGCTTCCGACTGGTCGGTGATGTCGATGCCGGGCTCGATGCGCCAGAAGAGGTCGGGGCAGACGGCGATGTAGCCTTCCGCGGCATAGGCGTCGGCGGTGTCGCGCATGACCTGGTTGACCCCGAAGATCTCCTGGATGACCACGATGACGGGGGCCGGGGTTGAAGCCGGCCGGGCGACATAGGCCGAGAAGTCGCCGTCGGGCGTCTTGATGGTCAGGCGTTCACCGCTCATGGTCGTGTCTCGTTCCGTTGACTGATTTGCCGCACTTAAACGCGGGGCCGGCCACAACCCAATGACAAAGGTGTGCGGCCACTCGCAGAAAGTCTGAACACCCATGAAGGTCACTGTCGAGATCGACTGCACCCCCGTTGAGGCCCGCACCTTCCTGGGTCTGCCGGACGTCACCGCCCTGAACGACCATATGATCGCCGAGATGCAGAAGCGGATGGACGCCAACATGGCGGCCCTGGCCCCGGAAGAGCTGATGAAGACCTGGATGAGCTTCGGCATGGGCGCGCAGGAGCAGTTCCGCAAGCTGATGACGGCGGCCACGACCAGCGCCATGGGCGGCTCCAAGGGAAAATGACCGACACCATCTTCGCCCTGGCGACCGCGCCTGGACGGGCGGCGGTGGCGGTCGTGCGGTTGTCGGGGCCGGGGTGCGCGCAGGCGCTGGAATCCCTGACCGGCAAGGCGGTTCCGGCCGCGCGGCGGGCCTCGCTGCGGCGGCTGAAGGACGGTGAGGGGCGGGTGCTGGACGAGGCGCTGGTCCTCTGGACGCCGGGGCCGGGCAGCTACAGCGGCGAGGATGCTGCCGAGCTGCACCTGCATGGCGGGCCGGCCATCGTCGAGGGGGTCATCCAGGCGCTGCATGACCTGGGCCTGCGGCTGGCCGAGCCGGGGGAGTTCACCCGGCGGGCCTTCGAGAACGGCAAGCTGGACCTGGCCCAGGCCGAGGCGGTGGCCGACCTGGTCGATGCGGAGACGCAAAACCAGGCGCGGCAGGCCCTGGGCCAGTTGGGCGGGGCCCTGTCGCGGCGCTACGAGACCTGGCGGGGCCAGCTGGTCCAGGCCCTGGCCATGCTGGAGGCGGCGGTCGATTTCCCCGACGAGGAGCTGCCGGCCGATGTGGCGGACCGGGCGCGGCCGCCGCTGGAGGCGCTGCTGGCCGAGATCGGCGAGGCCCTCGCGGACGAGGGACGCGGGCGGCGGGTGCGCGAAGGCTTCCGGGTGGCGCTGATCGGGGCGCCGAACGCCGGCAAGTCCAGCCTGCTCAACGCCCTGGCCGGGCGGGACGCGGCCATCGTCACGGCCACGCCGGGGACGACGCGGGACGTCATCGAGGTTCCCCTGGTGCTGGCCGGCTACAAGGTGCTGCTGGCCGACACCGCCGGCGTGCGGGAGACCGAAGAGGCCATCGAGGCCGAGGGCGTGCGGCGGGCGCGGGGCTGGGCCGAGGGGGCGGACCTGCGGCTGTGGGTCGTTGACCAGTCGGCCTCGGGCGACTGGCGGCAGGCCCAGGGGCTGGCCCGGTCGGGCGATCTGCTGGTGCTAACCAAGGCCGACCTGGCGGCGGGGGCCGACCGGGCCGAGGCTGCCGCGGCGCCGCTCGACCAGCTGGCCATCTCGGTGCTGGCCAGCGACGACGTCCGGCGGGTGCGGGCCGAGCTGGAGCGGCGGGTGGTGGAGGCCCTGGGCGGTGGGGAGGCGCCGCTGGCGACGCGGATACGGCATGGCGAGAGCCTGCGGGAGGCGCATGCGCGGCTGGTCAGGGCTCTGGAGGAGCTGGAGCCGGCGGTGGAGCTGGCGGCCGAAGACGTGCGGCTGGCGGCCAGGGCCTTGGCCCGGGTGACGGGGCGGATTGGGGCCGAAGACATACTAGATGTGGTGTTTTCGAGCTTCTGCATCGGCAAATAGGGTGTTTCACGTGAAACATCGGGGTGGCGGCATGGGGATTTCGTTGCGGTCGCGTTGCGGTTCCGTGGGTGGTGGGATGGGGGAAGTGTTGGGGTGATGTTGTGGTTTCGTATGCCGGCCCTGTCAGTCGGGCGTGACGCGATGTTTCACGTGAAACATCCTGATCAACTCTCGGCGACTCCCCGTGACTCCAGGGCCCTCGGCGCCTTATAAGACTCTCCCAGCGCCCCCGCCCATCGGGGGCGCTCGTGTTTGAGAATTCGATGTCCTTTGATGTGATCGTGATCGGCGGCGGCCATGCGGGCTGCGAGGCGGCGGCGGCGTCCGCCCGCTTCGGCGCGCGCACCCTGCTGCTGACCCACAAGATCGAGACCATCGGCGAGATGAGCTGCAACCCGGCCATCGGCGGCCTGGGCAAGGGTCATCTGGTGCGGGAGATCGATGCTCTCGACGGCCTGATGGGCCGGATGGCCGACAAGGCCGGCATCCAGTTCCGCATGCTCAACCGGTCCAAGGGGCCGGCCGTGCGCGGGCCGCGCAGCCAGATCGACCGCAAGCTCTATCGCCAGGCCATGCAGGCCGAGCTGGCGGCGACGCCGAACCTCAGCATCGAGGCCGAGGCGGTCGAGGACCTGATCGTCGAGGACGGCATCGTCGTCGGCGCGGTCGGCGGCTCGGGACGGCAATGGCGGGCCAAGGCGGTGGTGCTGACCACGGGGACCTTCCTCAAGGGGGTCATTCACCTGGGCGAGCAGCGCATCCCGGCCGGCCGGGTCGGCGACGCGCCGGCCATCGGGCTGTCGGACCGGCTGTACGCCAGCGGCGTCGCCCTGGGGCGGCTGAAGACTGGCACGCCGGCGCGGCTGGACGGCCGGACCATCCACTGGGACCGGCTGGAGATGCAGGACGCCGACGTCGAGCCCGTGCCGTTCAGCTTCCTCAACGACCGCATCGAGGTGCCGCAGATTCAGTGCGGCATCACTTTCACGACGGCGGAGACCCACCGGATCATCGCCGAACGGCTGGGGGAGTCGGCCGTTTACGGCGGCCGCGTCACCGGCATCGGGCCGCGCTACTGCCCGTCGATCGAGGACAAGGTTGTCCGTTTCGCCGACAAGAACAGTCATCAGGTCTTCTTGGAGCCGGAAGGCCTCGACGATCCGACCGTCTATCCGAACGGGGTGTCGACCTCGGTGTCGGAGGAGACGCAGAGCCTGTTCCTGCGGACCATACCCGGGCTGGAGGATGTGGTTATCTTCCGGCCGGGCTACGCCATCGAATACGATTATGTCGATCCGCGCGAGCTGTTCCCGACCCTGGAGGTCAAGCGGCTGCCGGGCCTGTACCTGGCCGGGCAGATCAACGGCACCACCGGCTATGAAGAGGCGGGAGCCCAGGGCCTGGTCGCCGGGCTCAACGCGGCGCGGGCCGCCGGGAGCTTAAGCGCCGTCGAGTTCGCGCGGGACGAGGCCTATATCGGGGTGATGATCGACGACCTGGTGACCCGGGGCGTCACCGAACCCTATCGGATGTTCACCAGCCGGGCCGAGTTCCGCCTGACCCTGCGGGCCGACAACGCCGACCAGCGGCTGACCCAGCGCGGCATCGAGGCCGGCGTCGTCGGTTCGGACCGGGCGGCGGTGTTTCACGTGAAACAACGCCAGCTCGCCGAAGCGCGGGATTTCGCCAAAAGCCACACGCTTACCCCGTCCGAGGCCCAGAAGCTGGACCTGCCGGTCAAGGCCGACGGCCAGCGGCGGGATATCGGCCAGCTGCTTGCCTATCCGGACGTGACCCTGGAGCGGCTCACCGGCATCTGGCCGCAAATCGCTGACTGGACCCCGGCCGTGCGCGAGCAGGTCGAGATCGACGCCGCCTACAGCGGCTATCTCGACCGCCAGCAGGCCGATGTCGACGCCTTCCGGCGCGACGAGAACCTGCGGCTGCCGGCCGACCTCGACTATGGGGCCATCGGCGGGCTGTCGAACGAGGTGCGCGAGAAGCTGCAGCGGGTGGCGCCCCTGACCCTGGGCCAGGCGGCCCGGATCGAGGGCGTCACCCCCGGCGCCATCACCGCCCTGCTGGCCCATGTGCGGCGCGCCCGTGCTGCTTGAATCCGTCAAATCCGAGAGCTCGCAAGGCTTTTCCGAGGCGTTTCACGTGACGCCGGCCCAGCTGGCCGACCTCGAACGCTATCGGGTCCTGCTCGAGGACTGGAACGGCCGGATGAACCTGGTCGGGCCCTCGGCCATGGCCGCCTTCTGGTCGCGCCACGCCCTGGACAGCGCCCAGCTGGTGAAACTAGCGCCGGACGCCCTGCGCTGGGCGGACCTCGGAACCGGGGCCGGCCTGCCGGGCCTGGTGCTGGCTATCCTGCTCAAGGGCCGCGAGGGCGCGCGGGTGCACCTGGTCGAGAGCCTGGCCAAACGCTGCCGCTTCCTGTCGGAGGTGGTGTCGGAGCTCGACCTGCCGGCCGTGGTGCATAATGCCCGGGCCGAGGATGTGAAGATCGAGGTCGAGGTGGTGACGGCGCGGGCCGTGGCCGCCCTGCCGAAACTGCTGGGCTTCGCCGAGCCCTATCTGAAGCGCGGGGCGCGGGGTCTGTTCCTCAAGGGGCAGGCGGCCGAGGCCGAGCTGGCCGAGGCGCGCGCGGCCGGCTGGCGGCTGGAAGCGACGTTGATTCAAAGTCTTAGCGATCCGGATGGCCGGATCGTCGATATCCGGAGTGCGAAGCGTGGACGCTGATACCGCCCCCAAGACGACCGCCCCGGAAGGCCTCAAGCCGCTGCGCGTGCTGGCCATCGCCAACCAGAAGGGCGGGGTGGGCAAGACCACCACGGCCATCAACCTCGGCACCGCCCTGGCGGCGGTCGGGGAGTCGGTGCTGCTGATCGACACCGACCCGCAGGGCAACGCCTCGACGGGCCTGGGCGTGCCGCGCTCGGCCCGCCGGGTGACGATGTACGACGTCTATTCGGGCGAGAAGACCCTGGCCGAGGCCGCCGTGCCGACCTCGCTGCCAGGGCTGGACCTGGCGGCCTCGGACGCCGACCTGTCGGGTCTGGAACTGGAGCTGGCCGCCAGCCAGCGGCGCTCCTACCGGCTGCGCGACGCCCTGTCGGCGCTGCGGGCGACGGGGCGCTACTCCTACGTCCTCATCGACTGCCCGCCGTCGCTGAACCTCTTGACCGTCAACGCCATGACGGCGGCCGACGCGGTGTTCGTGCCGCTGCAGACCGAGTTCTTCGCGCTGGAGGGGCTGACCCAGCTGATGCGGACCATCGAGCTGGTGCGTGGCAGCCTCAACCCGGCCCTGGAGATCCAGGGGGTGGTGCTGACCATGTACGACCGGCGCAACAGCCTGTCGGAACAGGTGGCGCGCGACGTGCGGCTGCACTTCGGCGACAAGGTCTATGAGACGGTCATCCCGCGCAATGTGCGGGTCAGCGAGGCGCCGTCGCACGGTAAGCCGGTGCTGATCTACGATCTGAAGTGCGCCGGCTCGCAGGCCTATCTGCAGCTGGCCCGGGAAGTGGTGCGGCGCGAGCGTGAACGACGCGCTCGGGTCTCCAATTAGTCAATAAGGTCAAAGAGTTATGGTTGAAGGACGTCGGGGACTGGGGCGCGGTTTGTCGGCCCTGCTGGGCGAGGCGGACGCGGTCGAAGCGGCGGCGCCGGTCGGCGGCGAGAGCGGCGCGCGCGAGGCGCCGATCGAGCTGATCCGGGCCAATCCCGACCAGCCGCGGCGCAGCTTTTCGCGCGAGGACATCGACGCCCTGGCGGCCTCGATCCGCGAGAAGGGGATTCTGCAGCCGATCCTGACCCGGCCGATGCCGGGGGCCGACGGAGAATTCCAGATCGTCGCCGGCGAACGGCGCTGGCGGGCGGCCCAGGTCGCCGGCCTGCGCACCGTGCCGATCCTGGTGCGGGCGCTCGACGACCGGCAGGTGCTGGAAATCGCCATCGTCGAGAACGTCCAGCGGACCGACCTCAACCCGTACGAAGAGGCGCTGGGCTACCGGGCGCTGATCGAGAAGTTCGGCCATACCCAGGAGGCGGTGGCCGAGGCGGTGGGCAAGAGCCGGCCGCATGTGGCCAACGCGTTGCGGCTGCTGAACCTGCCGCAGCCGGTGCTGACCATGCTGGTCGAGGGCGAACTGACGGCCGGCCATGCGCGGGCGCTGGTGGGGTCGGACCGGGCGGTCGAGCTGGCCCGGCGGATCGTCGCCGAGGGGATGAGCGTGCGCCAGGCCGAGGCGCTGCTGAAGGACCCTGATCCCAAGCCGCGCGGGCCGTCGAAGACGCCGTCGCAGGCGGTGAAGGACCACGACACCACGGCGCTGGAGAGCGACCTGGCCGATATCCTGGGGCTGGAAGTCGAGATCCGCGACGCCGGCGGCAAGGGTGAGGTGCGGCTGAAGTACGCGACGTTGGAGCAGTTGGATGATCTGTGCCGGCGGCTGACGCGGGCGGGGTGACTCCGTCCCTCCCCGAATGGGGAGGGCAGGCCGAAGGCCGGGTGGGGCAGTGGGGCACCACAGCCGCCCGGCTCGTCTTCTCAGCACATACTCACGAAAGTCAGCGACCGACTTCCCCACCCGACGCGCGTAACCGCGCGTCTGCCCTCCCCATTCGGGGAGGGAGGTTACGGCGCGACCTCTTCGGAGAAGGCTTTCACGTCGCTGAGCAGCTTTTCGGCGGCCAGCTTGACCAGTTCGCCGCCCTTTTCCGGCGTCGCCAGGGCCGGATCGCTGCCCATCCGCCCATCGGGAAACCGCTTGCGGAAATCGACCGCCTCGCGGATCGGGCCGGTCGGTGCTACCGGCGGGTCATACTTTGCGGTCTTGATGGCCTCCGGGTAGGCCCATTGGGTGACGGCGATCTCCGACGGGGTGGCGTGGCTGCCGTGGCCGACCGGGAACTGGCGCATCGCCAGGCTGTTGACCCCGTCGAGGTCCCACCAGTTTTTCAGCTTGGCGGCGAAGCCACGGGGAACCCTGCCGAAACTGGCTTCCGCATAAAGTTCGCTGAAGGCGGCCTCGATGGTGTGGACGTTGCCGCCATGGCCGTTGAGGAAATAGATCCGCTCGAAACCGTGGCCCGCCAGCGAGCGACACCAGTCGCCGATGGCGGCCATGAAGGTGCTGGGACGCAGGGAAATGGTGCCCGGAAAGCCCAGATGATGCTGGGCCATACCGATGTTGAAGGTCGGCGCTACCAGGAAGTCTGACCGGTCTTTCTGGGCTTCGTGGGCGATAATCTCGGGGCACATCCAGTCGGTGCCGAGCAGACCGGTCGGTCCGTGCTGCTCGTTGGAGCCGATGGGCACCACGACGGTCTTCGAACGGCTCAGGAAGGCCTCGATCTCGGGCCAGGTGGATTTGGCTAACAGCATGTCCAGAATCTTTGCGGCGAAGGGGGAATTTGAGGGGCGTATTACGCCTGCTCGGCAACTCTGACGAGGACCTGCGCATGACCCTGTCGATCAACCAGACCGCTCCGGACTTCACCGCCCAGACCACCGAGGGGGAAATCCACTTCCACGACTGGATCGACGGCCATTGGGCGGTGCTGTTCAGCCACCCCAAGGACTTCACGCCGGTCTGCACGACCGAGCTGGGGACGGTGGCGCGGCTGAAGCCGGAGTTCGACAGGCGCGGGGTGAAGGTGATCGGGCTGTCGGTCGATCCGGTCGACAACCACGCCCGCTGGGCCGAGGACATCAAGCGCACGCAAGGGCTGGCGCCCAACTTCCCGATGATCGGCGACACCGACCTGGCGGTGGCCAAGCTCTACGGCATGCTGCCGGCCGAGACGGAGGGCACCTCGGAGGGGCGGACGGCGGCGACCAACGCCACGGTGCGCAACGTCTTCGTCATCGGGCCGGACAAGGCGATCAAGTTGATCCTGGTCTATCCGATGAGCACCGGGCGGAACTTCGACGAGATCCTGCGGGTGATCGATTCCATGCAGCTGACCGCCAAACACAAGGTGGCGACGCCGGCCGACTGGAAGCAGGGCGAGGACGTCATCATCGTCCCGGCCGTCGACGACGAGACGGCCAAGGGCCTGTTCCCCGGCGGCTGGGACGCGCAGACGCCCTATCTGCGCGTGGTCAAGCAGCCGGGGTAGCTTTTTTCGTTGTCGCGCGTTCGCTCCGATAACCGGTTCCCACTTATCGGAACGCGCTCTACGGCCGGTCGCCCTTGGGCAGGGCGGCGACCTGTTCCGGGGTCAGCTTGACGAGGTTGCGCACCGCGCAGCGCTGCATGCCCATGCCGTTGGAATGGACGATGATGGTGACGTCCTGGGCGCTGCAGATGCTGCTGCTCGGGTGGGAATCCAGGCCGATGTTGAGGCTGCTGCTGAGGTCCAGGCAGCGGCCGAAGGTTTCCATCCTGTAGGTGTTGCGGCCGGCGCGGACGTAGAGGGTCTTGTCGTCGTTGCTGGCCGTGAAGTTGTTCACCTGCTGGTTGAAGAAGCAGTCGGTGCGGCCGCTGACGGCTTTCGCCGGCTTGGGGGCGGCCTGGACGACGCTGGCGGCGCCGGTGACGAGAAGCGCCGTCCCGAGGAGGGCGCTGATCAGGGTCTTGGTCATGTCAAATCCACTCCGATGAAGCCCGTCCGACATCCAGGATAGGTCAACGCGCTGCGGTTGGCGAGGTTCGCCGCAAGGCTCTTCGACGGAAACGGTCGGGGTCGACAGCGTCGGCCAGATCGGCCGGCAGCGGCGAGGGATACGCCAGCAGTGTTGCGGCCAGATGATCGGCCAGCAACGGGGCGACACAGAAACCCCGGCCGCCGAAGCCGGAGAGCACGAAGAGGTCGGGGCGGTCCGCAACCGGGCCGGCCAGTGGCAGATGGTCGGGGGTGGCGGCGCGCAGGGCGGCGCGGCTGGTCAGGGGCCGGCTGGCGAGGTCGGCGGCGAGGTCCGGCAGGCGGCCGGCGATGAGGGCGAGGTTGGCCGTGTCGTCCTCAGGCAGGGGGTCGGTGTCGGTGCGGTCCCGCTGGTGGGTGGCGCCGAACAGGACGCCGTCCCGGGTCGGGATGGCGTAGCCGCCGAAGGAGACGGCCTGGGGGATGGTCGCGCCGGCGGCGACGGTGGCTTGGCCGCGCACCGGCTGCAGCGGCAGGTCGGCCAGGGCGGCGCTGGCGGGGCCGGCGCAGAGGATGACGACATCGGCCGTGGCCAGGATCTCGCCGGCCTCGCCGATCAGGCGCCAGCCGGGCGCGGCCGGCTGCAGGGCGATGACGGGGCGGCGATCGACGGGGCCGGCCCAGGTGGGGACGATGGCCTGGGGATCGAGGACCAGGCCATCGTGGATGAGCATGGCCTCCGGCCCGGGGCTCAGGGCGCCAGGGTCGTGCAGGCCGCCGTCGGCGATGCGCTGGAAGCGGGCGGCGTCCTTGTCGCTGTCGGCCAGATGGCGGGCTCCGCGGGCGAGGATGGCGCCGGGCGTGGCCTCGTAGGCGGCGACGGCGTGGCGGAAGGCCTGGGCGAACAGCCGGGCCGGCGGGCCGTCGCCGGCGTCGAGGCGCGGGGTCATCAGGGCGGCGGCGTTGCCCGAGGCGGCGGCGGCCGGGCCGGCCGGATCGAAGAGGGTCGGCGTCAGGCCGTGGCGGCGCAGGGCGCGGACCAGGGCGGCGCCGGCGATGCCGGCCCCCAGAATCGCGACGGTGGGCGGGGTGGGTTCCGTGGCCTGGCCGGACAGGACCGCTTCGAGGCGCTCGCGTTTGCGGCCGAAGCCGGGTTGCTTGGAGACCTCGAAGCCGCCCTCGGCCAGGCCGCGGCGGACCGCGCCGGCGACGGTGAAGGTGGCGGCGCGGGCCCCAGGGGCGCTGCGTTGGGCGACCTTGGCCATCAGCTGCGGAGACCACATGGCCGGGTTGGCGGCGGGGGCGAAGCCGTCGAGGAACCAGGCGTCGGCGCGGCCGGTCCAGGCGGCCAGGGCGTCCGTCGCCTCCATGACGGCGAGGTCGAGGCTGGCGTCGAAGGCCGGCAGGTCGAGGTGATGGAAGCCGCGAGCCGGGCCGGGCCAGGCGGCGGCGAGGGCGTCGGCCGCCTCCTTGATTTCTGGCCAGCGCGCCAGCGCACGGGCGGCGTCGGCGGCGGCCATCGGGTGGGCCTCGACGCTGAAGATGGAGAGGCGGGCGCCGGGGGGGCGGGTCTGCCGCCACAGGGTCAGCAGGGCGGCGATGTTCAGGCCCGTGCCGAAGCCGAGTTCGCCGACGGTGAACTGGCGGCGGCCGGTCCAGGCGCCCGGCAGGCCACAGCCGGCCAGGAAGACGGCCCGGGTCTCGGCCAGGCCGTCCTCGCTGGAGAAGTAGACATCGCCATACAGCCGCGAGCCCGGCAGGCCATCGGGCCGCCATTCGACGGGAGACGGAGGGGAGGTCATGGGGCGGGGTTGTAGCGGAGTTTTCCTTCTCCCGCTTGCCGGGAGAAGGAAGCAAAAAGAAAGGGCCGCCCGTGAGGGCGACCCTGTCCCGGTCTTCGAAAGGAAGCGGTCCCTACGGGGCCTTCTTCTCTTCGGTGGTGGTGGTTTCAGTGGTGGTGGTGGTCGTGTCGGCGGCCGGAGCAGCGGCGTCAGCAGCCGGAGCGGCGGCATCGGCGGCGGGGGCGGTCGCGTCGGCGGCCGGCGGAGCCGTTTCCGTCGTGGTGGCGGTGGTTTCTTCGGTCTTCGTTTCAGCCGGCTTGCCGCAGGCGGCGACGGAGAGGGCGGCGAGAGCCGCGCCGACGATGAGGAGTTTACGCATTCCTGGTAGTCCCCTTTAAGTTTCTCGTTGATTGCGTCGTTAGGACGCACAGGGACTATGGACCCCTGATCACGGGCCGCAAGCGGTTCTTTCACGGGTGCGTGATCACGGATTGTGTCAGGCGACCGACGCCGCCTCGCAAAACCTTGTTCCGTCAGGTTTCGGCGGGGATGTTCGACAGGGCTTCTTCCAGTTCCAGGAAGCTGGGTTGGGCCCCCGAGGGGACGCTGCCGCGGCCGATCTCGACGCTGATCTGGGCGGCGTTGCCATGCAGGTGGGCGACGAGGACCGACTGGATGATTCGGTAGAAGCTGCCCTCCTCATTGACCACGTCGGTCAGGCGGGTGGCCAGCGGGCCGGCGATGCCATAGGCCAGGAAGACGCCGAGGAAGGTGCCGACCAGGGCCCCGCCGATCATGCCGCCGAGCACTTCCGGCGGCTCGGTGATCGAGCCCATGGTCTTGATGACCCCCAGCACGGCGGCGACGATGCCGAGGGCCGGCAGGGCGTCGGCCAGCTGCTGCAGGGCGTGGGCCGGCATCAGCGCCTCGTGGTGGTGCTTTTCCAGCTGCTTTTCCATGGCGTCCTCGACCTGGTGCGGGTCCTCGAGGTTCATGGTCATCATGCGCAGGGTGTCGCAGATGAAGTCGACGGCGAAGTGATCCTTGGTGATGCGCGGGAAGCGGCTGAAGATGGTGCTGTCGCCGGGCTTTTCGATGTGGCTTTCCAGGGCGATGACGCCCTTGGACTTCATGGTCTTGGTCAGCAGGAACAGCAGGCTGAGCAGGTCCTTGTAGTCGCTGGCCTTCCACTTGGGGCCGGCGAAGGACTTCATCAGGCCGCCGCCGGTGGCCTTGATGGTGCTCATCGAGTTGGAGATCAGGAAGGCGGCGAGGCCGGCCCCGCCGATGGCCATCATCTCGTGCGGCAGGGCATGCATGATGACGTTCATGTTGCCGCCACTGATCAGGTAGCTGCCGAACACCAGGCCGAAGAGCAGCACAAGGCCGATGATCTGGAACATGAGGGAGGTCGCCGCCGGGATAGAGGTTTGGCGGCCAGAATCGTCCTTAATGCTTAATGGCGGGTAAGGGACGGTTGCCAAGGCGCTGCGGCGGAATCGCTCTCCGCCCCCGAGAGGGGGCGGAGGACGGTTCGGAGCGTGAGCGACGGACCAGGAGGCGGGGCAGCGCCGGCGGTTGAGGTTGTTGTCCTGTACCGGCCGGGGGGACCCCCTCGGTTTGGCTCGCTTGCAGCGCTCGCCAAAGCCACTCCCCCATTTTCAATGGGGGAGAGCGATACTTGCGCGATTGCAAGCCAAAGCGACCCGCCTTAACAGCTCATCGATGCCCGAGACGTCCACGCCCGCTGGAATGAAGCTGGAGCCGCGCTCCTTCGCCATCCTGTTCTCGGTGTCGATCGTGGTGGCCATCGGCAACACCGGGCTGATGGCGGTGCTGCCGGCCATCGCCCGCGAAACTCAGATCGCCGACTGGATGATCTCGGCGGTGTTCAGCCTGTCGGCCGTGCTGTGGGCGGTGATGAGCCCGATCTGGGCGCGGGAGTCCGACAAGCGGGGGCGAAAGCCGCTGATCATCCTGGGGCTGGCCGGGTTCCTGATCTCGATGACCCTGTGCGCCTTCGTGGTGCTGGTCGGTCTGCACCATCTGCTGCCCGGAATCGTCGTCTTCCTGCTGTTCCTGCTGTCGCGGTCCCTGTTCGGGCTGATCGGCTCGGCCTCCAACCCGGCGACCCAGGCCTATCTGGCCGAGCGCACCTCGCGCGCCGACCGCACCCAGCAGATGGCCGCCCTGGCCGGCGCCTTCGGGCTGGGGACGGTGGTCGGGCCCTTCCTGGCGCCGCTGTTCATCCTTCCCGGGGTGACTTTCGCCGGGCCGATGTTCGCCTTCGCCGTCTTCGCCGGGCTGATGCTGGTGGTGGTCTGGCGTGGCCTGCCGGAGGAGGAGGGGGCGACGCGCCGCGAGAACCGGCGGTTCGCCGGGGCCGGCAAGGGCGGGAGCCTGTGGCGCGATCCGCGGGTGCTGCCCTTCCTGATCTACGGGTTCGCCGTGGCCTGCTGCCAGACGGCCCAGGGCTACACCCTGGGCTTCATGATCATCGACAAGCTGCACGTCGAGCCCAAGGACGCCCTGCAGCTGACCGCCGTGGCCATGGGCTCGGGGGCGATGGCCGGGCTGCTGGCCCAGTGGGGGCTGATCCGCATCTTTTCCATGGGACCCAAGGCGCTGCTGCGGTGGGGCGTCGGCCTGGCGGCGCTGGGCAACCTGGTGACGGTGTTCTCGCCGGACTACTGGACCGTGGTGGTCGGCTATTCGATCTCGGCGCTCGGCTTCGGCTTCGCCCGGCCGGGGTTTACGGCCGGGGCCTCGCTGACCGTGCGGATGGACGAGCAGGCGCGGGTGGCCGGGGCCATCGCGGCGGTCAACGGCCTGAACGTCGTCTTCGCCTCGGCCTTTGTGGCCCTCTATGGCCTCAAGCATGAGGCGCCGTTCGCGCTCAACGCGGTGATCTGCGCCGCCCTGCTGGTCTACGCCTTCCGCAACCGCGTCCTGCGCGACGCCGGCGAGACCCCGCCGGACGACGAGGACACCACCATGGCGATGATGGAACGGCGCGACGAGGGCGGCACCTAGGCCGCCTACTGCGGTCGCGACTGCATGCCCGCCGCCTGCATGGCCATCGACTGGATCATCGGCGGCGTCAGATACCCATCGGCGGGCAGCTTGTTGGCCTGCTGCCAGGCGCGGATGGCCACCCGGGTCTTGGGACCGATGGCGCCGTCGACGCCGCCGGTGTCGTAGCCCAGCTTGACCAGGCTCTCCTGGGCGAGGATGCGGTCGGCGCGGCTCAGCGGCGTCTCAACCGGCCAGGGCGTGACCAGCGGGCCTTCGCCGCCGAAGCGCAGGGCCAGCAGGCCGACGCCCAGGGCGTAGGCCGTGCTGTTGTTGTACTTCATGATCGCCGCATGGTTGGGGAAGATCAGGAAGGCCGGGCCGGTGTAGCCGGACGGCAGGATCAGGCTGGCGCTGGAGGCCTGGTCGGCCGGGGACCAGGGCAGGCCGTCGGCGCGGGCGACGCCACGGTTGGTCCAGACCGGCAGCGGCTCGCGGGTCCCCTCGGTCAGGCCATAGTCGAAGTCGCGCGGCAGCCGCACTTCGCGCGACCAGCTCTCGCCGGGCTTCCAGCCGGCCTTGGCCATGTAGTTGGCGGTGGAGGCCAGGGCGTCGTGGGTGCTGCCCCAGATGTCGCGGTGGCCGTCGCGGTCGCCGTCGACGGCGGTCGAGAGGTAGACGCCGGGCAGGAACTGGGTCTGGCCCATGGCCCCGGCCCAACTGCCCTTGAGGCGGGCGCGGCTCTGTTCGCCGGTAGCGATGATCTTCAGGGCGCTGATCAGCTCTGATTCCGCCCAGCCGCGCCGGCGGCCGTCGGCGGCCAGGGTGGCCAGGCAGCGGACGATGTCCTTGTCGCCCTGGATCTTGCCGAACGCCGACTCCATGGCCCAGACGGCCAGGACGATGTCGCGGGGCACCCGGAAGGCCTGCTCGATGCCGGGCAGGTAGGGCAGGCTATCGCGGAACTGGCGGCCTTGGCTGATGCGGACGTCGCTGACCGTGCCCTTCACATAGTCGCCGACCGGCTTGGAGAATTCCGGCTGGCGGCCGTCGGAGGCGACGACGCTGTCATCGGGGGTGAGATTGGCCGTCTCGCGGTCGACGACGGCCTGCGGCACCCCGGCCAGCACGGCCTTGGGTTTGAACTGCGCCAGCCAGGCGTCGAAATTGGGATCGCCGGAGACCACCGGGACCGGCGCCGGGGCGGGCGGGACCGGCCCTGGCGGCGGCGGGGTGGTCCCGACCACCTGGGTCAGGGTCGGCTCCAGCTGCGGGTCGGCGCAGCCGGCGAGGGTCAGGAGAAGGAAGGCGCGTCTATCCATGGGCGCAAGCTAGCGGGGCGAACATGAAGGCTTCAATCACAAGCGTGACATTGACTCGCCGGCCCGCTGATCCTATAGCCGCCCGCTCAATTCAGATGAGGGCCTCCGCGTGCGCGGGTTCCCCGCAGCCGCATGGTAAGAGACCAATGAAGGTTCGTAGCTCGCTCAAGTCGCTGAAGTCGCGCCACCGCGACTGCAAGCTGGTTCGCCGCAAGGGCGTCCTGTACGTGATCAACAAGACCGATCCGCGCTTCAAAGCCAAACAAGGCTGATGACCGCGCCTGTTGGCGTCCTCTGGGACGTCGGCAATGTGATCGTTCGCTGGGATCCCCGGAACCTGTACGCGAAGATTTTTGAGGAACCGGCCGCTTGCGACCGGTTCCTTATCCATGTCTGCACCCTGGCCTGGCACGGGCTGACCGATCGCGGCGTGCCGGCCGAGCAGAACACCCTCGACCTGATTGCCCGCCACCCCGAACATGAAGCGGAGATCCGCGCCTGGTGGGAGCGCTGGGACGAGATGTTCGGCGGGGTGATCGAAGAGACTGAAATCGCCATGGAGGCCCTGGCGGCGCGCGGCGTGCCGCAGTTCGGGCTGACCAACATGGCCGGTCCCGTCTGGCCGACGATTCTGCCGATGGCCCCGGCGGTGCGGCATCTGAAGGCGGTGGTGGTCTCCGGCGACGAGGGGATGATCAAGCCGGAACCGGCGATCTACGCCCTGGCCTGCGAGCGGGCGGGGCTGGCGCCGGGTGAGCTGCTGTTCGTGGATGACAGCGCGGTCAACATCGCGGCGGCGGCCGAGCTGGGCTTTCATGTGCTGCATTTCACCGATCCGGCGGCGCTGAAGCCGACGCTGGTGAGCCACGGACTTCTGTAATTCTTCCCGCTATCGTCATCCTAGGGCCTGTCCCTAGGATCCCGCTGTCCGCTATCTCTCACGGCGCGGTGGAGGCGCGGCCGCGCCTCCAGGGTAGGGGCTTGTCGCGGCTGAACCCGGGATCCTGGGCACAGGGCCCAGGATGACGATAGCGGAGGGGGGTGGGCGATGACGGCCGTTGAGCCCCACCGTCCTTTCCTCTACACCGCGCCCTTCCCCATTCCCGCTTCCCGTGAGAGCCTCTTTCCATGGCCGATGACCAGCCCACCGTCGATGTCCTGAACGGCACCGCCCAGACCCAGCTGCGCACCATCATCGAGCGCATCGAGCGGCTGGAAGAGGACAAGGCCGGCGTCATGGCCGACCTCAAGGAGGTCTATGCCGAGGCCAAGGGCAACGGCTTCGACACCAAGATCCTGCGCAAGGTCGTGCGCATGCGCAAACAGGACAAGGCCAAGCTTTCCGAGGAAGAGGCGCTGATCGACCTCTACCTGTCGGCCATCGGGGGCCTGTAACCCTTGGGGGCATTTTGAAGCGGAAGGACCCTCCCGACTTCAAGGCGCTGGCCCGCAAGGCCGCGCAGCGCTCGGCGCTCAACGCCCTGCGCAAGACCCAGCGCGCGGCCGACAAGGCCGGCGTTAAGCTTTCCGACTGGGAAGGTGAGTTCCTCGGCTCGGTGGCCGAGCGGGTGAAGACCTATGGCCGCGCCTTCGGCGACCCGGAACTGGGCGCGCCGGGCCAGGCCCTGTCGGCCATGCAGAACCGCAAGCTGAAAGAGATCGCCGCCAAGGCCAAGGGCGAGGACAAGCCGTCGCCCAAGGGGCGACGGCGTCCGATGGGCCGAAGCCGGCCCGCCGAGGATTAGGGGGTTAAACAGCCCCCTGGAAAGTCCCAAATTCTACCGCTCATCCCGGCGAACGCCGGGACCCAGCCGCCTGAGCGCCAGTTCTTCAGGATGAAACGCTGATCCGAGTGGATGAATCTGGGTCCCGGCATTCGCCGGGATGAGCGGTAGAGAGAAGAGCTGAATCTCGACGAACTCTAGCTCGAAACCGACTGGCCGAGCTTCTCGATCACCGCCAGGTCGGCGGGGCTGAAGGTCTCGTTGTCCGAGCTGGTGCAGCTCAGCACCACGCGGATGGTGGCCGACAGGTGGGTGCCGGCGAAGACGGTGCTTTCGCTGACGCCTTCGGCGGTGCGGGCCTGATAGGCGGTGAACCAGCCGGCCCAGCCGGTCTTCGAGGTCCAGGGCTTGTTGGCCAGCATGCGCTCGAAGGTCCCGCCCTTGCCGCCGACCCGGGTGCGGGCCTTCTCCTCGGCGTTGGCGTAGTAGATGCCCGACAGCTGCGTCCAGGTTTCCATGGTCGGCGTCGTCGGCGGGTTGGTGAAGGACACCATGCACAGGCCCGCCCAGTCGAGGCCGGTCTGGCCCGGACGGCGGACGATGAAGCTCAGGGTGTCGGCGGTGTCGCCGCCCAGCGGATGGCGCTCGATGCCGGTCGGCATGACCACCGAGCCCAGACCGTTGGTCGACGTGAGCCGGCCCTGGGCCGCGACGGGGCCGGCGATGGCCATCGCGACGACAGCGGCGACGGGCAGAATGGAACGAAGAAACATGGCGCACCCCTCATTGTGAGAGGGGCACCATAGTCCGAAGCGGAAATCGCGCCACCTCCGGAAAGGGGGGCCTTTGGGGCTACCCCACCTCCTTGATATCCACGTCGATGCCCTGTTCGCGGACCTTGCGATAGAGGGTCGAGCGGCCAATGCCCAGGCGGCGGGCGACCTCCGACATATGGCCGGCATAGACGTCGATGGCGTGCTGGATGAGGTCCTTTTCGATCTCTTCCAGGGTGCGCAGATGGCCGTGGCCGTCGAGAATCCGCACCGGGCTGTCGGCCGGCATGTCGGCGAGCAGCTGCTGGGCCGTCGGGATGGCGCGTGGCATCTGGCCGGCCACCGGCTGGACGACGTCGTCCATGGGCGGCGCCTTGACCCCGCTGATGGCCGGGAAGTCGTGCGGCTGCAGGTAGGGGGCGTCGGCCAGGACGATGGCGCGATAGACGGCGTTCTCCAGCTGGCGGACGTTGCCCGGCCAGTCGAAGGCGGTGAGGAAGGCCAGGGTCTCCGGCGCCGCGCCGACCACCCGCTTGCCCTCCTCGACGTTGAACCGCTTGATGAAGGCCTCGACCAGGGCCGGGATGTCCTCGCGGCGTTCGCGTAGGGAAGGGGCCTCGATCGGGAAGACGTTCAGGCGATAGTAGAGGTCCTCGCGGAAGCGGCCTTCCTTGATGCCGTCGCCGAGGTCGCGGTTGGTGGCCGAGACGATGCGGACGTCGACCTTGACCGAGCGCTTGGCGCCGATCGGGTCGATCTCGCTCTCCTGCAGGGCGCGCAGCAGTTTCACCTGCACGTCGAGGGGCAGTTCGCCGACCTCGTCGAGGAACAGGGTGCCGCCGTTGGCCTCCTGGAATTTACCCAGGTGTTTGTCCGAGGCGCCGGTGAAGCTGCCCTTCTCGTGGCCGAACAGGATGCTCTCGACCAGGTTCTCGGGGATGGCGCCGCAGTTGACGGCGACGAAGGGCTTGCCGGACCGGTCGCTAGAGCCGTGCACGGCTCTAGCGATGACCTCCTTGCCGACGCCGCTTTCGCCGGTGATCAGCACGGGGATCGAGGACTTGGCGGCGCGCTCGCCCATGCGCTTGACGACGCGCATGTGAGGGCTGTCGCCGATCAGGTCGGCGAAGGTTGTCTTGCCGCCGGAGTGCTTCTTCAGGCGATCGACCTCGCCCTTCAGTTCTCCCAGGGAGAGGGCGTTGCGGACCGAGGCGATGATGCGTTCGGGGCTGGCGGGTTTGACGAAGAAGTCGCAGGCGCCGGCCTGCATGGCCTTGACCACGGTGTCGACGCCGCCCGAGGCGGTCAGCACGATCACCGGCTGGCCCAGGCCGCGGGCGCGCATCTCCTTGAGGGCGTCGTGGCCCGACAGGCCGGGCATCTGCAGGTCGAGCAGCACCACGTCGGCGCTTTTGCCGGCCTGCAGGTGGCTCATCGCCGCGTCGCCGTTCTCGGCCTGGGCGACGGCGAACCCGTCGCGCTCCAGAACCGCCTGGATCAGCCGTCGTTGCGTCGGGTCGTCGTCGACGACCAGGACCGTTTTGGTCATGTTGAAGTCATCCCACCAAGTACCGGCGAACGACCTCACGGGTCGGCGCTCGTTGGATCGTATTGAAACAGAGGGGGGTAAAGGCGGGGTGTAGGAGGCGTGAGTCGGGGGTTAATTTTGGGGTTGGCGGCGGCGGAGACCTCCCTCCCCGAATGGGGAGGGCAGGCCGAAGGCCGGGTGGGGCAGTGGGTCACCGCCGCCTGTGTCGCTGAACGCCCATGGCTCTGGGAGCTTGTGGCCGACCTCCCCACCCGGCGCGCAACGCGCGCCTGCCCTCCCCATTCGGGGAGGGAGGTTAGGCGCTCGCCCGCACCAGCATGGTCTCACCCCCAGACACGGTCGCCAGTTCGGCCATCAACGCCGGAATCTGCACCGGCTTGCTGACCTGGCCGTTGAAGCCCAGCCCGACATAGGCCTTGCGGTCGCGGGTCAGGACGTCGGCGGTGACGGCCAGGACCGGGGTCTGCTGGTTGGGGCCGGGCTGGCCGCGCAGGGCGGTCAGGGCCTCGATGCCGGTCATGCCGGGCATCTGGATGTCCATGAGGACAAGATCGAAGGCGGCGACGCCAAGCCGTTCGAGGGCCTCGGGGCCGCTGGCGGCGCGGCTGACCTGGTGGCCGAAGGCGGCGAGGATCTGCTCCAGCACCATCAGGTTCACCGGGTTGTCGTCGACCGCCAGGATAGACAGCGGCCGGGCGGCGGGCGCGGCCGGCGCGGGCGGGGCGTCGTTCGCGGCCCGACCCGCGACCTCGGCGATCGGCAGGACCAGCTCGACATGGAAGGTCGAGCCCAGGCCCGGCCTGCTTTCGGCCCACAGGCGGCCGCCCATCAGCTCGGTCAGCTGGCGGCAGATGGCCAGGCCAAGGCCGGTGCCGCCAAAATCGCGGCCGGCGGAGTCGTCGGCCTGGGTGAAGGCGTCGAACAATCGGGGCAGCTTGGCCGGGTCGATGCCGATGCCGCTGTCGCGCACGCTGATGCGCAGCCGGGCCGTGCCATCGCTGTCCGGCTCGCCGCTCAGCGTGATGCCGACCCGGCCCTGGGGGGTGAACTTCAGGGCGTTGCCGACCAGGTTGAACAGCACCTGGCGCACCCGGCGGCCGTCCATGACCAGCGCCGGCGGCAGGGCCGGGTCCACTTCCAGCGTCAGTTCGACGCCCTTCTGGGCGGCGGCGGCGCCCCAGAAGCCGGAAAGTTCGCGAGCCAGCTCGGACAGGTCCTGCGGGGCGACGACCAGGCTCATGCGGTCGGCGTCGATGCGCGACAGGTCGAGGATGTCGTTGAGGATCGACATCAGGAACTCGCCGCTCTGGATCAGGGTGTCGATCTGTTCCTTCTGCTCGCCCTGGGCCGAGCCCCTGAGCAGCTGGGCCATGCCCAGCACGCCGTTCATCGGGGTGCGGATCTCGTGGCTCATGGTGGCCAGGAAGCGGGACTTGGCCTGGCCGGCGCGGCGGGCCTCCTCGCGGGCGGCCTCGGCGGCGGCGCGTTCGGCCTTGAGCCGCTCGATCAGCCGGGTGTTGCTCTGGATATGGACCGACCATTCGCCAAGCAGCCGGGCGACGCCGCCGCTCATCACCGCCAGCATGACCCCGAGCATCAGCAGGGCCAGGCTTAAGCCGGCGGCGGCCAGGGGTTCGAAGCGGCCGAACAGGGCGATGGCCAGGCCCAGCAGCACCGGCCCGGCCGACATCCAGTAGAGGCGCACCGACAGGCTGCTCTGGATGACCCCGGTGCTCATCAGCAGGCAGGCGGAAAGGCCAAGGAAGGCCAGGTCGGCCGGATTGCCGCGCGACAGCACGGCCAGCACCGGCCAGACGACGGCGGCGCAGGCCCGCATGCCGGTCGCCCAGCCGATGCGGGCCTCCATGGCCTTGGGATCGCAGGTCTCGGTATGGTCCCGCCAGCGGCGGTAGAGGGGCTGCACGACACTGTCGGCGGCCATGTTGGCCAGGCAGCAGGCCAGGCCAAGAAAGGGGTGGCCGATCAGGGCCAAGGCGATGCCGAAGGGCAGGGTGAGGAGGTAGAGCAGGGGCAGCGGCGCGATCAGACCGGCCAGCAGCACAGCGGGCGCATTGACGACCGGCAGGACGCCGTCATTGTCGTCCGCCGGGGCGACCGCCCCGCTGCTCGCCTCGCTGTCCATGATCTCTCAGACGCCCGTCAACCTGACCCGAATTGTGGAAGCTAGGGCCAAGAGGGTTAAGGCCGCCTAACCGTGTTTCCCGAGTTTGAGGAATGAAACCTGTGATGACGATGGACCGACGGACGATGGTTCAGGGTGTTCTGGCGGCCGGCGCCGCCGCGGGATTGCCGGGCCTGACCTGGGCGGGCGATGGCTCCGGGCCGCCGATGCGGCTGTGGCCCGGCGCGGCGCCCGGCGGAACGGGGGTCAGCGTCGTCGAGGAGGAGACCGATCGCTCGCCGCCGCCGGCGGAATTGCGCGACCGGATCATCAAGGGGGTGCGTGATCCGGACCTGAAGGTGTTTCGCCCCGAAAAGCCCAACGGCGCCTCGCTGCTGATCGCCCCGGGCGGCGGCTACAAATGGGTGGTGCGCGACAAGGAGGGCTACGAATGCGCCGCCCGGTTCGCGGCGGCCGGGCTGACCGTCTATGTGATGAGCTACCGCCTGCCGGGCGACGGCTGGGCGGCAGGGCCGCAAACGCCGCTGCAGGACGCCCAGCGGGCCCTGCGGCTGGTGCGGCGCGAGGCCGGGCGGAAGGGATCCGGGCTGGACCCGGCCCGGGTCGGGGTGATGGGGTTCTCGGCCGGCGGGCATGTGGCCGGGTGCCTGAGCCTGATGTGGGACGAGCCGGTCTATGAGCCGGTGGACTCGGCCGACAAGCTGTCGGCGCGGCCGGACATCAGCGTGCTGGTCTATCCGGTGGCGACCATGAAGCCGCCGCTGGCCCATGCCGGCTCGCGCCAGTTGCTGCTCGGCAAGGAGCCAACGGCGGAGCTGGAGGCGCGCTGGTCGCTGGAAAACCGGGCCCGGGCCGATGCGCCGGCGACCTTCCTGCTGCACGCGGCCGACGATGCGTCGGTGCCGGTCGAGAACAGTCTGGCGCTGGAGGCGGCGCTGCGGGCGAAGAAGGTCCCGACCGAGATGCATGTGTTCGAGGAGGGCGGCCACGGGTTTGGGCTGCGGTTCACGCATGGCAAGCCGGTGGAGGTGTGGCCGGAGCTGGTGCTGAGCTGGTGGAAACGGCGGGGGTTTGTCTGAGGGCGCCCCCCTTATTCCGACCACCCCGACGAAAGTCGGGGCCCAATGTCCACCGCATCGAGAGGGGTCGGCTCTGATCAGCGCCAGCGCGTCTTCTGGTTTGCCAGCTGGGCCCCGACTTTCGTCGGGGTGATCGGAAAATTGAGTATCCGTTACGGTGACCCGGGACTAAATCCCCGCCATGTCCCAGCTTGCCAAGATCACCGCCGCCGCTCCCGAGTGGAGTCTCGCCGACCTCTATGCCGATCGCGCCGATCCGCGCATCGCCGCCGACATCGACGCGGCGCGGGCGGCCAATGACGCCCTGGCGGAGCTGGAGGGGCGGTTCCTTGAACTGAGGGGCGAGCCGGCGAAGCTGGGGGCGCTGATCGACAAGGGGATCAGGCTCTACGAGCAGGCGGCAGAGGGGCTGTATGCGGTGGGGGCCTTCGCCTCGCTGTCGGCCTCGACGGCCAGGGACGATCCGCGCTGGGCCAAGTTCGAGGCCGACTTCCGGATGAAGAGCGCCGAGATCGCCAGTAAATCCCTGTTCTTCACCCTGGAGCTCAACCAGCTGGAGGACGGCGAGATCGACGCGGCCTTGAAGGCCCACCCGGGCGCCGAGCGCTGGACGCCGTGGATCCGGCGGGTGCGGCTGTCGCGGCCGCATGAGCTCAGCCAGGACCTGGAGACCCTGCTGCTGGATCGGTCGCCGGCGGTGGCCAACTGGTCGCGGCTGTATGACGACACCCTGGCGTCCCTGCGGGCCAAGGTCGGGCGCGAGAGCCTGACCCTGCCCGAGACCCTGAACCGGCTGAGCGATCCGGACGTCAGGAAGCGCAAGGCGGCGGCCAACGGGCTGGCGACGGCGCTGGAAGCCAACGCCTCGACCATCGGCCTCTGCCTCAACACCCTGGCCTTCGAGAAACAGGTCGAGGATCGCTGGCGCAAGTACAGCTATCCGGCCGAGGGGCGGCATCTGGCCAACGAGGTGCATGGGGAGAGCGTCGAGGCCATGGTCGAGGCGGTGACCGACGCCTATGGCGCCACCTCGCACCGCTACTATGCGCTGAAGGCCCGGGTGATGGGCCGCAAGACCCTCGATCATTGGGACCGCAACGCGCCGCTGACCACGGCCCAGCCCAAGCTCTACGAATGGGGCGAGGCCAAGGCGATGGTGCTGGACAGCTTCAGTGCCCTGGCCCCGAAGTTCGCCGACGGGGCGCGGGTGTTCTTCGACCGGCCGTGGATCGACGCGCGGCCCCGGCCCGGCAAGCAGTCGGGGGCCTACAGCCATCCGGTCTGTTCCAGCCGCCATCCCTATGTGTTCATGAACTTCATGGGCGAGCGGCGCGACGTGCTGACCCTGGCCCATGAGCTGGGCCATGCGGTGCACCAGACCCTGGCCGCGCCGCTGGGCACCCTGCTGGCCGACACGCCGCTGACCCTGGCCGAGACGGCCTCGATCTTCGGCGAGGGGCTGGTGTTCGAGCGGCTGCTGGCCGAGGCGAAGGCTGAGGAGAAGCTGGGCCTGCTGGCCGGGCGGATCGAGGATGGCTTGAACACCGTGGTCCGCCAGATCGCCTTCCACCAGTTCGAGACCCGCTTCCACGAGGCGCGCAAATCCGGCGAGCTGAGCCCCGACGAGATCGGCGGGCTGTGGCTGGAGGTGATGGGGGCGAGTCTGGGGCCGGCGGTGCGTTTGAATCCCGGGTATGAGCACTACTGGGCCTATGTCAGCCACTTCGTGCACGCGCCCTTCTATGTCTACGCCTACGCCTTCGGGGACCTCTTGGTGCGGGCCCTGATGGAGAAGCGGCGCGAAGACCCGGCCGGGTTCGCGCCGGTCTATGAAAAGCTGCTCAGCGCCGGCGGCACGGCCACCTACGTCGAGGCGCTGGCGCCGTTCGGGCTGGATCCGCGCCAGAAGAGCTTCTGGGCGGCGGGCTGCGCGCAGCTGGAGCGGCTGGTCGACGAGTTTGACGCACTGGTCGCCTAGGGGCGTTTCGCCTTAGATGCGGGGCATGGGCGGAAAACATATCGTCGACGTGCTGATCGAGGAGCGGGCGCCGAAGCTGGCGGCCTCGCTGGTCTGGCCCGTGGTGCGGCCGTCGCTGTACCGGACCCTGCACTATCCGCAGGCCGTGGCCATGGCCGACGCCATCGCCCCGGTCGGCGGCGGCGAGGCGCTGGCGCACATCTCCGACCTGCTGGCGCTGGATGTGGCGGTGAGCGGCCTCGAACACCTGCCGTCGACGGGACGGGTCATCGTGGTGGCCAACCATCCGACCGGCATCGCTGACGGCATCGCCCTCTACGACGTGCTCAAGGGCCCGCGGCCGGACGTGGTCTTCTACGCCAACAGCGACGCCCACCGGGTCTGCCCCCGCTTCGACGAGACCCTGATCCCGGTCGAATGGGTCAAGGCCAAGCGCACCCGGGAGCGCACCCGGCTGACCTTGCAGATGACCCGCGAGGCGATGGAGGCCGAGCGCTGCCTGGCTATCTTTCCGGCCGGGGTGCTGGCGCGGCGGGGGGCGGACGGGGTGCTGTCGGACAAGCCCTGGATGTCGACGGCGCTCTCGGTGGCCCAGAAATACGCGGCGCCGGTGGTTCCCGTGCATGTCGACGGGCCCTGGTCGACGCTGTTCCACTTCTTCAACGGCTTTTCGCCGGAGCTGCGGGACATCACCCTGTTCCACGAGCTGCTCAACAAGCGCGGGCGGCGGTTCACCCTGACCTTCGGCAAGGTCATTCCGCCCGAACGGATGGCGGGGCAGGTGGCCGAGGTGGTCAGCGAGAGCCTGAAGCATTTCGTCGAGCGGGTGCTGCCGGCCGATGCGGAGGCGGTGTTTTGACGACGAGCGAAGCGAGCCTTCTCCCGCTTGTCGGGAGAAGGTGGACGCGAAGCGGCCGGATGAGGGCAGCGCCGGCTTCGGGTGCCTGGGCGCGTTCTGGCGCGTTCGGCGCTGTCGCTGATCTTCAACGGCTGGTGCTGCCCTCATCCGACCCCCTTCGGGGGCCACCTTCTCCCGACAAGCGGGAGAAGGATTCGTGAGTGTGATCATCCTGCCCGATGAATCCGCCACCCAGGCCCTGGGCCGTAAGTTGGCGATCCTTTTGCGGCCCGGCGAGGCCATCTGCCTGTCGGGGCCGCTCGGGGCCGGCAAGTCGACCCTCGCCCGCGCCCTGATCCGCGCCCTGACTTCGCCGATCGAGGATGTCCCCAGCCCGACCTTCACCCTGGTGCAGTTCTACGACGGCCGCGACTTCCCGGTCGCCCATTTCGACCTCTACCGGCTGAGCGATCCGGACGAGGCCTATGAGATCGGGCTGGACGAGGCGCTGGACGGCGGGGCGGCGTTGATCGAATGGCCGCAGCGGCTAGAGGGTCGCCTTCCGGCCGACAGACTGGATATAGAGATCGCGATAGAGGGTGACGGCCGCACGGCGCGGCTGACCCCGCACGGCGCCTGGAAGGACCGACCGCTTGAGTTCTGATCGTGACAGCCTGAAGGCGGATTTCCTGCAACGCCACGGCCTGGGCGCCGCGCGGCGCCAGCCGCTGGCCGGCGACGCCTCGACGCGGGCCTATGAGCGGCTCTACCCCGCCGATGGGCCCAGCCTGATCTTCATGGACCAGCCGCCGCGGGCCGAGACCCCGCCCTGCCCGCCGGACGCCACGGTGGAAGAGCGGCTGGCGCTGGGCTTCAACGCCGCCTACAGGCTGGCCTCGGGGCGGGTGGACGCCTTCGTGGCCTGCGCGCGCCATCTGACGGACCTGGGGCTGTCGGCGCCCCAGATCGTCGCCTTCGACGCAGGCGCAGGGCTGGCGGTGATCGAGGACCTCGGCGACGGGCTGTACGCCAGCGAGATCGCGGCGGGCCATGACGAGGCGCCGCTGTACGACGCCGCCATCGACGCCCTGGTCATGCTGCATGCCGCCCCGCCGCCGGCCATGCTGGGCGGCGACTCTCGCGGAGAGGGGGACGCCGTCTGGCCGCTGCTGACCTACGACCAACTGGCCCTGACCATGGCCAGCGACCTGTTCGTCGACTGGCTGCCCAAACTGCGGCCCGGGTTCGCGCCGGACGCGGCGGCGCTGGCCGCCTGGGAGGCGGTGTGGACGCCGATCCGCCAGCGGGCGGAAGCGGAAGCCGAGGTCTTCTGCCATCGCGACTACCACGCCGAGAACCTCATCTGGTTGCCGGGCCGGATGGGGCCGGCGCGGGTCGGGCTGATCGATTTTCAGGACGCGGTGAAGGCGCACCGGGTCTGGGACCTCTCCATGCTGCTGCACGACGCCCGGCGCGAGGTGACGCCCGAGCGGGAGGCGGCGGCGCTGGAACGCTATCTGGCGGCGCATCCAGGGCTGGATAGGGCCAAGTTCCTCAGCGACTACCATGCCCTGGGGGCGCTGAACGTGGCGCGGATCATCGGCATCTTCGCCCGGCTGGTCGTGCGCGACGGAAAGCCGAAGTACGAGGGCTTCCTGCCGCGGCTGTGGCGCTATCTCGACAGCTGCATCGCCGATCCGGCGCTGGGCGAGCTGAAAGACTGGTTCGACACCCATGTGCCGACGGAGGCGCGGCGATGAGCGCGACCCCCACAAGCGCGCCAAAGACGGCGATGGTGCTGGCGGCCGGGCTGGGCACGCGGATGCGGCCGCTGACCAACGACCGGCCCAAGGCGCTGGTCGAGGTCGGCGGCAAGGCGCTGATGGACCATATGCTGGACCGTTTGGCGGCGGTCGGGGTCGAGACGGCGGTGGTCAATGTCCACTACTTCGCCGACCTGATGGAGGCGCACCTCAAGGCGCGGACGGCCGCGCCGCGCATCGTGGTGTCGGACGAGCGGGCTCAGGCCCTGGAGACCGGCGGCGGGGTCAAACACGCCCTGCCGCTGCTGCCGGACGAGGCCTTCTTCGTGGCCAACATCGACGCCATCTGGCTGGACGGCGCCGCGCCGGCCATCGAGCAGGTGGTGGCGATGTGGGACCCGGCGAAGATGGACGTCTGCCTGATGCTGGCGCCGACGGCGACGTCGATGGGGTTTCACGACACGGGGGATGTGTTTCTCGAGGCAGACGGCAGGGTGCGGTTCAAAGAGCCTGGGGAGACGGCGCCATACGTCTATGTGGGCTTGCACATCTGCAAGCCGTCAGTGGTGCGGGACGGGCCGGAGGGGCCGTTCTCGCTGCTGCCGCTGTGGAAGGCGCTGGCGGAGCGGGGCCGCCTGTACGGCGTCAGCCCGCCGGGGCTGTGGATGCACGTCGGCGACCCGGCGGCGCGGGAACTGGCCGAGGCGAAACTGGCCTCCTCCTAACTCCGATTATCCCGACGAAAGTCGGGACCCAGCTGGCAAACTGTGTGCTGGTCAGCTCTGATCAGCGCCACTGCTTGTTCCGCTGGTGGACCCTGGGCCCCGACTTTCGTCGGGGTGATCGGCTTTGGGGGAATGGCAGGGATTCTTCAGCGTCGTCGCGCATGCCATAACAAGGCGAATGTCCGACCACCCCGCCAACTGGTTCTCCATCCCCGCCCATCGGCCGTTTCTCGACGACCTGGCGGCCGGGCTGGTGGACGCCCTGCCGGGGCCGGAGGATGTGCCGGGGGCCTTGCTGCTGGTGCCGACGCGGCGGGCGGTGCGGGCGCTGACGGAGTCGTTTCTCAAAGCATCAGGCGGACGGGCGGTGCTGTTGCCGCAGATCCGGGCGCTGGGCGACCTGGACGAGGGTGAGCCGCCGTTCGAGCCGGGGGACGCGGGGCTGGATCTGCCGCCGGCCATCGATCCGATGCGGCGGCGGTTCGAGCTGGCGGCGATGGTCAATCGGGCCTCGGAGATCGGGCTGGGCGCCAGCCATGCGCTGGAGCTGGCCGACGCCCTGGCCGCCTTCCTCGATGCTGCGGCTATCGAGGAGGCGCCGGTGGCCGAGCGGATCGAGGACCTGGTCGACCAGGACCTGGCGTTGCACTGGCAGATCTCGGCCGGGGTGCTGAACCTGACCATCCGGGAGTGGCCGAGGCGGCTGGAAGAGCTCGGCCTGATGGACGTGGCCGACCGGCGGGTGAAGCTGCTCGACCACCTGGCCCGCAGCTGGACCGAGCATCCGCCGCAGGGGCCGGTGATCGCCGCCGGCTCGACCGGGGCGCAGCCGGCGACGGCGCGGCTGCTGAAGGTCATCGCCGGCCTGCCGCGCGGGGCGGTGATCCTGCCCGGGCTGGACGAGGACCTGGCCGACAGCGCCTGGGCCGAGGTCGAGGACCAGCATCCGCAGGGGGCGATGAAACAGCTTCTCAAGCTGGCCGGCGTGCCGCGCGGCGATGTGCGCACCTGGCGCCCGGACACCGACCGGCGCGGCCGTTGGCGGCGGCGGGTGATCAACGAGGCCCTGCGGCCGGCGGCGGCGACGGCCGACTGGCTGGCGGTCATCGCCGCGCTGCGGGCCGAAGCCGAGGACGGGATCGATCCGTTCGAGGAGGGTCTGAAGGGCCTGTCGACGGTCACCGGGGCCGGCGAGGAGGAGACGGCCGAGGTCTGCGCCCTGCTGCTGCGCGAGACCCTGGAGACGCCCGGTAAGACCTGCGCCCTGATCACCCCGGACCTCAGCCTGGCCCGGCGGGTGTCGGCCAAGCTGGCGCGCTGGGGGGTGGCGGCGGACAGTTCGGCCGGGGTTCCGCTGACCCTTAAACCGGCCGGGGCGCTGGCCGTGGCCATGGCCGAGCTGGTGCTCGATCCGGCCAGCCCGGTGGCCCGGCTGCAGATCTTGAAGAGCCCGCTGACCCGGCTGGGGCGCGAGCCTGACGTGCTGGCGGAACAGACCGAGGTGCTGGAACGGCGGGGGCTGCGCGGGCCCCGGCCGCGCGGTCCGGAGGCGCTGGCCGCCAGGCTGAAGGACCAGGCGGAAAAACACCCGGGTAAAATTCCGGAGTTCGAAACGGCGGCGGCGCTGTCGATCGATCTCGATACGGCGGTCGAACTGGCCGGGGCGGCCTTCGCCGAGGGGCCGGCAGATGTCGGCGAGGCGGCGGCGGCTTTGACGGCCGGGCTGGAAGCGGTCTGCGCGGGCGCGGAGCTGCTGTGGGCGGGCCCCGAGGGCGAGGCCCTGGCGCGGCTCTTGAGCGGCCTGATCGCCGAGGGCGGGCTGCTGCCCCGGGTGACCCGGCAGGGGTTCGTCACCCTGATGCAGCGGATGATCGCCGAGGAGAGCGTGCGGGGCGGCGAGGCGGCGCATGCGCGCCTCTCGATCATGGGGACCCTGGAATCGCGGATGACCCGGGCCGACCGGCTGGTGCTGGCCGGGCTGGAGGAGGGGGTGTGGCCGCGCGGGGCGCCGATCGATCCCTTCCTGTCGCGGGCCATGCGCCGGACGCTTGGACTTCCGAGCCCCGAGCGGCGGGTGGGGCTGTCGGCCCACGATTTCGCCCAGGCCGCCTGCGCGCCCGAGGTGGTGCTGGTCTCCAGCGCCCGCCGCGAAGGGGCGCCGGCGACCGAGAGCCGCTGGCTGTGGCGGCTGAAGACGCTTGCCAAGGGGGCGGGGCGCACCCTGCCGACGCGGCCGGAACTGACCCTCTGGGCCAAGGCGCTGGACGGCGGAGTCGGCTATGCGCCGATCAAGCGGCCCAATCCGATGCCGCCGGTCGCCGACCGGCCGCGCGACCTCTTCGTCACCCGCATCGAGACCCTGGTGCGCGACCCCTATGCGGTCTGGGCGCGGGACATCCTGGGGCTCTATCCGCTCGATCGGCCCGACCAGCTGGTCGAATCCATGGCCCGGGGCACGGCCATCCACGCGGCCTTCGAGGCGCTGTCGCGGGCCTGGCCGATCGCCGATCCTGAGGGCTTCTTCGAGAAGCAGTACCTGGACGAACTGACGGCGGCCGGGCTGACGGCGGCGGCCCTGGCCCGGGAGCGGGTGCTGGCCCGGGAGACGGCGCGCTGGGTGGCCGATTTCGAGCGGCGGCGGCGGGCCGATGGCCGCACCGTCCATGTCGAGGTCAAGGGGACCATGGACTTCCATGTCAACGGCGTCCCCCATTCGCTGAGCGCCAAGTCCGACCGGATCGAGATCACCCCGGACGGGGTCGGCCATATCCTCGACTACAAGACCGGCTCGGCCCCGACGGCCAAGATGATCGACACCGGGTTTTCGCCACAGCTGACTCTGACGGCGGCGATCCTGGAGGCGGGCGGCTTTGATGGCCTGAAGGGCAGCTGGGGCGACCTGACCTATGTGAAGGTCACCGGCCGCGATCCGCCGGGCGTCGAGGAGACGCGCAAGGCGGCCGGCGAGGAGAGCGCCGAGGCGGGGATGGCGGCCTTCGAGGGGGCCATGAAGCTGCTGGCCGCCTACCAGAACCCGATGCAGGGCTATCCCAGCCGTACGGCGCCGCAGTTCGTGAAGACCTATGCCGGCGACTACGACCACCTGGCGCGGGTGTTCGAATGGTCGACCGGGGCCGAAGGGGAGGAGGGCGAATGAGCCTGATCCTCGACAAGGCCCAGGCCCTGGCCGCCGACCCGACGCTCAACGCCTTCGTCACCGCCAATGCCGGCTCGGGCAAGACCAAGACCCTGATCGACCGGGTGGCGCGGCTGCTGCTGGCCGGGGCGCCGCCGTCGGCCATCCTCTGCGTGACCTACACCAAGGCCGCCGCCGCCGAGATGCAGGCGCGCCTGTTCGAGCTCCTGGGCGGCTGGGCGGTGACGCCGGACGAGAAGCTGAGAGAGGCCATGTCCCGGCTGCTGGGGCCGGACAACAGCCAGGAGCTGCCTGAGGCGCGGCGGCTGTTCGCCCGGGCGCTGGAGACGCCGGGCGGGCTGAAGATCCAGACCATCCACGCCTTCTGCGAGCAGCTCTTGCGGCGGTTTCCGCTGGAGGCGCGGGTGTCGCCCGGCTTCACGGTGATGGACGATGCGGCCGTCGCCCTGGTGGCGCGCGACGCCCGGGCCCGGCTGGCGGGACTGGCCGGCGGCGAGGACGTGGCGGTGTCGGAGGCCTATGCGCGGCTGGCCATCGCCCTCGACTACCTGAGCTTCGAGGGGCTGTTCCGGACCTTCGAGGAGAAGCGCGGGGCGATCGGCGACTACCTGGCCTCGGTGGATGGTCTGGGCGGCGCGGCGGCCGACGTCTGGGCGCGCTGCGGTTTCCTCGATGGCCCGACCAGCCTGGCCGAAGTCGAGGGGCTGGCGATCGAGGAGACCGACCTTTCGCTCTGGAGATCGGCGGCGGCGGTGCTCGGCCAGGGGACCAAGACCGACATCGGCAATGCCGAGAAGATGCTGGCCGTGGTCCTTGGGCCCACGCTCGGCGGCATGCTGGGCTGCCTGTTCACGCAAGGCGGGGCCGGCACGCCGGCGACCTGGGTGGCCAAGACCTCGGGACTGAAGAGCCGCGAGGACCTGCGGGCGTTCCTGCTGGCCGAGCAGGAGCGGCTGCTGGTCGCCCGCGATCTCGTGCGCGGCGCGGTGATCGCCGAGGACACCTTGGCCGTGCTCTGCCTGGCCGAGCGCTATGCCGACGCCTACGCCCAGGCCAAGGCCGAGCGCGGGGTGCTGGACTTCGCCGACCTGGTGGCGCGGGCGCGGGACCTGGTGGCCCGGTCGCCGGGCGCGCCCTGGGTGCTCTACAAGCTGGACGGCGGGCTGGAGCACATCCTGATCGACGAGGCGCAGGACACCGCGCCGGAACAGTGGGCCATCGCCGAGAGCCTGACCGAGGAGTTCTTCGCCGGAGCGGGCCGGGTGCGGCCGGCCGGCGGGCCGGAGCGGACGCTGTTCATCGTCGGCGACGAGAAGCAGTCGATCTACAGCTTCCAGGGGGCCGATCCCGACCGGCTGCTCAGCGAGACCCGGCGCTACATCGACCTGATCCGGGGAGCGGGCCGGCGGGCCGAGGCCGCGCCGCTGACCACCTCCTACCGGTCGGTCGAGACGGTGCTGGCCTTCGTCGACAGCCTGTTCTCCGATCCGCGCACCCATATCGGCGTGCGGGCGCCGATGGATACGGACGTCCTGAAGCATGAGGCCTCGCGGCTGGAACAGCCGGGCTGCGTCGACCTCTGGCCGCTGGAGGTCGAGGAGCCGGCCCAGGAGCGCGACGCCTGGGATGCGCCGCTCGACGTCGAGAGCGAGGGCAGCGCCAACCGGCGGCTGGCGCGGCGCATCGCCCGGGAGATCCGCGGCCTGGTCGAGCGGGGCGACACCGTCTTCGACAAGGCCGGCAATCCCAGGCCGGCCGGCTATGGCGACATCATCATCCTGGTGCGTCGCCGCCGCGCCCTGTTCGAGGACATCATCCGCGAGCTGCGCAAGGCCGGCGCACCGGTGGCCGGGGCCGACCGGCTGGTGCTGTCGGCCCATATCGCCTTCGACGACCTGCTGGCCCTGGCCCGGTTCGTCCAGTTCCCGAACGACGACCTCAACCTGGCGGGGCTGCTGAAGAGCCCGCTGTGCGGGGTGAACGACGAGGAGCTCTACGCCATCGGGCGGGGGCGCAAGGGCAGCCTGTGGGCGGCGCTGCGGGCCAGCGCCCTGCCGGCGCGGGGGTTGCTGGACGAGGCCCTGGCCCTGGCCCCGGGGCGGCCGCCGTTCGAGTTCTACAGCCGGGTGCTGGCCCTGAAGGACGCCGCCGGGCGGTCCGGCCGGGCGCGGATGCTGGAGCGGCTGGGCTCGGAGGCCGGCGATGTCATGGACGAGTTCCTGGCCCGCACTTTGGAGGCCGAGCAGCGCGGGGTGCTCGACCTGGAGCGGCTGGCGGCGGCCTTCGAGGGGCTGGAGATCTCGGTCAAGCGCGAGATGGAGGCCGGCGGCGGCGAGGTGCGGGTGATGACCGCCCACGGGGCCAAGGGGCTGGAGGCGCCGATCGTCTTCCTGCCCGAGACGACGGTGAAGACCGGGGCGCGAGGCTCGGCCCTGCTGGAGACGGGAGATGGCGGTTTCCTCTGGGCGCCGCGCGCCACCGAGGACTGCGCGGCCAGCGCCGCCGCCCGTCAGCGCCGCAAGGACAAGGACGAGGGCGAGAGCTGGCGGCTGCTCTATGTGGCCCTGACCCGGGCCCGGGATCGGCTGGTCCTTTGCGGCCGGGCCCCGGCCCGGATGAAGGAGGGGAGCGTCCCCGAGGGCTGGTACGGGGCGATGGCGGCGGCCTTCGACCATGCCGACGTGGCCGGGCGGGTGAAGAGCGTCACCCTGGAGGGCGGCTTCAGCTTCCAGCGGTTCGGGGACGATCCGGCCCCGTTCGCGGGGATGCGGGTGGAGGGGCCGGCCGCCGCGCCCGCCGCCGCCCCGTGGCTGACCGTTCAGGCGGCCCCCGAGCCGCCGGCCACGGCCTGGGCCTCGCCCTCGCAGGCGGCCAGCCGCAGCCGGCTGCCGGCCCCCTCGCCGCTGAGCCGGCAGGGCGGGCTGGACCGGTTCCGGCGCGGCGATGTCATCCACCGGCTGCTGCAGCTGTTGCCGGATGTGCCGGAGGCGGAGCGGCGGGAGGCGGCGGCGCGGCTGTTGGCTCGCGAACCGGACCTGACCGACGTCCAGCGGGCGGAGATGATCGGCGCGGCCATGGGGGTGCTGGAGCACCCGGACTTCGCCGAGGTGTTCGGGCCGGGCTCGCGGGCCGAGGTGGGGCTGGCCGGGTCGGCCAAGGCCCTGCCCGAGGGGCTGGCCATCTCCGGACGGGTCGACCGGCTGGTGGTGACGGCGGACAGGGTCACGGTGGTCGACTACAAGACAAACCGTCCGGCCCCGGCCGATATTTCCGGGGCCGATCCGACCTATGTGGCCCAGCTGGCCATCTATGCGGCGGTGCTGGGCGAGGTGTTTCCGGGCCGCGAGGTGCGGGGCGCCCTGGTCTGGACCGATGGTCCCAAGCTGATGCCCGTTCCAGAAAAGATGATGGCCCAGGCCCTGGCCGCCCTGCCCGGAGCCCGTTGACCCGGCGCGCGATGCGCCTACATGCTGGACCTTGAAGGCGGGCGCTCGTGCGCCGCCGTAAGGAGATTTTCGATGAGCACCGTCAAGGTCACCGACGAGTCCTTCGAGAAGGACGTGCTGCAGGCCCAGGGGCCCGTGCTGGTGGACTTCTGGGCCGAATGGTGCGGCCCCTGCAAGCAGATCGCCCCGGCCCTGGAGCAGATCTCGGAAGAACTGGCCGACCATGTGACGATCGCCAAGGTCAACATCGAGGAAAGCCCGACGACGCCCTCGCGCTACGGCGTGCGCGGCATCCCGACCATGATGCTGTTCCGCGACGGCCAGATGACCTCGATGAAGGTCGGGGCCATGCCCAAGCAGAAGATCGTCGAATGGCTCGGCGAGGCCGGGGTGAAGGCGGCTTAAGGGCCAGGCTTCATGGTTTGAGATTTGGGGCGCTGTCCGTTGGGGCGGCGCCCCTTTTCGTTGGTGGGCGGTTTCGCTCTCCGCCCCCGAGAGGGGGCGGAGGACGGTTCGGAGCGTGAGCGACGGACCAGGAGGCGGGGCCGCGCCGGCGGTTAGGGTTGTCGTTCTGAACCGGCGGGGGAGACCCCCTCGGTTTGGCTCGCTTGCAGCGCTCGCCAAATCCACTCCCCCGCCAAGCGGGGGAGAGCGAACCTCTCGCGCCCTGCCCGCCTAGAACGGCACTTCCGGTGGCGGTTCGGCCTTGGGCGGCGGGGCGGTCTTTTCCTGGATGACGTCGGCGATGGGGTCGCCCTTCGGGGCGGCCTTGGGGGTCGCTTTCGGCGCGGCGCCAGGCTTGGCAGGGGGCGGGGTTGTCCCGTTGGCGGCGGTCTCGGGGCCCTCTGGCGTTTCGGGCAGCGGTGCGGTCTTGGTCTCGACCTTCGGGCCGGGGGCCGGGGCCGGCGGCGGGGCGGTCTCGATGGCCTTGGGGTCGAAGGGGACGGCGTCGGGCGGGCCGGCGATCGGGCTGGGGGGCTGGGCCGTCGGGTGCTGGTCCCAGGCGGGGGCGGCGCGGCGCAGGCTGTCGCTCAGACCCATCCAGGTCCCGACGACGGCGCAACCGCCGAGCGCGATGACCACGAGACGCAGGGAGGAAGGCGAGATCCGGTCCATGGCCAGGAGACTACCGGCAGTCGCGCTTTACGAAAAGCGAAGACCTATTGGCGGCCGCGATGTTTGGTCGCCCGACACCAGGGTTGAAAACTGGACACCAACGTCCATTTAAGTCTTGCCGTCGCCGCCGACCGGCGGTAACGGCATCGTCGGACCCCGCTTTACGCGCCGTCCAGTTTTCATCTGTGTGGTTTGGGGCCTTCGATGCCAGCCGTCTCCAGGCAAAAACTCGTTCCCATGGTCGTGGCCGGCGTGGTCGCGGTCGGCGTTCTCATCGGCGGCGGCTTCTGGTGGCACGGCAAGCAGAGCTTCGAGGGCACCGACAACGCCTTCGTCCAGGCCGACACCGTCCAGGTCAGCCCGCAGGTCTCCGGCTATGTGCTGGAGGTGCTGGTGGCCGACAACCAGCGGGTCGAGGCCGGCCAGGTCATCGCCCGCATCGACCCCTCGACCATCCAGGCCCGCTATGACCAGGCGGTGGCCAATGTCCGCGCCCTGCAGGCCGACGTGCTGGCGGTGGACGACAAGGCGGCGCTGGAACAGGCGATGATCGCCCAGAAGGCGGCCGGGGTGTCGAGCGCCCAGGCCGACGCCGGCCGCATGGCGGTGGATTCGCGGCGCTACAGCGAATTGGCCCAGAAGGGCTGGGTCTCCGAACAGAAGGTCGAGCAGGTCAAGGCCGGCGAGAAGCAGAGCCAGGCCGGCGTCGCCGCCGCCCAGGCCGCCCTGGTGGCCGAACAGCGGGCCGCCGAGAGTCTTGGCTCGGCCCGCCAGCAGAAGGTCGCCCAGGTGCAGGCCGCCCAGGCCCAGGTCGAACAGGCGAGGCTCGACCTCGACCGCACGGTGATCCGCGCGCCCGTCGCCGGCGTCATCGGGGCCCGCTCGGTGCGGGTCGGCCAGCTGGTCTCGCCCGGCCAGACGATGATGGTGGTGGTGCCGCTGGGTGAGACCTATGTCGTCGCCAACTTCAAGGAAACCCAGCTGGCCCGGCTGCGGATCGGCCAGCCGGTCGAGATCAAGGCCGACGCCTTCGGCAAGCAGACGATTCGGGGCCATGTCGACAGCTTCGCCCCGGCCACCGGGGCCGAGTTCGCCCTGATCCCGGTCGAGAACGCGGTCGGCAACTTCACCAAGATCGCCCAGCGGGTGCCGGTGCGCATCGTCGTCGACAAGGGCCAGCCGGTCAGCGGGGCCCTGCGGCCCGGGCTGTCGCTGGAGGTCAAGGTCGACGTGCGGGTCAAATCGGGCGCCACCTTTGCCGAGTCGGGCGTCGCGCCCTCCCATATGGCGGCCGGTGAAGGGGCCGCGCGGCCGTGACCGACGCCACCGTGGACACGGTGGGGATCCCGCCGGCCAAGGCGTCCGGCGAGGTCGACTGGACCCGGCTGCTGATCGGCTTTGGCGGCATGGCCATCGGCCAGTTCATGGCCATCCTCGACATCCAGATCGTCGCCGCCAGCCTGCCGCAGATCCAGGCCGGCATCGGGGCCAGCGCCGACCAGGTCAGCTGGATCCAGACCGCCTACCTGATCCCGGAAGTGGTGATGATCCCGCTGTCGGCTTACCTGTCCCGCCTTTGGGGCACGCGGCTGGTGTTCATGATGAGCTGCGCCGGCTTCATCGTCATGAGCGTCATCGCCGGGCTGTCGACCAGCATCGAGTTCATGATCGTCGCCAGAGCGCTTCAAGGGTTTGTCGGCGGGGCCATGGTGCCGACGGTGTTCGCCACCGCCTTCACCGCCTTTCCGCCGGAGAAGCGGATCCTGGCCAATGTCGCCACCGGCATGATCGTCACCCTGGCCCCGACCGTGGGGCCGATCTTCGGCGGCCACCTGACCGAGTGGTTGAGCTGGCGCTGGCTGTTCTTCATCAATGTCGGCCCGGGCCTCCTCAGCCTGTTCCTGGTCGGCCGCTACGCCAACTTCGACAAGGGCGATCCGAAACTGGCCACCGGCTTCGACTGGTTCGGCCTGGCGATGATGGCGACCTTCCTGATGAGCCTGCAGTACGTCGTCGAGGAAGGGTCCAAGAACGACTGGTTCAGCGACGGGACCATCCTGTGGCTGACCGTGCTGTGCGCCATCACCGGCGTCACCTTCGTCTGGCGCACCCTGACCTACTACCAGCCGCTGGTGCAGCTGCGGGCCTTTGCCGACCGCAACTTCACGCTCGGCATCCTGATGACGGCGGTGGCCGGGACCAGCCTCTATGGCGGCACCTTCCTGATGCCCCTGTACCTGGGCCGGGTGCGGCATTTCTCGGCGGCCGAGGTCGGCACCACCATGCTGGTCAGCGGCATCAGCATGTTCGTCACCGGGCCGCTGGTCGGCCGGCTGGCGCGGTCGATCGACGCGCGCATCCCGATGGTCATCGGCTTTTCCATGGTCGCCTGGGGCATGTGGCTGGGCCATGACATCACCGGCGACTGGGGCTTCTGGGAGTTCGCCGCCCTGCAGGCCTTCCGCGGCAGCGGGGTGATGATCGCCCTGATCGCCACCAGCCAGATGACCATGTCGACCCTGCCGCCGCCGATGATCAAGGACGCCTCGGGGATCATGAACCTGGCGCGCAATACCGCCGGGGCCATCGCCATGGCCTATCTGTCGACCACCCTGACCACCCAGACCGCCAACCATATGAACGCCCTCAGTTCGCGGGTGACCATCGCCTCGGTCGACGCCCAGGCGATGATCGCCGGCCTGACCCAGCGGATGGCCTCGATGGGGGTCTCCGACCCGGCCGGGGCGGCGCGCAAGGCGTTTTCCTCCTTCCTCAACCAGCAGGCCTCGATCCTGGCCTTCGGCGACGGCTTTGCCGTCCTGGCCATAGCCGGGGCGGTGGCCGCGGTCCTGGCCCTGCTGGCCAAGCCCGCCAAACCCTCGACGGCCGCCCTCGAAGCGGCCGCGGAAGCCCATTAGCGAGTAAGATCGGGATATGCCCAGACTCACCGGACAGATCGACCTGGCCAAGACCGAGGCCATCCTCGACGCCGCCTCCGAGGTGCTGGCCGAGCGCGGGCTGGCGGCCCCGATCGAGGAGATCGCCCGCCGGGCCGGGGTGTCGAAACAGACCATCTACAACCGCTATGGCGGCAAGATCGAACTGGTCCGGGCCCTGGTCGAGAAGCGGGTCGACAGCATCACCGCGCCGCTCCGCGTCCCGGGCGCCGAGGAGCATCCGGAAGAGACCCTGACCGCCTACGCCCGCAGCCTGCTGCAGGTGATCGAGCGTGGCGGCTACAGCCTGATGCGGCTGACCATCCAGAGCGCCGGTGAACTGCCGGAACTGGCCCGGGAGGTCTATGCCAACGGACCGTTGCGGTCGCGCGGCCAGCTGGCGGAATTCCTGCAGCTGGAGACCCGGGCCGGCCGGCTGAAGGTCGACGACCCCATGCAGGCGGCCGAGTTCTTCGGCGGCATGGTCATGGCCAACCGCCAGATCCAGTCCCTGCTGCGGCTGCCGACCGACCTGTCGGAGGCGGAGATCGAGCGGCTGGCCAGCGAGGCGGCGCGGGTGTTCATGCGGGCGTATGCGGTGTGAAGCGCGAAGCGCCCTTCTCCCGCTTGTCGGGAGAAGGTGTCGGCGTAGCCGACGGATGAGGGCAGCGCCGGCTTCAGGCGACTGCTCTCGTTCTGGCGCGTTCGGCGCCGTCGCCAATCTTCTTAGGCCGGTGCTGCCCTTGTGTGTTTGCGATCTGTCATTGTGCCGATTGCGGGCGGTCGTAGCAGCGACCGCCCGCGACGGCAGTA
>NZ_JBXASF010000012.1:0-155911 GCF_058809015.1 Caulobacter sp. GW821-FHT11A05 | reverse complement strand
GGCATCGTCGTCGCCTTGCTGCGCACCGGCCAGACTTGGCAACCAAACTACCAAGCCTAAACACAGTTGCTCATCCGCCCCCTCCGGGGGCACCTTCTCCCACGAGGGGAGAAGGGAGCCCAGAGGCGAACTCACAAACATCACGTCGTGGCCATATGGGATAGCTCTGCACGCGACTGGGGCGGTCGCCCGTCCGGACGGCCGCCCCTCTCGCGAAGCGTGGATTGGCTGGGGGGACGTCAGCCCTTCGCGACACAGGCCTTGATGAAGGCCCGGTGGCTGCCGGTGTGGGTCTTCTGGGCCTTCCATTCAGCCTGACAGCTGTTGCGCTTGGCGGTGGCGGCGGAGACCGGCTTGGGCGCCTTGGTGGGCGCGGTGGCGGCGCCGGCGCTGCCGGCGACGGCGAGGGCGGCGATGGTCAGCAGGACGGGGGCGAACTTGGTCATGGCGGTGGGTCCTTCTCTGGGGCGGCGGTCTTGATCGTTCCGCCATGAGGAGACCTTGCCCGCCCGGCCTTACAGCCGACCGCTACGCAAACTCGCAAATCTGTAAGGTTGGGGTCCTCTCTGGAGCCCGTCCGGACGGCGGAACCGGAGTCCCTTCCGCCTGACGGGCTCTACTTCATCGCCGCCAGCGCGTGCTGGGCGATCAGGCTGTCGGCCAGGCCGTGCGAATTGCGCACCCCGTAGTTCACGGTGGTCACCACCACCACGGCCCGCAGGTCGGGGACCACCACCACCTTGTTGCCGCCGTTGCCGGACATGGCATAGGCGGCGTGCCGCTTGCCGGCCACGTCGTAGGCGACGAGCCAGGTCAGGTAGCCGTAGTCGCCCCGGTCCTCGGTGGTCTGCGCATGGGGCGTGGTCATTGCCTTGACCCAGGCGGCGGGCAGCACCTGCCGGCCCTGCCAGCGGCCGCCATCGAGCAGCAGCTGGCCCAGCTTCAGCAGGTCACGGCTGCGCAGGCCCAGGCCGCCGCCGCCCTGCGCCAGGCCGAGCGGCGAATACTGCCACTGCTCGCCCTCGATCCCCAGCGGCGCGAACAGGGCCGAATGGGCGAAGGCCGGCAGCGGCTCGCCGGTCGCCGACTGCACGACGGCGCCCAGCGTGGTGACCCCGGCGGTGCAGTAGCTGAAGGCGCGGCCGTAGGGGGAGGCCTCCGGACGCGGGGCCCAGCCGGGGAAGCCGCGCACCGGCAGGTCCATGGTGAACTTCACCCAGTCCTCGATCAGGTACATCCGCTCCTCGTTGCCGCGCGAGAAGCTGTTGCTGTCGTCGCACTCCAGGATCGAACTCATGGTCAGCAGGTCTTCAACGGTGATCGCCGCCTTGCGCGGGTCGGGGTTGTCGAAGGGGCCGTAAGGTGCGAGCAGCGGCGTGACCGGAGCGTCGACGCCTTTGAGCTTGCCATCGGCGATGGCGGCGCCGACCAGCATGGCGGTGACCGTCTTGGTCGCCGAGCGGGTGTTGCGGCGCAGCTCGGGTCCGCCCGTGTCGTAGTAGCGTTCGTGGACCAGCTTGCCGTCGCGGGCGATCAGCACGCTGGTGACCTTCTGGAAGGTCCCGGCCTGGACGGCCGCGTCCATCGCCGCCAGCCCTTCGGCCGAAACCGACAGGGACTCCGGGCTGGCGGTCGGCCAGTCGGCCGGCGTCGCGGCGGCGGCGGGGCTCGCCAGGATCGCCCCCAGGCTCAAGGCGATCATCAACAGCCGGGTCATGCAGTCTCCTTCGAATGAGGCGGCTTGATGCCATGCCCGGAGGGGGCCGTCTTGAACGGATGAAACCTAGGCCCGGCCAAAGGCGGCGCGATAGCGGGCGGGGGTGACGGCGAAGGCGGCGGCGAAGGCGCGGGTCAGGTGGCTCTGGTCGGCGTAGCCGGCGGCCTGGGCCGCCTCGGCCGGATCGGCCCCGGCCGCCAGCAGGGCGGCGGCGGCGTCGGCGCGGCGCTGGCGGATCGCCGCCCCCGGCGACTGGCCGAAATGGCGGCGATAGCGGCGGGCCAGGTGGACGGGATGCACCCCGGCCGCGGCGGCGATGGCGCGGACCTCCAGTCCGGCCGTGCGGCAGAGGTCGCCGATCGCCTCGTCGGCCAGCCGCAGCCAGTCCGGCGCCGCGGCCGAGCGATCCTCCTCGGCGGTGACGCAGGCCGCCAGGTCCAGCGCCAGTGATTCGGCCGCCAGGGCGGCGCCGGACGGGGCCCGGATGCAGGTCCCGACGAGGCGCCGGGCCAGTCGCCCGGCGCTCGCCGATCGCAGCAGCGTCGGCTCGGCCCCGATCGCCGGCGGCAGGGCCGGTGTGCTGATGGCCAGGAAGCCGCCGCCGGCCTCGTCGAAACAGTCGCGATGCTGGGTGCCGGGCGGATTGTAGATCAGGGCGCCGCGCCGCAGGGGCTCGCCGCTGGCCAGGCTGCGATAGCCGTCGGCCAGGGTGAAGATGAAGTGGCCTTCGTCGTGGCTGTGCTCTTCCACCGCCTCGGGCGGCAGGGTGGCGGTGCGCAGGTCGATCAGGAAGCCGCCGGCCTCGACCGACCGTGACAGCGCGCCGAGGAAGACACCGTAAGCCAACCGATCCTGGGACACGCAACTCTCCTGAATCTGGCGGCCACGCCGGCAACCAAGCCTAGCGCAAGCGCCGCCCGCCCGTCACAGTCGCGGTTTCCTCGGAGAGTCGCTTGGGCAAGCCTGTCATCACCGCCCTCGCCTATGACGATGTCCTGTTGGCGGAATTTTGTCCGCCCGGCGGCGTGCCGCGCGCCAGCCTGGGCCTGGGCTCGGGCCTGGCCAGCCGCCGGGGCGATCCGCCCGGCCGGGTGTGGGCCATCTGTGACCGGGGGCCCAACCTCAAGCCCAAGCAGGCGTTGAAGCGCTACGGCCTGGAGGCGGCCCGGCCGCTGCTTGAGGTCGAGGGCGCCAAGATCCTGCCGCTGGCCGGCTTCACCCCGGCGATCCACGAGCTGCGGGTCGAGGGCGACGCCGTGCGGCTGGTCTCCGTCCTGCCGCTGGTCGGCGCCGGCGGCGCGCGGCTGAACGGCCTGCCCCTGCCCGGCGGTCCCGAGGCGGCGATGGAGCCGGCCTTCGATCTCGATGGCCGGCCGCTGGGAACCAGCCTGCTGGGCGTCGACACCGAGGCCCTGGTCGCCCTGGCCGATGGCGGCTTCTGGGTGGCCGAGGAGTATGGCCCGTCGCTGCTGCGCGTCGCCGCCGACGGCCGGGTGCTGGCGCGCGCCTATCCGGCCGGATCGGAGGCCGCCTGGGCGACGCCGGCCTATGCGGTCAGCGGCGCCCTGCCCGCCAACGCCGCCCGCCGCCGGCTCAACCGCGGCTTCGAGGCCCTGGCCCTGTCCGGCGACGAGACCCGGCTGTTCGCCATCCTGCAGAGCCCGATTGCCGGCGAGACGGCCGCCCGGGCCTGGACGCTGGACGCCGCCGACGGGGCGTTGCTGGCCGGGCATCGCTATCCCTTCGACGCGCCCGAGAGCTTCCTGCGCGACGCGGCGGCCGGGCCGGTCGACGCCAGCGACCTGAAGATCGGCGACGCCCTGTGGCTGGCCGAGGACCAGCTGCTGGTCCTGGAGCGGATTTCCCATAGCGCCAAGCTCTACATCGCCCGCCTGGGCCCCGACGGCTCGATCAGCAAGACATTGCTGCTGTCGACCGACGACCATCCGGAGGTCTGCGCCGATCTGGAGGGGATCGCGCTGCTGTCGGATCGCGAGCTGTTGCTGGTCAACGACAACGACTTCGGCATCGAGGGAGCGGCGACGCGGTTCTATCGGGTCTGCTTTGCGCGCGACCTGATCTGAACCGCGCCGCGCCCGCGCTACAGCAACGTGCCGTGCAGGACCACCAGGGCGACGCTGAAGTAGATGACCAGGCCGGTGACATCGACCAGGGTGGCGACGAACGGGGCCGAGGCGCTGGCCGGATCGAAGCCGAGCCGCTTGAGGGCGAAGGGCAGCATGGAGCCGGTCATCGAGCCGAAGGTGACGATGCCGACCAGTCCCAGTCCGACCGTCAGGGCGATCAGGCCCCAGTGGACGCCGTAGTCGTAGAAGCCCAGCCCCTGCCACAGCCCGATCCGGCCCATGCCGATCAGGCCCAGGATGCAGCCCAGCGTGAGGCCGGTCGGCAGCTCGCGCAGGGCCACGCGCCACCAGTCGCGCAGGCGCAGCTGGCCCAGCGCCAGGGCGCGGATCAGCAGCGAGGTCGCCTGTGATCCGGAATTGCCGCCCGAGCTCATGATCAGCGGGATGAACAGGGTGAGGACCATGGCCCGTTGCAGCTCGTCCTCGAAATGCTGCATGGCGCTGGCGGTCAGCATCTCGCTCAGGAACAGGGCGCAGAGCCAGCCGGCCCGCTTGCGGATCATCTCGACGAAGCCGATGCGCAGATAGGGCTGGTGGAAGGCCTCGACGCCGCCGAACCGCTGCACGTCCTCAGCGCTTTCGGCCAGGATGGCGTCGATGACGTCGTCGACCGTGACGATCCCCATCACCCGGCCCCGGCCGTCGAGCACCGGCACGGCCAGCAGATCGTGCACGGAGATCAGCCGCGCCACCTCCTCGCGGTCAGTGTCGGGGCGGACCGACAGCGGCGTCAGGTCGGGCGCCAGTTGCAGGATCGACTGTTCCGGCTCGCCGGTGATCAGCCGCCGCAGGGTGACGGTGCGCAGCAGGCGGCCGTCGTCGGGATCGAGCACATAGATGGCGTAGACCGTCTCGCGGCTGCGCTCGACGGCGCGGATATGGTCGAGGGTCTGGGCCACGGTGGCGGTGGCCGGCACGCTGACGAACTCGATGATCATGATGCCGCCGGCCGTGCGGGCGTCATGGGCCAGCAGGCTCTTGATGCCCGCGGCGGTCTCGAAGTCGAGCCGGCTGAGCAGCAGGGTGCGCTGGGCGCCGTCGAGATCACGCAGGGCGTCGGCGGCCCGGTCGGCGGACATGCCCTTGAGCACGGCCACGGCCATGGCCGGCGGCAGGAGGAGCAGCAGCTCGCCGGCGAGGTTCAGTTCGGGACGATCGAAGATCTCGATCGCCCGCTCCACCGTCACGCCCTCGAGCGCGGCGGCGGCCTGGGTGGTGGAGAGCCGGTTCAGTTGATCGACGACGTCGCCGACATAGTCGCGCGCGATGTCGGCGACGGGCGGGATGGCCACCGGAACGACGGTGGCGAAGTCTTGAGTGTTCATGGCTTGACCTTTCGACGCGCCGGCGCGGCGCGTCGTAGGCAAGCCGACCCAGGGGTCAGACTGACGACGGCCGTGTCGGCGCGGGCAATCGACTACTGTCGCTGGGCATGGGGTTGGTCCGAGGGTTTGCGCGGGCCAGGATTGGCCAGCGCGGGGCGCCTATGCGCCCCTCGAAATGGCAGGTCAAGGGTGGTCCGGCGGTCGGCCTACTGCTTGGCCATGATGTCCTGCACCTTGATGATCGCCGCCTCGATCGACATGCCGCTCTCGACGCAGATCAGCAGCAGGTCGAGGCTGTCGGGGAAGGCGGCGACAATGCTCTCGCGGCGCTTGGAGGCGACCGCTGGTCCCGTTGAGGGTCTTCGGGGCGATGGCGATCAGCGGGCGTTGCTGTGTTACTCTCGAAGGCCGGCGATTTCGCCCTCGCGAAATACTTCATAACGACCACCACTCTTGCGACGGGCGAGCGCGCAGGATTTCAGCTTCAGCTCCCGCGTGCCGTCCACCTGTGCATGGAAAACCGCCTTGATGTCCTCTGGCGTATTCCTGACGGTCGAGTATGTCGCCGGAAACTCCACGGCATACTCAATGCCTGGCGCGATCATCACCACATCGTCCGACAACGAAGCGGCGATCAGAAATTGCCGTCCGCCCGGAGCGTCGACCAGAGAGCCGCCGCGAAGATCGACGGCAAAAGCCCGCCATTCTCGTACGGCCTCCCGGAAGGCCTCTTCGTCGAGCTCCAGCAGCGCCCTGCTGATCACGGCGCGGAACGACTCAGCCTTCTGAGCCTCCGTGTCAGTCAGGCTCCAGGAAGGCTCGCGCGCCTCCCGTCTTGGCTCCCGTGGAGGTGGCTCTGGAAGCGACGGCGGGGGCGGCAGCCGCCGCGACCTGGCCGGCGATAAACTTGGGCCTGCTTCGCCTTGCTGGCCTTCGAGGGCCGAAATCCGCTCATTCAGCTTGTCGATGTGGGCCAGCAAGGTGGCGTTCGACTCGACAACATCCCGAGTCGATACCTGCTGGCGCCGAAGTTCCTTCAGGGTCCAGAGCAGGGCCTGGGCGAGCGTCGGATTCTTCTCCAACCCCTCGAGATTTTCGAAACCAAGATCGCGAAGAGCCTGCACTGAACCGAACCTCGATTTCCCCCGCCAGGTCCACGCCAGCGTGATCGCAAGAAGCGACGCGAATAGGGCGGACAGCGCCAGCAACTGCGATCGGGTCGCGACCGCTTCCGAGTTGACCCCCATTAAGATCCTGAGAACCTTACTACTTACTTTAGATTTGGCGGATTTAGAGCCTTTGGCGGCGCGGGATTCGTTGTCATTGGCCGGGCGTTTCGAAGTGGAGCCATCGGAGACCTTTGAGGTCTTACCAGGCCTGATCTGTCCTTGCGAAAGCTCAACCGACCCGTTGCCGGACGCTGCGATCGCCAGCGGAGCGCCCAGGCCGGCCAGCAGGAGGGCGCATACCACGGCGGTCGCCCGTCGCGATCCTCCGACCACGGTCGTGTTCACTTGCGCGCGTCCGGCTTGGTGGGCCGCACGCGGGCCCGGCTTTCGCCTCGGGGCAGGGCCAGGTCTTCCACCAGAATCCGCAAGGCCGTAATGAACAGCGGCTCGGCCAACCCCTGGGGTCCTTCCTCGTCGCCCTCGCCAGCATCGCGCACGGTATCGAACACGTCGTTTTCAATCGCGGTGTCAAGGCCATCGGCAATGCTGACCCTGATGCCACCGTGCTGGCTCAACGCAGTGAGAAACTCGTTGAACCGGCTGATGTCCACGGAATCCGGCGCCTCGCCGAGGGTCAGTTCATTCATCCACTGGTCAGGCTCAACCTTCACGCCGTTGACCGTCACACCCAATCCCAATGGCTCGTCGTCCGGAATTTCATCGAGGAGATCCTGGTCGATCTGCACCTTGGACTTTTCCGACACCGCGCCGCGGATCACTTCAAGCTTGGGTTCTGTCGAGCGGAACAACCGGGGCGGCTTGGGATTTTCCTGGCCCGCCGCGCTGTTGAAGATGGCGACAAGGCGGCGGACCTCGCTCATGTCGCGGGGGCCCGCGGGATGCATCTGGGCGAACAGGCCCGCCCCCCGGCCGCAAAGCGCCAGCGTCACATCCCGGAGATCGTCCAGCTTGAGCGCGCCGGACTCGATCAGGCCGCGGACGACAAGGCCCAGATAGTAGAGCAGCCCGCCGAGAAACACGAAGGCCACCTGGGTCAGGCCCTGGGCTGGCGGCTCTTCGGCCGCCATGTCCCATTTCTCCACGATCGCTTCCTGCAGATCCGGCCCGCTGAACAGCAGTTCGCACAGGTGCCGCAGACGGGGGTCGCCCTTGAGAACGGCGCCCCACCCCTTGAAGCCCAGATCATCCAGAAAGTCGCCGTTGTTGGCGATATAGCCGGTGAAGAAATCCCCGCCGGCCAGTCGATAGGATCCGCGCCAAATCGGCCGGTTCTGCTTCCAGATCACCGTGTCGGTCGTGCCGCCGCCGATATCCAGAATGAGGTCCAGGGATCCCCGCTCGAACTCACGCCCCCCGCGCCCACCGCTGAGCACGTAGTTGGCCGTCGCGACCCCCTCGGAATAGAGGCGGCGAATCTGCTGCTCGGCGTCCACGCCCGGAACAACTTCCGTCAGCAGGCGCCGGAGGGTGCTGAGGAAACGACCGCGGGAATCACCCATCGCGTCCGGCCTGGAAAAGCGCCATTCGATGTTGCGGGGTGGCGTGCCGTTGTCGACGGCTTCCGCGGCGATCATCATCATCACCTGGCGAAGGAAGCGCAGTGATGCCGCCATCGTCCTTCGTTGGCCGCCCCACTTCAGGTCGAAGATCGCCCTGCGCAGCACGGGCTCGTAACCTGACTCGTCGATGTCTGGCCGCAGCAGTCTTTTTCGGGGCAGGAAGTAGAGCGTATCGCAGAACAGCGGCGTGTCGTCGTCGCCATCAACGACCCGGCTCAGTTCTTCGGCATCAGGATCGATTTCCCGTCGCAGCACCACGCTGGGCGTCGGCGTCTCTCGCTCGGAGGGCGGGAAGAAGTCCGAGAACAGATCCTGCGTGATCTCAAGGTCGGTGCGGTTGATCTTGTCGTCGCTCGCCTGGATCGGGCGAATGACCCGATCCTTGAACACCAAAGGCTTCAGTTCCTTTCCACCGCGGAAGCAGGCGACGGTGTTGGTCGTCCCAAAGTCGACGCCCACGATATCCTGACCGGTCCCTTCCTTTGGACTTGTGGTCTTAAGGAAGATCATGCCCGCCGAGCCATTGAGCTCGTAGAACACGCAATCGAAAGGATATCGTGAGTATTGGTTTTCCTGGACGGCCGCCGAGTCCTGAGAGCGCAGCCGGTCGAGGGAGGAGGATTTGAAAATCCGTCCCGAGAATGCCTCGACAGGCTCGCCATCGAAATAAGGCGCGACCCAGGGCTGCAAGGCCGCTGCCCGTGCGGTTCCTGTTTCGATCTCGGCGAGCATGGCTTCGAGACCGCGTCCGGAAAGGGCGAAGCGCGCCCTGACCCGTTCACCGAGCTTGGCGTGACTGAAGCGCGCGAAGTAGTGATTCCAGCGCGAGCTTTGAAAATTGGGCCAGATTGCCGCGCCCTCGGCCGTCCAGCGGACGTCCCGGATCAGCCGTCCGTCCTTGCGTTCGGGCTCGACGGCATAGGTCCGGGTGAGGCGATGCTCCGTCCGCCGGCCGGGACTTCCCGGAAGGGTGACGGCCAGGCTGACCACCCGACGTTCCGGACCTTCCGGCCGGGAATGCAGGCTTTCCTTGAGCTTCGCGGCCTCCGCGATCAGCAATGCCGCCGGGGTCAGGGGAATTAGGCAGCCGGCGAAATCGGCCGGATTGCCCGGCACGACCGGGGCGTCCTTCAACAGCACCAGCTGAGGTGCGAAAATCTCGTCCGGGGTCAGCACGAGATAGCCTTCCGCGGCCGTCGCTGCGCGCAGTTCCTCAAGCCGCTTGGGCGACCCGACGACATCAGCGAGCGTCGTGGGGCCCCAGACGAACACCTCCTGGAGGCCCTTGTTCAGAGTCTGTGCGATGGTCTCATCGACCAGAACTATGCCCTTGAAGGTCTTCTCGGGGTCCAGATCGGATCTCAGTGGAATCAAACACTCTGACAGCTGAACCGGATTGCCGTGCCGCAGCCGAACCTCACGACGCAGCAGGCGGTAGAGGGGCGGGAGCGTATCGCCCTGTGGCGGGCCAACCTCGCCTTCAAAGGGCGCGTGGTGCGTGGCCGCCTCAAGTGCGGCGATGAATTCGGCCAACTGGGCGTTCAGCGCCGCCGCCGGATCGGCCCGGCGCTCGACCAACGCCTCAACGTCGCGCCTGATCTGAACGACATACTCGCGGATGATCGCCAGTTGGCCGGCGGACAGTTCGCAATCAAGCGGATCCCTGAGCCCCTCCTGCAGCCAGCCGATCCCCGGGACCGAAAGCCCGCGATGACCACGCGCGGCCGCGATGAGATTGGCCGGGTTCAGCATTCCAACGACGACGGAATGCCCCCGACGCCCGCCACCCTCAACCAGATTGAGCCGGACGAGGACCGGTGACAGCCACTCTGCGGTCCGTGGGGCGTCCGTACCCTGACTACGGGATTTCTGGGCAAGAGCCGTCTTCGGCGGCAGCCGCCGCAACACCCGTGAAAAGGTGCGTTCGCTCTTCCGTAGATCCAGCGTCTCGACAGAGAGCGAATAGACCGAGGACGACGTGGCCTCCAGCGCCAGCAACGCAAGCAGCCCCCGCCACTGTGAAACGGCGTCGGCATGTTGTGGGTGGGTGCGCCGCAGAACCGCCTCGGCGAAGGTTCGCGGCTGGGCCCAGGGATCGGGAACGGATTTCACCTCATCGATCGTCGGCCGATCGCCGATGCGCATCGACACGCTGAGGTCCGAGAGGCTTCCCGGTCCCCGTGTCCAGGCGCCGAACACCTTGGGATCCGGAAATGGCGCGTCTTCCGACTGGAGCGGGGGGGCGAAGTAGGCGGGCTTGGACATCTGTCGGGCTCTCACAGCGGCCGGGCGGCGAGGTGGGTTGCAGCGATCAGCGCGCCGAGACCGGCGTTGTCCCCGCTGCGCCGCTGGCGGTCGGCCTTGTTCAGTTCATCGAAGAGCTTTCCCGCATCTCGCAGCTCCTCCACGGGGTCGCGCTTGGGAATGAGACGATTGAAAGCGTCCTGCACTTCCTTCGTGCCGCGCAAGGCCGGCCGGAGCCGAAGGGGATTGGTCGGATCCGATGGATTGGCGTCACTGTTCAACGCCTGGGTGTCCCACAGCTGGAAGGCCGTATCGACCGTGGTCTCCCGCGTGAAGAGCTGCATCGACCCAGCCCAGAGCAGAAAGTTCTCGAACAGGTGGCTGATCCTGCCTCGTACGTCGGCAGTGTCATCATCCCAAACCACGTCCCCGGCCAGGGCCTGCATCCAAGGCTCCAGCTTCCGGTCGTGGGTGTGGCGCTCATTGAGCGCGGGTTCCAGGACGTAGTTCCAGTAGAGGGCGGTCCGCGCCAGACGGGCGATACGATCGAAAGTCTGCGCTCGTATCTCGGCCGACCCGCAAGGCAGGTTGGCCCAATCCAGTGACAGCTTGTTCTGTCGAGCCGCCACGAAGAAGGGCACCTCGGCCGCTCGCTTGGGCAGGCTGGTTCCAAAGAATTCGATGGCCGAGAGCGCGCCGAGCAGCTCCGCGCCCATCGGCGGGTTCTTCTGACCGTTGTCGCCCGGCTTGTGGTACTTCATCATGTTGAGCTGATCCCAGCCCGCCACGTAGAGCCGGTCAAAGATCGGCTCGTTCCTGAAGAGCTGCTGATAGTAGTCAAGCGCCGTCTTCGCCTGCGGGATCAGATCGATCGTATGGACCACGTTGGCATCGCGATCCTTCGGATCGTCGAAGCCAAAATACGGCAGCATCAGCGCGCCCCCGAGCCGGATCTGATCGCGGACAGGTTCCGGTTTCCCCTCGCGCGCGGCGTGAATCGACCGGGAAATGACCGGGAAGCCCGCTGCCCCCGTGCCGCCGAAAACCGATCCCACAATAAAAATCCGAACATCGGCCGCGATCGTCGCCCGACCGACCAGATTCTCGATCGCTCGACTCATCGGATTGTCCGGCGCCTCGAGCTTGGCCAGCATCGCAGCGGCCCCAAGATGAGCCCGGCCGCGGTAACCTTGGGTCAGGACGAGGTCCTGCTCGTTCGGGCCAGGCTCGAAGAGGACATCGAACAGGGCCCGCTCCGGCCCGTCGGCTGGCAAATCGGCCCGATCGAGTATGTCGGCCAGGGTCAGTTCATCCTCGCCGGAGGGGCGCCACACCGCCATCGTCTCGAACAAGGGTTCGATCGAGACTCGGCCGATCTGTGCGCCATCGGCCGCCTGCGATACGGCCCAATCCAGGCGATTGGTCTTGGCGACGCCGAAATCATCTCGAAATCGCTGGATATCCGAGATCAGCTGCAGGGTGCGATTGACGTTGCCATTGCCCTGGTCCTGGTCGACCAGACCGACCAGAACCTTGCTGGGTCCCAAGCCAGCCAGCATCAGGTAGAGCGCGGCCTCGACGACCTTGGCCCCCGTGCCACCGACACCGATAAGAACATGCGTCGTCATCCGCGTCTCCCACGAGGCAGATAGAGCGCGCCCCAGGCGGAGCGACGCATGGTTTCCTTCACCGGATAGGCGGTGCCCAGGTAGTAGGCGATCATCACCGCCGGGATCAGGATCGCGCCCGCCCAGAGCTGGTAGGCCAGATTGAAATCCAGGTTCAGGGCCGACACCCAAATCCGCCACCAGGCGAAGCCCGCGGTGAGCATGAGGACGAGAAAGCCCCCCCCGACCCAGGGGCCGAGCAGCTGGACACCATCCCGGGGCACCGCCACGACGCATCGCTCGGCCATGAACAGCCAGATCGCCGCGATCAGAAAACTGGCGACGTGGGACAGGATGATGACGGTCACGACTCCCGTGCGAACCTGGTCCCGGCGGCGCTCGAGGTCACCGACGTCGAACACCGCCGCGAGGACGCTCTCCGCAAGCGCATAATTGTAGTCCGCAAGCAGGAACCACAGACCCGCCAAGGCCAGCAGTCCTATCAGCACGTGGATGCCCAGAGAGGCCATCCAGCGTCCGACGAGGTCATTCATCCCCATCTCCTTGAAATTCCGGGCAACATCCGATCACCCTGAAACCCTGACCACAAAGGCGAAACCGGAAATCGGCTGGCCCTCATCGCCGGCATCGGCGAGAGCGTTCTCGAGTAGCCGCGCGGTCTCGGCCAGGTTGAGGGTCGGAAACAGCCCGGGTGGGGCGCCTCGGACCTTGGCTTCCGTCGCCGCGTTGAAACTCCATTGCCGCATCCATTCGGCATCGGGATTGGGCCTCGTCAGCTCCGACCGCGCGATTTCCCCGACAATCAGATAGACGCCATCGCCCAGGTCGTCCGCGAGAGCCGCAGGACGCAGGACGAACCGGCGGCTCTCCCCCTCCCCTTCCCAGAATCCGACCAGTTCACGGGGGGCGCCCCAGGCCTTGGCGTCACAGGACCTGACGTCGCCGTCCAGGCGCCATGCCCGGGTCCGGGTTTCCAGCGGGCCACGCCAGACGGCGCCGCTTCGTAAGGCCGCTGGATCCGGCCCATCCCAGGTCGGGGTCTGAGCGCGGACCTTGTTGACGCCGCCGGCGCTGGCCCGGCTCTCAACCTGTCTCGCTTCCCTGCGCGACAGGGCGATCTGCTGGATTCGAAGGCCGTCATGAGCGCCCAGCACCCGCTTTGGCCGCAGCGACGGATTGCGGAAATGCGATCCGAGCGGCGTTTGGGCCAGACCGCGGTCGGATTCCGGTGACAAGGTGAACAGCGCATGCCGCACCTGGCCTTTCCCGAACGCTTCGGCGATCAACGGCGAGGGCGAGCTGCGCAGGCCGGCGTCGAAGGCCCTGATCCGGTCGTCCGGACCAGCGACGACAAGGAAGAGCGGCCGCGCCGAAGCCGTCGCCGGCTGGTTGCTCGGCATGTCGTGCACCACCCCATGATAGGGGGAGGGAATGCCGTAGATCGCGATGCTGCGACCGCTCTCAATAATTTTTCGGAGCGGGGTGTTGAAAGCCACCGATCCGCTGGTCGCCAGTTCGGAATTTTTCAGCCAGAGATCGCTGAAGACCACAGACAGGGTCTGCGGATCGTCCGCAGCGATGCTGTCGAGAACCCGGTCGAGGTGCGTCTCCTGATTGTCGCAGCCGGGCTGGCCATTGCAGGCATAGGTTGAGGTTCGGGTCAGGCCATCGATCCGATCACCGGTGATCCGGCGGGGGTCCGAGCTGCCGAACAGGTAGTAGTCCACCGCGCTCGCCGACCCGCCCACGGCGCCCGGCAGGGTGGCGAGGAGCTCCATCATCGGCTGGCGGTCCGGCGGGCCTGCCCGCAGGTAGCCGGCCATGCTGCCGGACCCGTCCACATAGACGACGGCCTTGCCCGCGCCCTCCGCCTTAACCTTCGAAGTGTTTGGACCGACAATGGAAATCCAGCGGCGCGCCTCGACCGGAAAACAATCCCGCGCCGATCTCGCCGAGGACCTCGGCGGATTGATCCAATCGCAGCCCGCCAGGCCAATCGCCGTTGCGAGGACGAGCACCGTCGCAGTCCGGCCAATACAGATCATCGTCGCGATGTCCCCAATCCGCCCCGATAACGTCGCTCGCTCATTTGTTCAGACGCGGTGTCCGCTGTCCAGTCTCACTTCCCAAGATTGTATTGATTGGGATATCGGTGTGTGATGAGTCAGACGCATGGGGGGCGGTCTTGGACTTCGGAAAACTGCGCATCTACATCGGGGGGACCACCTCCTACCCCATCGACGATGAAGCGGACGTCCGGGATCTGATTGACCGCGGACTCCTGACGCACGGAACGGTAGTGCAGGTGACGCGCGAGGACGGCGGCCTGAGGGAGGTCGCGGCGCGCGACATTCCGGTTCTCAAGGGACCGCTCGACAAGCAGTTGGGCAAGGAGGTTCGGAGGCGACGGAAGGGGGACGTTGAGAGTCCAGCGGTGGTTGATACATCGTCGCCGCCCCAGTCGATTGGTCCGTCCGAAGTCGACCCGCCACGGGCGGCCGATACGGACTCCGAAGCTTCGGCGCCGACCGGTTCGGTTGTTTCGCCCCAAAGCGACGCACCGAAAGCCGATACGCCGATCCAGGACGATACACTGGCCGTTTCGGCGCTGCCGTCCGAAAGCGTGGCGTCGGCCGCGGGCCAATTGCGTCTTCCCAACGCAGCGACCAACCCATCTTCGGCCAGCCCGCGCCCGGACGACCCGTCGGCGCAGGTCGCTGATGACGATAGCAATCGGTCACGCCCCGCCCCACCGAGCTCAGCGCCGCCGCAGGAGCCTTCGGGTGAGCGCCAGCCCGCGGGGCCAAGGAAGACGGGGAAGTCGCTCGCCATGACCGCGGCGATCGTCCTGGTGTTCTTCGCAGCGCTGGGCGGCGGCTTCGTCGCGGTGATTGGCCTGCCCAAAACACGATACACGTTGATCGCGGTAACGCCGCTGACGACCGCCTTGACGCCCAGCCCGCCCATGCTCGGGCCCCGGAAGGCGCTCTCGGGGACAATCGTGACCGTAATGGGCGGCAAGTTTCTGAAGATCAAAGACCCTGACGGGCGCGACAAGCTTGTTCCCATGGCGGCGCTTACCGAAGTGGTCCCGCCGGTGGCGGCCGAGCCCGAAATACCAGAACGGGGAGAACAACTCGTCCATGTGAAGGGGCCAGCTTACGAAAGCTGGCTCGGCCTGAAGCTCTACCGGATCGTCGAGGCGGGAGAGACGGTTGAGGTGCGCCTGTCCCTTAAGGGAAGCCTTGTCGAAGTGGCTCTCGACAACGGCCGCGTGGCGTACATGCGGCCCTCGTCGTTTTTGGCGCCCGAGGAAGCGACTCCGCCAACTCCGGTCATAGTTCAGACGCCTCCGATCATCTTGCCACAGCCGCCTCCAGCGACGACTCCGCCCACGCCCGCGCCATTGCCGCCTCGGGACGAGTCTCGCCAAACCAACGTGAACGGAAGAGGGGATATCCCGGAGTCACGGGCCAAGCCCGGCGACCGGGCTCAAGCGCCGATCCGCTTCCCACAAGCCCAAAGCCAGCCGGCGCCGGCGCCGGCGCCGGTCGACTTGCGGCTAAAGAACCTTCAGGAGGGACCTTCAGGACAGGAAAAGTGGAGCCTAGCGCCATATCAGTTCAGAAAGGAAGCTGAAAAAGGAACGTTGCGCGCCTACAGGGCCTCGGTGCGTGTGCGTTGCCGGGTCAGCAGCAACTATCAGCTTGGCGACTGCACGGTCGTGCGTGAGGATGAGAAGGGTGAAAAGTATTCAATCTGGGCCCTGAGAATCGCTCAGAAGTACCGCGCCTTTCCTTCGGACAACCGAGGACAATCGACGATCGGGCGGTATTTCGAGGACGAAATTCGAATTGACCACTGAACCCGATCAAGATGGCCGGCGCGATGTCACGTTCCGGCGGACACAAGCCACGCGGCCACACCCTGCACGATGATGATGCTCAAGGCGGCGATGAACAGGAGCGCCGACAACCCTGCGAGCGCGATGATCGGCAACGTGTAGAAGTTGACGTCAGCTTTGGCCCCGGGCTTGGCGGCCTTGACCATATTCTCTCGCTGCCTGGCCAGAACCAGCGGCAGGAAGGCGGCGAAAACCAGACCGACGGCCAACATGATCAGCGGAAAAGCAATGGCGGATCCCACCGTTCTTCTGAGGGGCTCTGGCGCCTGAACACTCGCCGCGCCGATGACGCTCAGGAGGCCGCCATTTCCAATCAGCAGCGAAGTATAGAACCGCCTGAACCAAAAGGGCGCATCATCGGTCGCGGTCCGCATGGAAGCAGCGGCGCCCGTTATCGATGTCGCAAGAGCCTGGGAAGCCAATGCATCGTGGGCTTGGCAGATCGCCGCCATAGTACGGTCCCGGGCAACGTTCAAAGCTGCCCTTTGCCTGGGTGACGCAACGCGCAACTCTCCGTCCAACTCCTTGAGACGGCCCTCGAGCTCAGCCAAAACCCCACTGAGTTTCATCGCCCGACCCGCCCCAATGATACCCCAACGGGAATAACGAACGAAGTTACGCAGGAGTTGTCAAGCGGTCCTACTGCTTGGCCATGATGTCCTGCACCTTGATGATCGCGGGACCGAGGATCACGACGAACAGCACCGGCAGGAAAAACAGAATCATGGGCACGGTCAGCTTGGCCGGCAGGGCGGCGGCCTTCTTTTCAGCGGCGGAGAGGCGCAGTTCGCGGTTCTCCTTGGCCATCACCCGCAGGGCCGAGCCGAGCGGCGTGCCGTAGCGCTCGGCCTGGATCATGGCGGTGACCACCGACTTGACGCCCGGATGGTTGGTCCGCTTGGCCAGGCCCTCGTAGGCCATGCGGCGTTCCGGCAGGTAGGAGAGCTCGGCGGTCAGCAGGCTGAGTTCCTCGGCCAGTTCGATGGAGGTGGTGCCGACCTCCTGGCTGACCTTCATGATCGCCGCCTCGATCGACATGCCGCTCTCGACGCAGATCAGCAAGAGGTCGAGGCTGTCGGGGAAGGCGGCGACAATGCTCTCGCGGCGCTTGGAGGCGATGTTGGAGATGTAGATGTTGGGCGCGTAGTAGCCGATCAGCAGGGCGGCGAAACAGGCGGCCACCTTCTGCATCATCTGCAGGCCGAAATCGTTGACCACGAACAGGTAGAAGGCCACCAGGATGGCGAAGATAAACGGCATCACCAGGCGGAAGAAGTAGAAGGTCGAGATCGGCCGGGGGCCGCGGAAGCCGGCCTGGGCCAGCTTTTCGACCACCTTGGGGTCTTCCAGCAGCTTTGACAGCTGCAGCCTCTCGACGACATTCTTGTAGAGGCCCTCGTCGGTATGGCGAAGGCTGGTGGTCGAGGACGGGCCTTTCTTGGCCAGGGCCTCGCGGTTTCGTTTCCGCAGCTCCTCGCGCCGGTTGGCGACGCTCTTGAGGCGTCCCTCCAGCTTGTCGCCCTTCAGCATGGGGCTGACCAGGGTGACGATGGTGGCGAAGGTGATCGCCGCCACGAAGGCGGTGAGGATGTTGTCCGGATTGGTGAGGATGGCGACGAAGTTCATCTGATGATCCCCGTCAGAACTTGAAGTTGATCATCTTGCGCATCACGAAGATGCCGCAGCTCATCCAGAAGGCCGCGCCCATCAGCATCAGATGGCCGCGCGGATCGGAGAACATCGGAGCCATGTAGCTGGGGGTCGTCACGGTGATCAGGATGACCACGCCGGGCGGCAGGGCGCCGATGATGAAGCTGGAGGCGATGGCTTCCGAGGACAGCGCCTTGATCTTCTCACGCATCAGTTTGCGGGCCCGAAGCACCTGGCTGAGGTTGTTGAGCGCCTCGGCCAGGTTGCCGCCGGTCTTCTGCTGGATGGCCAGCACGATGGCGAAGAAGCGCAGCTCGCTGGTCGGCATGCGCTGGAACATCTTCTCCAGGGCGTCGCCGATGGAGACGCCGACCCCGACGTTCTCGACCAGGCTGCGGAACTCGCCGGCCAGCGGTTCGGCGCTCTCGCGGCCGATGATCTTCAGGCAGTCGTGGACCGGCAGGCCCGACTTGATGCCGCGGACGATGATGTCGATGGCGTCGCTGAAGTGCTCGGTGAACTTCTTGATGCGGCGCTTGGCCAGGAAGCCGATCACCCAGCGCGGCAGGCCGAAGGCGGCCGCGAAGCCGGCCGGCAGCGCGATCAGCGGGTTGCGCTGGAACAGCAGGACGGCGGTGAAGACCAGCACGCCAACGACGCCGCTGACAATCCAGAAGACTTTGACGTTCCCCTTCAGGCCGGCCTGAAGCATCTTAGACTGCAGGTTGAAGGTCTTTTTCTTCTGCTGTTTTTCCTGATCCTTCAGCGTCTTGAGGATCTGCTTACGGCGGGCTTCAGGCGTGTTGGCGGCGGCGCGGGCGACGGCTTTTCGGTCGGCGGTGGTGCGGGGTCCGCCCGAGACGATGGCCTGGGCCCGCTTAGTCGCCTTGCTGTTACCCCCAGCTCCGGCGAACACGAAGCCCAGGGCGGCGATGGTCACGAAGGCCAGGAAGGCGATGAGGATGGTGATCATCATCGCGGCTACTCCGACGCGTCCAGGGCCTCAGCCAGTTCACGCTCCAGGCCGTAGTAGCGGGCGCGGTCCCAGAAGCGCGGCCGGGCGATGCCCGTGCCCCGGTGCTTGCCGATGATCTTGCCGTCGGCGTCCTCGCCGGTCATCTCGTAGATGAACAGGTCCTGGGTGACGATGACGTCGCCTTCCAGGCCGACAACCTCAGTGACGTGGGTGATGCGGCGCGAACCATCGCGCAGGCGGGCGGCCTGGATGATGACGTCGACCGAGCCGACGATCATCTCGCGGATGGTCTTCGAGGGCAGGCCGTAGCCGCCCATGGTGATCATGCTCTCCAGACGGCTGATGGCCTCGCGAGGGCTGTTGCTGTGCAGGGTGCCCATCGAGCCGTCGTGGCCGGTGTTCATGGCCTGCAACAGGTCGAAGGCCTCCGGGCCGCGGACTTCGCCGACGATGATCCGCTCGGGACGCATCCGCAGGCAGTTCTTGACCAGGTCGCGCATGGTGATCTGGCCGCTGCCCTCCAGGTTCGGCGGCCGCGTCTCCAGGCGCACCACGTGCGGCTGCTGCAGCTGCAGTTCGGCCGCGTCCTCGCAGGTGATCACCCGCTCGGTCGGGTCGATGAAGGCGGTCATGGTGTTCAGCAGCGTAGTCTTGCCCGAGCCCGTACCGCCGGAGATGAGGACGTTGCAGCGGCAGGCGCCGATGACCCCGAGGACGCGCGCGCCTTCCGGACTGACGGACCTGAAGTCCACCAGGTCCTTCATGGTCAGCTTGTCCTTCTTGAACTTCCGGATAGTCAACGTCGGCCCATCCAGCGCCAAGGGCGGGGCGATGACGTTGACGCGGCTGCCGTCGGGCAGACGGGCGTCACAGATGGGCGAGGATTCATCGACCCGCCGGCCGACCTGGCTGACGATCCGCTGGCAGATGTTCATCAGCTGGGCGTTGTCGCGGAAACGGACGTTGGTCAGCTGCACCTTGCCGCCGACTTCGATGAACACCCGGCCGGCGCCGTTGACCATGATGTCGGCGATGTCGTCGCGGGCCAGCAGAGGCTCGAGCGGACCGTAGCCGAGGACATCGTTGATAATGTCCTGCACCAGGTGCTCGGTCTCGGCGATCGACATCGAGACGTTCTTGATCGCCACCAGTTCGGCGACGATGTCCTTGATCTCCGCCGCCGCCGCCGTGGTGTCGAGCTGGGCCAGCTGGCTCAGGTCGATGGTGTTCAGAAGCGCGTTGAAGATCGTCGTCTTGGTGGCGTGGTAGTAGTCGCTCTGCTCACGGACGATCTCGGTCGTCGGGGCCTGCGCCTCCTTCAACTTGTTCATCACGTCGTTGCTGCGCAGGGCGGCGGCGGACTGTGGCTTGCCGGCGGGCGCGGGCGGGTTGACCGGCGGACCGCCCGGACGGGTGGTCGGGGCGGGCGCCGCCTGCGGGCGCGTCGCGGCGGGCGCGCCGGTGGGAGCCGGCGGCGGCGCTGGCCTGGCCGGCGCCGGAGCGCCATCGGTTGCACGCTTGCCGAACACCTATTTCTTCCTGAACAGGCCGGAGAGACCCGAGGCCTTCTTCTGGGCCGGCGGCTCGCGGCGGCTGATCAGCTGGGCCAGGGACTCGATGTCGGCGGCCGCCTTGGACTTGGGGGCGCTCTCGATGATCATCTGGCCGTTGTTGGCGGCCTGGCCGAAGGTCTTGGCGTCGAAGCCGATGATCATCGACGGCGCGACGCCGAGGGCGTCGCCGAAGTCCTTGGCCGGAATCTCCGGACGGCCCGGCAGGCCGACCTGGTTGAGCACCAGCCGGGGCGGGTTGTCGTTCGGCCGCGCCTGGCGGACCAGGTCGACCATGTTCTTGGCGTTACGCAGCGAGGCGAGGTCCGGCGTCGCCACGATGACCAGGTCGTCCGAGGCGATCAGCATCTTGCGCGTCCAGGCGTTCCAGCCGTGCGGGATGTCGAGGACCACGAAGGGGGCGGCGGCGCGGATCTTCTGCGTCACCTCCTCATAGGCGTCGCCGCCGATGTCGTAGTCGTTGTCGAGGGTGGCGGGGGCCGCGAACAGGCTGAGGCGATCGGTGCAGCGGGCCATCATCCGGTCCATCAGCACCGGATCGAGACGGTCGGGCTGGCCGAGCGCATCCATGACGCCCTGCAGCGGGTCGTGGTTGAAGTTCAGTCCCGCGGTGCCGAAGGCCAGGTCGTAGTCGACCAGCACCGTGCCGGCCTGCATCCGCTCGGAGATGGTCCAGGCGATGTTGTGGGCCAGGGTCGAGGCGCCCGAGCCGCCGCGCGCGCCGACGAAGGCGATCTGGCGGCCGAGGAAGGGCTGCGAGGGGTCGGCGTAGAGGCCGCCGATGGCGCGGATGATCTGCAGCGGCTGGAGCGGCGGCACCAGGTATTCGCTGACCCCCCGGCGCATCAGTTCGCGATAGAGGGCGATGTCGTTGGCCGAGCCGATGACCATCACCTTGGTGCCGGGGTCGCAGACCTCGGCCAGGCGATCAAGCTGGGCGATCATCTGCGGAGCCGGATCGAGACTCTCGACGATCACCAGGCTGGGGGTCGGCTGGTTCTGGTAGTGCTCGACCGCCGCCGCCAGGCCGCCGGCCCGGACAATGGTCGAGGCCCGCGACAGCCGCCGGTCGGTGCTGGCCCGCTCGACCAGCTCGGCGGTGTCGGTGCGGGCGCAGAAGACGTTGATGGTGATGCGCGGCACCGGCGCTTCACCCAGCGAGGCTTCGGCCCCGGCGATCATGTCGTGGACGGGATTATGACCGTGTGATGCTGCAGACGCCATTCTCGGGTACTCGGGCTCGTCGTTCGGACGGGCGGGTGGGAAATCGGCAAAGGGGTCGCGTTCGCCGGCCCGCGGGGCCGCCGCGGGCGCAAAGGGATCGGCGGCGAAAGGATCGTCGGCGAAGGGGTCGGCCGCCTGCGGCGCCACCGAGCCGACGGGCGAGCCAAGGTCGGCCCAGGGGTCGACGGCCGGCGCCTGCGACGGCGTGGCGAACTCGTCGTCGGCGTCGAAGCCCAGGTCGAACGGATCGTCAGCGGGACGCGCTTGCATGGGTCAGTTCACCACCTGAGACACCTGGCCACTGGCCTTCTCGTCGCGCTTGGAGCCGGTCGCCTCGCCTTTGCGATACTTGTCGTACATGGCCTCGCGGTCGCCGCCCTCGGCGGGCTGGGCGTCACGGGGGCTGATCAGGTCCTGCGGGTTGGCGACCTGGGCCGCCATGTTGGCCGTCACCGCGCAGCCGAAGTTGTCGTAGGGACGGTTGTCGTTGCTGTGGCTGACGTTGCGCCAGCTGCCGCACTGGGGAACTTCGGCGGCGTAGTGGTTGAAGCTGATCACCACCGGCGCCTTGGGATCGTCCGCGCCGTCGAAGGCGGTCATGCGGATCTTGCCGGCCGGCACACCCAGGCTGACGAGCCGATCACGGGCGTCCCAGGCCACCCGGTTGGCGCCGCGCGCCGCCGGCCCGGTGTCGGAGGCCCGCACGGTGACATCGCGCGCCTCGGCCTGCATCCAGGCGACGACGAAGCCTTCCAGCGCATTGGCCTGGTTGACCGACAGCCCGGTCTCGTGAGGGGCCAGGCGGATGTCCTGCGGCGCGGCGACGACCTTGACCTCCCGCGACCAGGCGTCGAGCGCCGTCTGCGAGGTCAGGTCGGCCTGGGGACCCGACGCGGTGGCGCAGCCGGCGAGAAGCGCGGCTGCGGAAAGGGCGGAAAGGAGGAGGATGCGCGGGGTCAGCTTGGTCATGGGGGCGTTACTCGATCACGTATCCGATGGGGCCCTGGTAGCGGCGGCCGGCGTTGGCGTTCGGCGGCGCGTTCACCACCTTGTTCAGCCTGCCCAGGAGGATGGTCTCGGGGTCGGACGCCAGCTGCAGGCCGTCGGCCGGCGTCTGGAAGGCCTTCGAGCCGCGCGAGTCGACGATGTAGGGCGTCACCATGATGACCAGTTCCGTCTGGCCGGAGGTGAAATCGCGGCTGCGGAACAGGGCGCCCAGGACGGGGCTGTTCATCAGGCCAGGCAGGCTGTCGAGGTTCTGGGCCGAGCGTTCCTGCAACAGGCCGGCGATCATCATCGTGCCGCCGGACGGCAGTTCGACGACGTTCTCGGCGCGGCGGACCTTCAGGCCGGGGATCACCAGGGTGGCGTCACTGCCGGTGCTCATGCTGAAGGCGCCCTCATTGGAGAGTTCCGACACCTCGACCGACACCTTCATGTTGATGCGGCCGCCCGACATCACCACCGGCGTGAAGCCAAGCCCGACACCGTACTTCTTGAACTCGATGGTCACCCGGCCGTCGCTGTCCTGGCCGACCGGCACGGGGAACTCGCCCCCCGCCAGGAAGTTGGCCGGCTCGCCATTGACCGACGTAAGCACCGGTTGGGCGAGGGTGCGGACCAGGCCGACCCGCTCGAAAGCCTTGATGGTGGCGTTGGCCGAGTTGACGTCGCTGGAGCCGGCGACGGTGCCGCCGAGGGTGGTGTCCTTGACGTAGCCGCCGGCCGCCCCGCCCAACAGGGCGCCATTGATCCCGAAGGTGGCGGTGCTGGCGATGCTCAGCTGGTCTTCGCCCAACCGCCCGATCACTGCCCCGAGGTCGAAGCCAAGCTGCTTGATGACGTTGCGGTTCACCTCGACGACGCGAACCTGCAGCATGACCTGGTCGCTGCCGGCGACCTGGACCATGTTCACCACCTGCTCGGGCTTGGTCACGAAACGGCGGGCGATCTGGGTGGCCTTGTCGGCGTCGCCCGGGGTGAGCACCAGGCCCGACAGGATGAGGGAGTCGCCGATCGGTTCGATGGTCACGCGGCTGCCCGGCAGCACGCGGTTGATGGTGTCGGCCAGGGCGCTGATGTCCTGGTCGACCCGGATGTTGAGCGACAGGATGCGGCGGCCCGCGGCGTCGAAGAAGACGGCGTCGGTCTGGCCCGAGGCCACGCCGAGAATATAGATGCGCCGCGGCGTGCGCAGCATGGCGTCGGCCACGGCCGGGTTGGTGATCAACACGTCGCGGGCGTCGACCGGCAGTTCGACGATCGCCGACTTGCCGCGCGGCAGGCTGAGCGTCTGCGATCCGCCGGCCGCCAGGTCGACCCGCAGGGTTCCAGGCGCGTCGTAGGCCGGGGCCGCCGGGGCGGGACCGCCGGACAGAGACTGGGCCGAAGCCATCGATCCGCCAAGCTGCAGACAGCCGGCGGCCAGCAGGGCGGGAATGATCCTCAGCCGGCTCATGGAGACACCTTCACTTCCGTAACCACCCCGGCGCGATGCACGCGCACGGTGTGGGTTTGTTCACTGCCGCTGGCGCCGCCGCCGCGGCTGGGCCCGCCGGCGGTGTCGGTGATGCCGCGCAGGGTCAGCATCAGGACGCCGCTCTGCTTGGCCTGGGCGACGGCGCTGGCCATCGCCTCGGCGTCATGCGCGGGAACCTCGAGGGTGGCGACGGCCCCGACCATGGTCTGGGCGTCCTTGTCGGGCTGGGGCTTCTGGTCGATGGCCAGGACCCGGACGTTGCGCATCACCGTGCGCGTCACATAGCCCTTGATGTCTTCGCTCTGGGCGTCGCGGCTGTAGATGACATCGACGCGGTCGCCTGGGAGGATGAAGCCGCCGGCGGCGCTGTCGACGGTGACGGGGGCGGCGATGGCCCGCATGCCGGGGGTCAGCACCACCGACATGAAGCTGCCCTCGCCGGCGCGCACCAGCTTGCGGGCGACGATCGGCTCGCCGACCACGAAGGGCTCCTTGACGATGGTTCCGACCATGCCGCCCATGTCGCCGTTGGTGAACAGGTTGCCGGCCGTGCGGGCCGCGCCCTCGGCGGCGCCCGCGGCGCCGGCCTTCTCGACCTTGGGGCCCGTGCCGTCGGTGATGAAGCTGGGGTTCATGGCCTCGGCCGGCCATTGCTGCCAGCCGACATCGCCGGCCACCAGCCGCGTGCCGATCGGCAGGTCACGCTTGGCGACCAGCACCTGCACCGTCGGCTTGGCGACGGGGGCGGCGGCGACCACCGCGGCGGGCGGCGGCGCCTTCTTCGGCGCGAAGGCGCCACGCACGACGAAGGCCAGCACGATGGCGGCCAGGGCGGCGATCACGAGGATGAACAGGCGGACGGGGCTCATGCGGCTCGAACTGCTGTCCCGGCGGGAAGAGGACCGGGGAAAACTCTTGTGCGCGTCGAGCCTTGAGGCCCAGCGCACGGGCGATTCGCGTCACGCCCTTCTGGCGGCGGATGCACCATCGGCCGGCCATGGTTAACGCGGACCTAAACCCTCTTTACGAAAGGGCGGCGAACGCGAGGGCCAGGGGGCTTTCAGGAAACGCCGCCAGGGCGCCGATGGCGATGGCCACGCCGTAGGGCGCATCGCCCCCCGGCTTGGCCAGGCGGCCGACCCAGTCGGGACCGCGCACCGCCAGGGGCCGCAGCCACACCGACCGCAAACCCAGCAGCGACAGGGCCAGCGCCCCGCCGGCCAGGCCGGTCACCAATACGAAAGTCATCGAGGCGGGCCAGCCCAGCCACAGGGCGGCGGCCGCGAACAGCTTGGCGTCGCCGCCGCCGATCCAGCCCAGCGCGAACATGCCCATCGACAGGACCAGGGCCCCGACGCCGATGCCGAGACAAAGCAGCGCAGTCTGCCAGGGCATGCCCAGGGCGGCCGCGGCCAGGCCGAACCCGCCGATCAGGACCAGCGAGATCCAGTTGGGGATGGTGAAGCTGGTGATGTCCTTCAGACCGCCCACGATGACCATGGCCGGGAAGACGCTCAGCAGCAGCAGTTGCAGGGTCTGGAACATTGATCTCAGAGAATGGCGCGGGAGGGTGAATGGAAGGTTGAGGTGGGGACGGGATCGCCGCGCAATCTGTCCGCAATTTGCTGAAACCGTTCGGGGCGGCGTTCCTGTCCCCGATCGGCGCAGGTCGGGGACAGGAACGCCCCGCCAGGCGCTTGCGCTCAAAGCGTCAGACAATCTGCGGGGCGATCCAGTCCCCACCGCCAAAGCGGAAGGGCCCGCGGATTTCTCCGCGGGCCCCCCGTTTTCAAGCGAAGCTTTGTGGGCTCGCTTTTGTCTTACGGCAGCTTCGAGTTGATGCCGCCGAAGGCAGTGTTCAGCTTGGTGCCGAGGGTCGTCACGGCGGTGATGATCACGACGGCGATGAGGGCGACGATCAGGCCATACTCGATGGCGGTGGCGCCGGACTCGTCCTTGGCGAAGCGCGAAACGAACTTGGTCATGGCTTTTTCTCCTGTTGCAAGCCTGGCGGGTTCAAGCCGCTTGGCCTGCTCCCCCGAAAACAAGGCCACTTTGGGGGACCGCGCTTAATTGCCAGTAAACATCGAAGTACAGAGCCGATTTTTCTTTTGGTTTATTCGTATTTACTATTAGGATCGATTAACCATGTGGAAAAACTCGTTATTTTTCCGTGGCTTGTGGCCATTCTGAATTTCGCGCTAACCTTTGAGGCCCGCAAGTTTTTTTAGAGCAACGCTCGTCGAACCGAGGCCGGCCGCCGCCTCTCGCCGGAGGCTGTTTCAGAATGACGCAGAATCCCGGGCGCTCGCCAGGCAAGAGGGGACACATTGAATGTCCCGCCAGCGGCACGGGCGACGGCGCCCAGGGCGAGGGGACATTCAATGTGTCCCCGTTTCCCCCGCGCCAAGCCCGCCGGGAACGCCAGCCGCAGGTCCGCGCATGCGAAAAGGGCCCCGGCTTGCGCCGGGGCCCTTCCGTTTCCTAGGCTTGCTGGGCCTTGCGGCCCCCTGGGATTAGGGAAGCTTGGAGTTGATGCCGCCGAAGGCGGTGTCGAGCTTGGTGCCGAGGGTCGTCACGGCGGTGATGATCACCACGGCGATGAGGGCGACGATCAGGCCATACTCGATGGCGGTGGCGCCGGACTCGTCTTTGGCGAAGCGCGAAACGAACTTGGTCATGTCTTATCTCCTGTTAGCGGGTCGAGGCGGGGTCGTTGTCAGGCCCATCGCCCGCTGCCCCCAGATGCAAGGCCAGAATGTCGCGTCGCACTTAATGGCCAGTAAAGTTGCCAAGCAAATCGGGAGCGATGTCGGGTTTATTTTGGCCTATACTTAAATTCCGATTCACCCGGGTGAATCACCCGTTAGCCAAACCCCCGTCCCTTCAGGCTTTCTTGACCAATTGGCGCGATTGTTAAGCTCTGATTCACGGCTCCGGACCGCCCTCATGCGCCGCCTGCTTCTCGTCCTCGCCTCGACCGCCCTGCTGGCCACGCCCGCCCTGGCCCAGACCCTGTCGGTACGTACCGACCAGGCGGTGCGCATCGCCCTGTCGGCCCCGGCCAAGGACGTCGCCGTCGGCAACCCGGCCATCGCCGACGTCATGGTGCTGGACGAACGCAACATCGTCGTGCTCGGCAAGGGATATGGCACGACCAACATCATCGCGCTGGATCGCGCCGGCCGGCTGATCCTCGACCGCGTCGTGGTGGTCTCGGCCGCCGACGCCGGCCAGGTCACCGTCTTCAAGGGAACCAGCGCCTCGCGGTACGCCTGCGCGCCCCGCTGCGAAATGACCGAAAAGGGCGCCGACGCCCCGGCCCCGAAACCGACGCCCTAGAATCTATAGAGACTACGCACACGTAAGGGGCCCTGGCGGCTCAACGCCCTAAACTCCCCCTTAAACCTGTCGCGCTAATGTCGCTCTCGTGAACGCGACCAACCCTCTTCAGCGAGCCCGCTGCTTCCTCGCCCGCTTCGGCTCGGCCCGACGCGGCGCGACGGCCGTGGAGTTCGCCTTCGTCGCCCTGCCCTTCCTGACCATGCTGTTCGCGGTGCTGGAGCTGGGCATGGTGTTCCTGGTCTCGACCACCCTGCAGAACGCCGCCGACGCCGCCGGCCGCAAGATCCGCACCGGCGAGCTGCAGAACAGCGGCGGCACCCGCGCCACCTTCAAGGACGCCATCTGCGCTGACATGTCCTGGCTGGGCTCCGACTGCGCCAGCAACCTGACGGTCGACGTGCGCACCTTCGCCAACTTCGATTCCATGATGACCACGGACGCCGCCGGCAACCGCGTCATGGCCGGCCCCACCGTCACCAACGGCGTGGTCCAGGAAGGCCTGTGGGAGCCGGGCGGCGCCGAGGACATCGTCCTGGTCCGCGCCTACTACAGCTGGACCCTGTTCACCCCGCTGCTCAACTCGGGCCTGGCCAACATCGGCAGCAACAAGCGGCTGATCAGCACCACCGTCACCTTCCGCAACGAGCCTTGGGGAACCTGATGGGCCTGTTCCGCCGCCTGGCGCGCGACAAGCGCGGCGTCTCCGCCGTCGAGTTCGCCCTCATCGCTCCCGCCCTGATCGCCTTCTACTTCGGCCTGGCCGAACTGACCCAGGCGATGATGGCCGAGCGCCGCACCAGCCACGCCGCCTCCTCGATCGGCGACCTGGTGGCCCAGTCGACCCAGATCAGCACCGCCACGGTGACCGACATCTTCACCATCGCCCGGGCGGTGATGTCGCCGTTTCCGACCACGACCCTGAAGATGCGGGTGACCTCGATCGTCGCCGACTCCGCCGTCAGCCCGAAAGTCGTCTGGAGCCAGGGCGACGGCCTGACCGCCCTGGGGACCGGCTCGACCCAGACCGTGCCCAGCGGCCTGATCAGCGTGGCCGGCGACAGCGTCATCCTGTCGGAAGTGGAATACAGCTACGACTCGCCGGTCGACTACTTCGTGCCCAACGCGGTGACCTTCACCAAGAAGTTCTACCTGCGCCCCCGCAAGTCGGACAGCGTCGCCAAGGTCAACTGACCAGGGCGACCAGCGGGCTTTCGGCGACCGGCCGGCCATCCAGCATCGACACGGTGCGCACCCCGATCAGGCTGTTGGTCAGGAACAGGCCCTCGGCCGCCTCCAGCGCCTCCCGGCCGACAGCCACCTCCTCGACCACGATCCCCCTGGCCCGCGCCCGCTCGATCACCAGGCCGCGCATGACGCCGTCCAGCACCCCGCAGTCCAGGGCCGGGGTCAGCAGCCGCCCGCCTTCGACCCAGAACAGATTGGCCACGGCCGCGCAGGCCACCTGCCCCGCCGTGTTGAGCATCAGCGCCTCGGCGCCGCCGGCCTCGCGCCGGGCCAGGACGTTGTCGAGGTAGTTGAGGGTCTTCAGCCGCGAGGCCGGGGAATGCTCGTTGCGCCGCACGCGGGCGGTGACCAGCGCCACCGGTCCGACGGGGGCCGGGGAGGCGCTGGCCGTGGCGAACAGCCGGGACTGGACCTGGGCCGGCCGGTCCAGACCACGCCCGCCCGAGCCCGCCGTCAGGGTCAGGCGCACCGCCGCCCGGCTCAAGCCCGCGTCCGTCACCGCCGCCTCGCAGAGCCGCAGCGCCGCCGCCCCGTCCGGGGCCGGCAGGCCCAGCGCCTCGCAGCCGGCCGTCAGCCGGGCCAGGTGCGCGGGCCAGTGCTCCAGCGCCCCGCCGCGCGCCAGCAGGGTCTCGAACAGCCCGTCGCCGAGCAGCAGGCCGCGATCGTCGTGGGGCACGGTCATGTCAGGGCCTTCCGGATGGCGGCGATCTTGGCCTCGGTCTCCAGCCGCTCGGCATGCGGGTCGCTGTCGGCGACGATGCCCGCCCCGGCCCGCGCCTCGACCCGCCAGCCGTCGGCTCGCCGCGCAAAGGCGGCCGTGCGGATCAGCACGCTGCTGTCGAAGGCCCCGTCGGCCCCGGCCCAGAACAGCGAGCCGCAGTAGGGGCCGCGCGGCGTCTCCAGGCCGGCGATGACCTTCATCGCCTGCACCTTGGGGGCGCCGGTCACCGAGCCCGGCGGGAAGGCGGCGCGCAGCAGGTCGATGGCGGTCAGGCCCGGCGCCAGCCTGGCCGTCACCGTCGAGACCAGGTGGTGCACATTGGCGAAACTCTCGACCGCGAACAGCTCGGGGGTCTTCACCGAGCCGGGCGGGCTGACCCGCGCCAGGTCGTTGCGCATCAGGTCGACGATCATCAGGTTCTCGGCCCGGTCCTTGTCGCTGGCCAGCAGTTCGGCGGCCAGGGCCCGGTCCTCGGCGGGGTCGGCGCCGCGCGGCCGGGTGCCCTTGATCGGCCGCGTCTCGATGCGGAAGGCGCCGCCCTCGACGGTAACGAACCGCTCCGGCGAATTGGACACCAGCGCCAGGTCGCCCAGATGCAGCCAGCCGGCGAAGGGCGCCGGGCTCGAGCCGACCAGCCGGGCCAGCAGGTCGAACGGCCCCGCCCCCGCCGCCATCGCCCCGCCCCAGACCCGGGCGATGTTGGCCTGGAAGATCTCACCGGCATGGATGCGCCCGACCACCTGGGCGACGGCGTCCTCGTAGAGGGCGCCGGCCGTCTCGGCCGCGAAGCCGAAGGCCAGCCGCCCCGCCGCCGCCGGCCGGGCCGGGGCGGTCAGCCAGTCGGCCGCCGCCAGGGCCTGGTCCCGCGCCGCGGCCTCGCCTGTCCCGCGTCCGACCGCCAGCACCCGCCGCTCATGGTGATCAAAGGCCAGCAGGGCCGGATAGCGATAGACCGCCAGGTCCGGCCAGCCGTCGGCGTGCTCGCCCAGCCCCAGCGTCTCGACCCGGTCGCCCAGTTCATAGCCGGCCAGCCCCGCCACCCCACCCTGGAACGGCGGTCCGTCCGGATAGCGCTCGCAGCGCTCGCCCAACAGGGCCTCAAGGTCGGCGAAGGCGTCCCGCCGATCGCGCCGGCCGATCCGCAGGCTCGCGTCCGGCCCGCGCAGCACATAGGACCACCGCGCCCTCGGCCCCTCGCCCCCCGACAGGAAGGCGCAGGTCCCCGCCTCTGTCCCGAAGGCGGACAGCACCTCGGCCGGCGCCCGCCAGGGGCGCGGCTCTATGGCGACATGGCGCAGAGAGGTCGGGCGCATGGGCGGGCAATAGCCCTGCCCGTGCTGAGGGGAAAGGGTGTCAGCTTGTGCGGAACTGCCCCTTGCCGCCGCCCTTGACGAAGAACAGCCCGACGCCGCCGAGGATCAGCAGGCCGATGATCGGCACGAAGCCCGCCTGCTGGGTCTGGTAAATGCCGGTGAACAGCGCGACGAGCGCCGATCCCAGCCAGACCGTCACCGTCCCCGACAGGGCGAACAGGCCGAAGAAGGCGGGCAGCTTTTCAGGCGGCGACAGCCGGGTCAGCATGGTGCGGCTGGTGGCGTACTGGGCGGTGACGAAGACGGCCGTGCCAAAGCCGATGACCAGATACAGCACCTCCGGCAGGGTGCGGAACATCGGCCCGTCCCAGATCGGGGCGTGGGCGGCCGCGTCGTAATGCCAGAAATAGAGGATGGTGTCGGGCTTCATGCCGATCTGGGCGGTGATGCAGATGACGCAGCCGATGATCTCCACGATCAGCGCCGTCTTGGGTCCCAGGGCGTTGTCGATCCGCGCCGCCATCAGCCCGCCGATCACGGCGAAGACGCTGAGCAGGATGCCATAGGCGTACATCTCCATCTGCCAGCCCATCACCCCCGAGGCGTAGAGGCCGCCATAGAGCAGCAGGGCCGTCATGCCGTCGTTGAACAGCATGCGGGAGCCCAGGAAGATGGACATGTCCCGCTCGGTGCGCAGCAGCTTGATCGTCACCCACAGGTTGATCGCCCCCTCCTTGATGCCCTGGAGGAACCTGACGCCGGTGGAGGGCGCGTCCGGTGTGAACAGGAACAGCGGGATGGAGCCCAGGGCCATCAGGCCGGCCGCGATCAGGGCCGAGATGCGCATCGGCTCGGCGCTGGCCGCGTCCAGGCCGAACAGCGGCGCCTTGGGCAGGAAGGTCCAGGTCTCGGTTCCAGGGGCCCCCGGCAGGGCGAAGGCCAGCAGGCAAAAGGTCAGGGTGATGACCGAGAAGAAGTTGCCCGCCGACAGCGCCAGGCCCGAGGCGTGGGCGGCGTGGCGGTGGCCGGCGGCGGTCATCAAGAGGCTGTTGTGGACCACCTCGCAGTAGGCGAACAGGATGCCGACGATGGCGAAGATCCACAGAGTGCCCATGATCGGCAGCCCCGCCCCGCCCGGCTTGGCGAACCACAGGATGGCGATCAGCGGCACCATCAGGGCGACGATCAGCAGCATCACCGGCTTGCGGGCCCCGAACCGCTCCAGCGAGGCGCCCAGGAACGGCGCGGTGATGGCGATGAACAGGCTGTTGAGGGTGCTGACCGTGGCGATCATCGCCTGGCCCTTGACCCCGTCGCCAACCACCAGGGCGGTGAAGTAGGCGGCGAAGATGTAGATGGTGATGAGGATCACATAGGGGTCGCGCCCGCCCTGGAAGATGGCCCAGGCCCAGGCCCCCAGCGGCATGTCGCGAAAACTGGCCCGGCCGTAGCCCGCCGCGTCCGCGCCGGCCGTGGCGGCGGGTTCCAGGCTGCCAGGCAACGGATCGCCTAGCGGCCCCGGCGTGGGCGTGCTGACCATGAAACGTCTCCCAAATCCACTAAGCAGGAAGCCGTCTCGGAGCGCGGCCTTGGCCGTAGGTTGGGCCCGAAACCGCCGTCAGGGAAGAGGGATTTTAAACGCGCGTTCGGGGTTAGAGGAGGATGCGACGCTCCACCGCCGCCCGCCGCGCCGCATCGACGCCCAACACTTCGCGCAGGTAACCATCGAGGCCGCCGTTCTCACGCCGCATGGCCTCGAACGCCCGGTCCAGGTACTCGGCCTCGACGCCCATGGTGGTGCGCATGGCCGCGTCGCTTGGCCGTCGGCCGGTCAGCTCCTCCACGTGAGCGGCGAACAGCGGCAGGCGGCGGGCGAAGCGTTCCTCGTCGTTGGTCAGCAGGTAGTCGGCGATAATGTCGTCGTGGTGCACCCCGGCGATGTGGTGGGTCAGGGCGCAGAGGATGCCCGTGCGGTCCTTGCCGGCCGCGCAATGCACCAGGGTCGCCCCCTGCGTCGCGCCCAGCCGCTCGAACCAGCGGCTGTAGAGGTCGACGTGCCGCGGCTCGTGCGGGGCGGCGTCGTAGTAGTCGAGCATATAGGCCCGCATGGTTTCGGAGGTGATCTCCGAGTGCTTCATGAAGGTCTGCCAGGGGTCGTCGCCGTCCTCCGGATGGTCGTTCTCGATCACCTCGGCGGCGAAGCCCTTCCAGCGCTTGGAGGGGTTGCGCTCGCGCTCACCCGGCCGCCGCAGGTCGACGATCAGGTTGACGCCCAGCGCCTTCAGCGCCTCCAGCTCCTCCTCCGAGGCCTCGGCCTGGTGGGCCGAGCGGAACAGGACGCCCTTGCGCATCTGCCGATGGCCGGCGGCGTAGTCGCCGAAATCGCGCAGGTTCTCGATGGTGGTGAAGGGCAGCTTGCGGGTCATGGCCGCGCTCCTAACGGTTGGCCGTGACGAAAGCGAGACGCTTCAAAGCCCCTCGGCAAGGATGACGCGGTAGTCGGCGCCCCTCAGGCGGTGCTGCAGGGCGTCCTGGTAGGCGTCGCTGTTGTACCAGGCCTTGGCCTCGTCCATCGACGGGAAGGAGAGCAGCACCACGCCGTCCGCCTTGGTCCCCTCCAAGGTCTCCAGCGGGCCGTAGAAGGCCAGCGGCGTGATCTTGTGGTCGCCGCGCGCGCCGGCCGCCTTCTTGCCATAGGTCGCCATCTCCTCGGCGTCCTTGATGCTGTCGCGGATGAAGATGACGTAGGCGGCCATGGGGGAGTCCTCGCTGAGTTTGGCGGCACGCTAGGCAGGGACAGGCCCGGCGCCAAGTATGACGTGGCGGCAGCCGACGCCGAGCGCTAGAGGGCAGGAACCATGTACCGCCTGATCATCTTCGATTTCGACGGAACCCTAGCCGACAGCGCGCCCTGGTTCGTCGGGGTCCTCAACAGCCTGGCCGACCGCCATCGGTTTCGCCGCGTCGACGCGGCGGAGATCGAGGCGCTGCGGGGCATGGGCAATCGCGAGATCATGAAGCAGCTGGGCGTCTCGCGCTGGCGCCTGCCCTGGATCGCCGCCGACATGAAGGCGCGGATGACCGCGGACATCGGCGCGATCCGCCTGTTCGACGGGGTCGGCCCGATGCTCGCCGCCCTCGACGCGGCCGGCCTGCGCCTGGCCATCGTCAGCTCCAACGACGAGACCAATGTCCGGGCCGTGCTGGGCCCCGAACTGGCCGCCCGGATCGACGATTACGGCTGCGGCGCCGGCCTGTTCGGCAAGCCGGCCCACCTGCGGCGGGTGATCAAGCGGGCCGGCGTGACGGCCGCGCAGACCCTCTGCATCGGCGACGAACCCCGCGACGGCGAGGCGGCGGCCAAGGTCGGCGCCGCCTTCGGGGCGGTGGCCTGGGGCTATGCTACGCGCGCCAGCCTGGCCCGCCAGAACCCCGCCCACAGCTTCGAGACCATGGCCGATATCGCCGCCCTGCCGGCCCCTGACCGGCAGCATCCCTAACCGGCCCCCTAGTATCCCTGCGTTGACATCCCGCCCGTCGGGGCCACATGGAAACCCAACACTTAGCGCCTCCCCGCGCGCCGCAAGGACCACCTTTGATGTCGGATGTCGCCGCCCCGGCTGCCCCCGCCCCGGCCTGGACCCCCTCCGCCGCCCAGCACCTGGAGAAGGTGCTGTGGGTCAAGCATTGGACCGACCGGCTGTTCAGCTTCGCCATCACCCGGCCGGATACCTTCCGTTTCCGCTCGGGCGAGTTCGTGATGATCGGCCTGCCGCCGGCTCCGGGCGAGGCCAAGCCGATCCTGCGCGCCTATTCCATCGCCTCGCCCAGCTTCGCCGAGGAGCTGGAGTTCCTGTCGATCAAGGTGGCGGACGGCCCGCTGACCTCGCGCCTGCAGCACATCCAGCCGGGCGACGACGTCCTGCTCGGCAAGAAGCCGACCGGCACCCTGGTGCTCGACGCCGTGCGGCCGGGCAAGCGCCTGTTCCTGTTCGGCACCGGCACGGGTCTCGCGCCCTTCCTGTCGGTGGCCCGCGACCCCGACGCCTACAGCAATTTCGAGCAGGTCATCGTCGGCCACGGCGTGCGTGAGGTCAGCGAGCTGGCCTACCGCGAGCTGTTCACCGCCGAGATTTTCGAGGACCCGCTGGTCGGCGAGGAGGCCCAGAAGCAGCTGGTCTACTACCCCACCGTCACCCGCGAGCCGTTCGAACGCCAGGGCCGGTTCACCGACCTGATCGCCTCGGGCCAGCTGTTCAGGGACCTCGGGCTGGAGGGGACGACCTTCAACCGCGAGGAAGACCGCATCATGCTGTGCGGCTCGATGGACTTCATCAAGGACATGGCCGCCTTGATCGAAAGCCATGGTCTGGTCGAGGGTTCGAACGCCGAACCTGGGGATTATGTGTTGGAGCGCGCCTTCGTGGGGTAGAACCCCGCTTATGGCCCTAAAGAATCTCACCGTCGAAGACGCCCGCGCCCGCATGCTGGCCGCCGCCGTCCGCCTGCCAACCCACGGCCTGCCGCTCGCCGAGGCCGACGGCGCCACCCTGGCCGAGGACATTCATGCCGTCCGCGACCAGCCGCCGTTCGACGCCTCGGCCATGGACGGCTGGGCGATCCGCGACCCTGACGCCCGCCAGGGGGCCGTTCTCGCCATCGCCGGCGAGAGCGCCGCAGGCCGCGGCTTCGACGGCGCCCTGCAGCCCGGCCAGGCGGTGCGCATCTTCACCGGCGCCGCCATCCCGGCCGGCGCCGACCGCGTCGTCCTGCAGGAAGACACCGAGCGCCAGGGCGACACCGTCCGCCTCGTCCAGCCGCCCACGCCCGGCCGCAACATCCGGGCCGCCGGCGGCGACTTCCGGGCCGGCGCGGTGCTGCTCGAAGCCGGCGCCCGGCTCAATCCCTGGCGGCTGTCGCTGGCCGCCGCCGCCGGCCGGGCCAGCGCCCGGGTCAGCGCCCGCCCCCGCATCGCCGTCCTGACCACCGGCGAGGAGCTGGTTTCGCCCGGCGGCCATCCCGGTCCGTTCCAGATCTTCGAGAGCGGCAGCGCCGGCCTGGTGCCGATGGTCGCCCGCTGGGGCGGCCTGGCCCACCGGCTGGCCCCCGCCCGCGACGACGAGGACGCCATCGCCGCGGCCGTGGCCGGGGCGGACGCCGACCTGGTGGTCACCGTCGGCGGCGCCTCGGTCGGCGACTACGACCTGGTCAAGCCGGCCCTGAAACGCCTGGGGCTCACCCTGCTGGTCGAGACCATCAATGTCCGGCCCGGCAGGCCGACCTGGTTCGGAACCCTGGGCGACGGCCGCCGCGTGCTCGGCCTGCCGGGCAACCCGGCCTCGGCCTTCGTCTGCGCCGAACTGTTCCTCAAGCCGCTGATCGCGACCATGTCCGGCGGCGCCCCCGGCCCGGCCATGGAGCCCGCCGTCCTGGCCGAGCCCCTGGCCGCCAACGGTCCGCGCGAACACTGGATGCGGGCCATCCTCGGCCCGGACGGCGTCTGGGCCCTGCCCGACCAGGACAGCAGCCTGGTGACGGTGTTCGCGGCGGCCGATGCGCTGCTGCGGCGACGCGCGAACGCCCCGGCCATCGCGGCGGGAGAGACGGTGGAAATCCTACGGCTGAACCGGGGCTGAGAGTCCTTCTCCCGCTCGTCGGGAGAAGGTGGGCCCGTAGGGCTCGGATGAGGGCAGCACCAGCCAAAGAAGATTAGTGACAGCGCCGAACCGCGCCAGAACGCGCCCAGCCGTCCGAAGCCGGCGCTGCCCTCATCCGACCCCCTTCGGGGGCCACCTTCTCCCGACAAGCGGGAGAAGGGATCCTACCTAGTGAACCGTGTGGCCGTTGTCGTGGCCGCTGTGCGTGCGGCGGTCCCACTGGTCCTTCAGCAGGCTGGCGATGCCCATCCAGCCGGCCGTCGGGGCCGCCACCGCGCCGGGCGGGGGCTGCACCTTGGCGGCGTGGTAGGCATAGACCGCGCCGGCCCCGACCGAGGCCACCGCCACCGCCACCCGGCCGCCGACCCGCTTGGGCCCCAGCGCCATCCAGGCGGCCGAGAAGCCCTGCACCAGGCCCCACAGGGTCAAGGCCCGGGTCCGGGTCGCGCCCTGCGGCGAGTTCCACACCCGCAGGCCGGAGATGGTCAGGGCCGTGAACATCGACGGCCAGATCACCGCGAAGGCGGCCTTGGGCGGATTGGTCACCGGGCCTTGCGACTCCGCGAAGTCGCTCATGTATTCGGGTTCCTCGCGCACCCCCCGCCGCGAGGCGATCACCTCGGCGATGGCCACCGCCCCGCCGGCCAGCAACAGGCCGAGCAGCACATGGCCCGCCGTCGTCACGGGCTTGGCCGGAACCTCGACCATCCCCTCGGGGCCCATCTCGTAGCGCATGCGTCGTCTCCCTGGATCTCCGGCGCCCGGAGCCTCCGGCTCAACGCCGGCCGGCGGCAGGCGGTTCCGGGTCGCGTAAGGCTCTGGTCGTCGCAAGAGGTCACCCCGAACGAAAGTGGCTGAACACCTGCGAATATCATGGACCGACATGGCCTTGTCATGGCGAACTGCCAACTCAATACGAGGTGTTCCTGACCTAACCGAATGCGCGAGGAACTTCACCAGCAACGGCGGGACAAGATCCTGCAGGCGGCCCGCCAGGTCTTCCTGACCCGCAGTTTCGACCGGGCGACGGTCGATGAGGTGGCCAAGCTGGCCCGGGTGTCGACCGGCACGGTCTATATCTACTTCGAAAACAAGGACCGTCTGTTCGAGGCGGTCACCGATCTGGCGCTGTCGCCGTTCGAGGGGCTGTTCGACGAGATCGAACATATGGACGGCGGGCCGGAGCCTGTGCTGACCCGGCTGGCCGAAGTCTATTTCCAATTCCTCGGCGAGCCCGAGATCAGGGCCTTCTACCGCACCGTGGTGATGGAGGCCGTCCACCGCCCGGAGATGTCGCGGCGGGTCTATGAGACGGTCCATCGCACCCTGGGCGCCGCCCTGCGCCGGCTGCTGATCCGTCTTCATGAGGCCGGCGAACTGGTCATCCTCGACGTGCCCATCGCCGCCCGCCTGTTCCAAGGCATGATCGAGCATTCAGCCCTGACCATCCCCCTGGTCCAGGGCGAGGCGCCGTCGCTGCACCCGGCCCAGCCCTATTGCGCCGAGGTGGTGCGGGTCTTCCTCGCGGCCTACACGCCGCGCTGAGCCTGGGCGGCGGCCCGGAAGGCCGGTCATCGGCGCGTCTGAGCGGAAAACGGAGGCTCCGCTTTCCTGGGGCGACCTTGTTTCTGCGGCCTCGCCGTTCCTAACACTGCGGCCTGACGCCCCGCATCGATCAGGACTGCCGTCATGCCGTTCCATCCCGACGTCAACCTGTTGACCCTGAACGGGTACAGCGGCCACCAGGTCATCGCGACCGACAATTCAGGCATGGCCGGGCGGTCCGTCGCCGGGATCGGCGACGTCAACGGCGACGGCTACGCCGACTTCATCATCGGCGCGCCCTACGCCACCGGCAGCCTGAACGCCAGCGGCGTCGCCTACGTGGTCTTCGGACACCCGGGCTTTACGCCACCGGCTTTTTCCACTGACTACCTGACCGGAAACAACGGCTTCACCATCAACGGCGCCAGCAACGGCGAGCACGCCGGCTGGTCGGTGGCCGGCGGCGGCGACATCAACGGCGACGGCTTCGATGACCTGGTGATCGGGGCGCCCGACGCCGGGGGCTACGGCCAGCAGGTCGGGGCGGTCTATGTGGTGTTCGGCCATGCCGGCCCGGCGCCCCGCACGCTGGAACTGAGCAGCCTGAACGGGACCAACGGTTTCAAGGTGGTCGGCGCGGCGGTGGGCGACGCCCTCGGCTGGTCGGTGGCCATCGGTCCCGATATCAACCACGACGGCCGCGCCGACCTGGTCATCGGCGCGCCGGGCGCGGACTTCGGCGGAGCGAACGCCGGCTCGGTCTATGCGGTGATGGGGCGCACCGGCGCCTTCTCCGCCGTCGTGGATCTGGCCGCCAGCCTTCGCCTGGATGGCGTCACCGCCGGCGACCGGGCCGGCACGGCGGTCGGTTCGGCGGGCGACTTCAACAGCGATGGCTTTGAGGACCTGATCATCGGGGCGCCCGGCGCCGGCGCGGGCGACGCCGGTTCGGCCTATGTGGTGCTTGATCCGCTGGCCGCCGCGGGAGGCCATGCCAACCTTTCGGCGCTGTCTGGCGTCAACGGCTTCCGGTTCGACGGCGCCGATCTCGGCAATGGCTTCAGGATGTCGGTCGCCGGGGCCGGCGACCTCAATGGCGACGGCCTGGACGACGTGGTCATCGGCGTCTACGCGGCCGGCGCGAACGGGACGGCCCTGGGGGCGGCCTATGTGGTGTTCGGCCAATATGTCACCGCCAGCGCGACCCTCTCGGTCGCCCAGCTCGACGGCCAGACCGGCTTCCAGTTCGTGGGGGCCACGTCCGGGCAGGGCGTCGGCTATTCGGTGGCCGGCGCGGGGGATGTCGATGGCGACGGCTTCGACGACCTGATCATTGGCGAGGGTAACTTCCTCGACGCCCGGGCCACCGTGGTGATTGGCCACGGCGGGGCGTTCGCCCCGACCCTGAGCACCGCCCAGATCGATGGGACCAACGGCTATCGGCTGAACGGGACGGGGACGGCGGCGGGCGTCAGCGTGGCCGGGATCGGCGACTACAACGGCGACGGCTCGGACGACCTGCTGCTCGGCGCCACGGCGATCGGGGCGTTCTTGAGCTTCATCGGCGGCGCCTTCGCGGTCGCCAGTCCGGCCCCGGTCCCTGTGAGCTTCACCGGTACGGCGATCGACGAGACCCAAAACGGCGGCGCGGGCAATGACAGCCTGAGCGGCGGCGGCGGCAAGGATGTGCTGTACGGCCTGGGCGGGGCGGACCAGATCTTCGGCGAGGCCGGCAACGACCAGCTGTTCGGCGGGCGGGCCAACGATCTGCTGGACGGGGGCCTGGGCGGCGACATCCTGGACGGCGGCGAGGCCAGCGACGCGCTGCTAGGCGGCGCCGGAGCCGACAAGCTGTTCGGCGGCGAGGGCGGCGACCTGCTGACCGGCGGCGACGACAACGACCGGCTCGACGGCGGCGCTGGCCTCGACACCCTGCAGGGCGGCGCCGGCAACGACCAGCTGGACGGCGGGACAGGCGACGACACCGCCAGCGGCGGGGCGGGCAACGACGTCTACATTGTCGACAGCCTGGCGGACCTGATCACGGAAAGCGCGGCCGAGGGCTATGACATCGTCCGCACCGCCAGCGTCGACGGCTGGGTGCTGGGCGCCAACTTCGAGGGCCTGCAGCTGCTGGGGTCCGCCGACCTCGACGCGACCGGCAACGGCCTGGCCAACAACCTGCAGGGCAATGCCGGCGCCAACCGCCTGGACGGCGGCGGCGGGGTCGACACCCTCAACGGCGCCGACGGCGACGACATCATCGTCGGCGGACTGGGCAACGACCTGCTGCGGGGCGGGACGGGCGCGGACATCTTCCTGGTCGCCCATGCCTTCGGCCCGACCCTCGAGACCGACCAGATCTACGACTTCAGCGCCGCCGAGGGCGACATCCTCGACCTGTCGGGCGCCTATGGCGGGACCCTCGCCCTGGTCGTCGCCTTCAGCAAACAGGCGGGGCAGATGACTCTGTCCTTCACCGGCGGCGTCACCGTCCTGAGGCTGGACACCAGCGGCGACGGCAAGGTCGATTACCAAGTGAAAATCAACGGCGACCTCACGGCCGAGAGCGGCGACTGGCTGCTCTAGGCGGCCTCCTCCAGGGCGGCGCGGGCGCAGTAGTTGTAGACCAGCACGGTGTAGGCGAAGAGATGCTCGACCCCCTGGGCCAGGATCGGCCGCACCAGCGCCTCGCCCTCGCCGGTCAGGGTCAGAAATCCGGCCTTCTCGGCATCGGTCAGCAGCCGGCGCACATGCATGCGCGAGACCCGGTTGCGCTTGGCCAGGCCGGCCAGGCTGAAACGCAACGGGCCGGCCGGCGGGAAGACGTCATCGGGCGCCGCGCTCATCAGCAGTTCGGCCATCAGGGCCATGCCGGCCGTGCGCTGGGAGAACAGGTCGAGGCTGTCGCCTCCCGGCTCGTGGGTGGCGAAGGCGGCCTCACTGATTTCGCCCATGGCCCGCATGAAGCCGGCGAAGATGGCGTCCTCATCGAAGCGGCGGGCCAGCGCCTCGATGTCGGCGTCGAGCGCCGTCATGCCCGCCAGGTCCTCGGCCATGCGGCGGCGGAAGGCCGCTTCCATCTTCGCCGTCGGCCGCCAGCGCTTGACGCGGGCGTCGTCGGTTGGGGCGGCTTCAATGTAGCCTATGAACTGCAGGTAGATCAGCATCGGCCGGGCCCGCCGCGCCCCCGACATGCCTGACCGGCCGAGCAGATCGCTCAGGCGGCTGAAGGTGATGCCGCCCGGACTGGCGTCCAGATAGAAGACCCAGATGGCGCTGATGTAGTGGCCGATGTGACGCAGGCTGCGGCTGACCGCCGACTCCGCCTGCGGGACCAGCCAGGCCGCATAGTGCCTTCGGATGGACGCGTCATGGCCGGGCCGCGCCTTGACCGTCGCCGGCCCTTCGCGCGCCATCCATGCCACCCAGTCCGCCGCAGCCTCGACCACCGCCCGCCCCTCAGATCGGGTGCAAGCTTACAGTCGGGATGCCGACGCGCCAGTCGAAATGGCTTTAGTGACCCTCGCCCTGCATCTCGCCCATGGCGCTCTGCAGGTAGTTCTGCTCGCCCAGCAGGCCGACCAGGTCGATCTGGGTCTCCAGGAAGTCGATGTGATCCTCGGTGTCGCTGAGAATCTCGACCAGCAGCTCGCGGGACACATAGTCCTGGGCGTCCTCACAGGCCTTCACGCCGGGAATCAGGGTCTCGCGGCCGCCCTTCTCGACGGCCAGGTCGGCGGCCAGGCCCTCGGGCACCGTCTCGCCGATCTTCAGCTTATGCAGGTCCTGCAGGTTGGGCAGGCCGTCGAGGAAGAGGATGCGCTTGATCAGCTTGTCGGCATGCTTCATCTCGCCGATCGACTCGTCATAGGTGATCTGGCCGAGCTTGCTGAGGCCCCAGTGCTGGTACATCCGCGCATGCAGGAAGTACTGGTTCACGGCCGTGAGCTCGTTGGTCAGGACCGCGTTCAGAATGCGGATGATGGCCGGATCGCCCTTCATGGCGGTGCTCCTCAAGGTTCAGTTGAAGAGTCCATGAACCCGCTTCGGGTTCCGTCGCAACCCTTATCTGTGCGAACGTTTCGCGCTTGCAGACAAATCTTCGCGAATGCCTCGCGACTACAGTAAGTGCTTGAGAATGCGCCTTAGAGGGCCGCTATTCGGCCGCGTAGCGCAGGGCCTCGCGGCTCTCGTCGATCATCTGGCGCATCTCGCAGACGCACTTGGCGCACTGCGCCTGGCAGCCCTGGCTCCTGAACACCTCGGCCGGACGCGAGGCGCCAGCCGCGATGGCGTGGCGGACGTCCCGTTCGCGAATGCCGTTGCAGTTGCAGACGTACAAGGCGGTGACCCGACTTCAGATGAGAACAATTCTCGTTCTCTAGCCCATCTCAGACGGGGATGCAACGCATTCGCAACTAACCCTGTTTTGGGTCAGGCGCTGACGGCGGCGGGGATGATCGCGACGATCCTGTTGCCGAGAGCCAGCCCCGCCGCCTCAGCCCTATTCCTCGGCCGCGAAATCTCGCGCCGCCAGCCTCAGTCGGTGCAGCACCGCCTGACCGACCAGGCTGAGCGGTTTGTCGCGCCGATGGACGGCGGCCATCTCACGCGGCGGCGCCGGGGCGAAGGGCACGGCCCGGGCGGCCGGATTGCGGAACACCGTCTCCTCGGCGATCTCCTGGTCGACGATGGTGACCAGCCGGCCGGCCAGCGCCATGGTGATGGCTCCGCGCTGGCTGACCACGTCCAGCCGCGAGCGGATCGGCACGCCGCGGGCCTCGAACAGTTCGCGGACGGCGGCGCGGTAGGGATTGTCGGCGTCCAGCATGACGATCTCGACGTCCGCGAGGTCGGGGACATCGAGGCTGGGCCGGTTGGCCAGGCGATGCTCCACGCCCATGACCACCGCCAGCCGCCGCCGCGCCAGCGGCTCGACGGCGAGCTGGGCGTGCGGCGGGAAGGGTCCCATCACCACCCCCATGTCGATGCTGTCCTCCAGCAGGCGGCGGTAGATGCCCTCTCGCGAGACGGCCTCGATCTTGACCTGCAGGCCCGGGGCCTCGGCGGCCAGGGCCCCGATGGCGCGCGGCAGCAGGCCCTCGGCGTAGAACAGCAGGCCGGCGATGTGGAACCGGCCCATGAGGCCCAGCCGGATGGCCTCGGCCGCCTGCTTGATGCGGTCCAACCCGGCGAAGCTGCGCCGCACCTGCTCGGCCAGCAAGGCTCCCTCGGCGGTCGGCCGCATGCCGAAGCGGCCGCGCTCGAACAGGGTCAGGCCGGTGCGGGCCTCCAGAGCGGCGATGGCCTTGGTCACCGCCGGCTGGGTCATCCCCAGCCGCTCGGCCGCCAGGGTGGCCGAGCCATCGTCCAGCACCGCCTGGAACACCTGGATCGACCGGAGATCCCGCGGCTCCATGCTTCAGGCCCCGACCGGCGAATCGAAGTCGGCGGCCGCCAGCTTCAGCCGGTGGACGATGGCCGCCGCCGGCCGGCTGAGCGGCCGGTCGTGGCGGTGGATGGCGATCAGCTCCCAGGGCGGCACGGCGGTGAAGGGGGCGATGTGGACGTCCGGGTCGTCGAAGGCCAGTTCCTCGGCCAGTTCCTGATCGATCAGGGTGACCATGCCGGCGGTCAGGGCGGCGACCGCCGCGCCGCGCTGGGTCAGGCATTCGAGCCGGGTGCGGACCGGCGCGGCCTGGCGGGCGAAGGCCTGCAGGACGAGGGTGCGCCAGGGACTGGGGGCCAGCAGCATGACCATCTCGACGTCGACGAGATCGGCGACATCGAGCTCCGCCCGCCCGGCCAGGGGATGGTCGCGGCGCATGATGGCCATCATCCGCCGACGGCCGAGCGGCTGGACGGCCAGCTGCGTCTCCGGGGCCAGCGGCCCCATGACCAGGGCCAGATCGAGGGTGTCGCGCGCCATCCGCCGGTGGATTTCCTCCGGGTCGAGGGTGACGACGGTGATCGACAGCTCCGGCGCCTCCAGCGACAGGGCCCCGGCGGCGCGGGCGATGACGCCGTCGGTGTAGAGGGGCGAGGCGCCGATCGCCAGCGACCCCTTCATGCCCTGGCGGATAGCCTCGGCGGCCCGCTCGATGCGGTCGAGGCCGGCGAAGCTGCCGCGCACCTCCTCGGCCAGCAGGGCGGCCTCGGCCGTGGGGCGCATGCCATGGCGGCTGCGCTCGAACAGGGTCAGGCCGGCGCTCGCCTCCAGCCCCGCGATGGCCCGGGCCACGGTCGGCTGGGTCAGCGACAGCCGCTCGGCGGCCAGGGCGGCCGAGCCGGTCTCCATCACCGCCAGGAAGACCTCGAGAGATCTCGGATCAAGACTGTCCACAGCGCCTGCCCCCACGGTGAGCAGGGTTATCCATAACCGGGATGAAATCCAACGCCGGGATTTGGAATTTGAACGGGAGGCGCGGCGGCGGTGTGCTCAGCGTGAGCGTGACGGATGGTCGCGTGGGAGGGCCGGGACCATGCCGTTTGCGTCCGACATCAACCTGCCGTCGCTGGACGGCGCCTCGGGGTTCCGCCTCGACGGCGAGGCGAACCTCGACCGGTTTGGCCGCGCCGTCAGCAGCGCTGGGGACATCAACGGGGACGGCATCGAGGACCTGATCGTCGGGGCCTACGGTTCGGACGCCAACGGGTCCTTCTCGGGGGCGGCCTATGTCGTCTTCGGAACCCGAGCCGGCTTCCCGGCCGCTTTCGACCTCGCGACACTGGACGGAACCAACGGTTTCAGGATCCTGGGCGAGACGGCCAACGACCGAATGGGCACGGCGGTCAGCGCGGCCGGCGACGTCAATGGCGATGGCTACGACGACCTGATCGTCGGCAGCTCGGCCTCCGACGCGGCCGCCCACGACGCCGGCGCCGCCTGGGTGGTGTTCGGCAAGGCGTCCGGCTTCTCCGCCAACCTCAGCCTCGCGGCCCTGGACGGCAGCAACGGCTTCCAGCTGAACGGCGTGGGCGCCGGGACCAATGCGGGCGACTCCGTCAGCTCGGCCGGCGATGTGAACGGCGACGGGATCGGCGACTTCATCATCGGCGCGCCGCGGGTCACGGCCGGGCTCAGCAGCAACGGCGCCGCCTATGTGGTGTTCGGCACGGACCTGGGCTTCGCCGCCAACTTCAGTCTCGCCAGCCTCGACGGGACCAATGGCTTTCGCATCACCGGCGAGACCCAGTTCGGCTACGCCGGAACCTCGGTCGCCGGGGCGGGCGACGTGAACGGCGACGGCTATGACGACCTGCTCGTCGGCGCGCCCGACGCCCAGTCCAGCTCCGTCATCACGGGCGCCGGCTATCTGGTGTTCGGCAAGGCGTCCGGCTTCGCCGCCAGCCTGAGCCTGGCGGGCCTCTCGGCCACCGATGGTTTCAAGCTTGGCGGCGACCGGGTCGGCGACCAGACCGGTTACACGGTCGCGGCGGCCGGTGACGTCAACGGCGACGGGTTCGACGACCTGCTGGTCGGCGCCTATTCCCAGGACCCCGGCGCCCTCAATGTCGGAGCGGCCTATGTGGTGTTCGGCAAGGCGTCCAGCTTCGGGACCGGCCTGAACCTGGCCACCCTGAACGGTTCCAACGGCTTCAAGATCGTCGGTGGCTCGGCGGGCGATCTTCTGAGCCTGGGGCTTCGCGCCGCCGGGGATTTCAACGGCGACGGCTATGGCGACATCGTGGTCGGGGCGCCGTTCGCCGACACCAACGGCGCCGCTTCGGGCGCCGCCTGGGTGCTGTTTGGCAAACAGACAGGCTTTTCCGCCACCATCAGCGTCTTGAGCCTGACCGGCGCGAACGGCTTTCGGCTGAGTGGGGCGGCGGCCGCCGACAACGCCGGCTGGGGTGTTGCGGCCGCCGACCTCAACGGCGACGGGCTGAGCGATCTGGTCGTCGGCGTGCAGGACGGCGACACCGACGTGGTCGACAGTGGCGCGGTCTATGTCGTCTACGGCCGGATGATCCGCAACGCGTCGGCCGGCGGCGGCGACCTGACCGGCAGCGCCCTGGCGGACGAGATCACCGGCCTGGGCGGCAAGGATCAGCTGTTCGGCATGGCCGGGGACGACCTGCTGATCGGTGGCGGCGGCAACGACTGGCTGGTCGGCGGGGCCGGGGCGGACGACATCGTCGGCGGCCTGGGCAACGACACCCTCGACGGCGGCGATGGCGCGGACGAGCTGACCGACGCCTCGGGGGCCAACAAGTTCTACGGCGGCGGCGGGGCCGACCTTCTGACCGGCGGCGGCGGCGCGGACCGGATGGAAGGCGGGGCCGACGGCGACACCCTGATCGGCGGCGGCGGCAACGACTACCTCGACGGCGGGGCGGGCGCCGACAGCATGACCGGCGGGACGGGCAACGACGTCTATGTCGTCGATGACGTCGGCGATCAGACCATCGAACTGGCCGGCGGCGGCTTCGACATCGTCCGCACGGCGCTGGACGGCTGGGTGCTGGCGGCCAACCTCGAGGGCCTGGAACTGCTGGGGGCCGGCGACATCGACGCGACCGGCAACGACGCGGCCAACAACCTGCAGGGCAACACCGGGGCCAACACCCTGGCCGGCCTGCGCGGCGTCGACACGATCAACGGCGGCGACGGCGACGACATCATCATCGGCGGCCAGGGCAATGACCTGCTGCGCGGCGGCGCCGGCGCGGACAGCTTCGTTGTCGCCCATGCCTTCGGGGCGGTGATGGAGACCGACCAGATCTACGACTTCGACGCCGCCGAGGGCGACATCCTCGACCTGTCCGGCGCCTTCGGCGGGACGCTCAACCTGGTCGCCGCCTTCAGCAGGCAGGCCGGCCAGATGACCCTGACCTTCGCCGGCGGTGTCACAACCCTTCGGCTCGACACCACCGGCGACGGTCGGGCCGACTACCAGCTGAAGATCAACGGCGACGTCACCGGCGAGAGCGGCGACTGGCTGCTGTAGCCGGCTAGCTCAGCTCCTCGGACGAATAGCCGAGGATTTCGCGGGCGATGATCAGCCGCTGGATCTGGCCGGTGCCCTCGTAGATGTCGCTGATGCGGCCATCGCGCAGGTACTTCTCGACCAGGTGGTCGTGGCTGATCGACATGCCGCCCAGCACCTCCATGGCCCCCTGCGTGACCGTCCGGCAAACGTCGCCGCCCTTGGCCTTGCAGATCGAGCTCTCGAGGTTGTTGGGCCGCCGCTTGTCGCTCAGCCAGGCGGCGTGCAGCACCGTCAGGGCGGCGGCCTCGGTGTCGGCCTCCAGCTCGATCAGCTTCTGCTCGACAGCGGTCCGCTGGTTGAAGCTCTTGGACCAGTCGACCTCGACGCCTTCGTCGGCCAGCGCCGCCTTGGCGAACTCCAGCGCCCCCTTGGCCTTCGCAACACCCCCCGACGCCACCGCCGGCCGGGTCATGTTGAAGGTCTTCATGACCCCCTTGTAGCTGGCAGAGCCGCCGTCGCGTGGCACGGTCTCGTCGCCGCCCAGCAGGCTGTCGCGTGGAATCCGGCAATCCTTGAAGGCGTAGGCGGCCGTATCCGAGGCCCGGATGCCGAGCTTCTTCTCCTGCCGCACCAGCTCGAAGCCGGGCGCGCCCTTGAGCACCAGGAACGACTTGATCCCGGCCCGGCCGGCCGACTTGTCGATGGTCGCCCAGACGATGGCCCCGTCGCATTTGACCCCGTCGGTGACGAAGATCTTGTCGCCATTGATCACCCATTCGTCGCCGTCCAGCCGCGCCGTGGTCTGGATGGCCTTGGTGTCGGAGCCGACGTTGGGCTCGGTGATCGACATGGCCAGGAACAGGTCGCCCCACTTGGCCTTCTGTTCAGCCGTGCCGGCCGACTGCAGGGCGGCGTTGCCCAGGCCGCTGGCCCGACCCATCGGCATGGCCAGGCCAAGGCCCCGCACCACGCCCTTGGCCGAGCCGCGGGCGATGCTGACCGCCATCATGAAGGTCATCAGCGGGGTGTCGTCGGGGGCTCGCTGGCCGAACAGCGGGAACACCTCCTCGAAGCCGCGCTCGCCCTCCAGCCGGGTCGGCGGCGTCTCGTGCTCGTGGTCCTCGTAGTAGCGGGTGTGGGCTTGCGTGGAGTTCCCCACCTCGACCACCTTGTCGAGGATCTGCTGGTCGATTTCGGAGAAGCGGAAGTCAGCCATGTGTTCTCTCCTCAGACCGAGACCGGACCGTCGAGGACGGTCAGGGTGCGGGCGTTGCGCAGCCACATCTCCAGCGGCAGGTCGCGGATGAAGCCGTGGCCGCCGAAGATCTGCAGGGCGTCGTCGGCGACCTTGATCGACCGGCGGCGGACATAGTCCTGGGCCAGGACGCAGGCCTTGGCCGCGCCGGGATCGTCGTGCTCCAGCAGGCTGGCGGCCTTCCAGACCATCCAGCGCATGGCTTCACACTCGATATGCATGTCGGCCAGCATGAAGGCGATCGACTGCTTCTTGCCGATCGGCTCGCCGAAGGCGACCCGCTCCTTCGCATAGGGAATGGCGAAGTCGGTCGCCTGCCGCGACAGGCCGACGGCCAGGGCGCAGGCCCCGATCCGCGCCTGGTTGACCAGTTTCAGGGCGTCGATGCCGGCGTCGCCGCCGAGCCGGGCCGAGCCAGGCAGTTCCACCGCCGCCAAGGTCACCTTCGACTGCGGCAGGGGCTTCAGGCCCATCGATCCGCTCTCGGCGGCGACCGATACCCCCTTGGCGTCGCGCGGCACGATGTAGGCCTGCACGGCGCCGTCCTCCTCCTGCGCCAGCACAAGGAAGTGCGTGGCCCGGTCGCCGAACGGGACGAGACGCTTGACCCCGTCCAGCACAAAGCCGTTGCCGCTTCGCCGCGCTGTCGTCCGCATCGCCTCGGCCGCGAACCCGAACTGACCTTCCTGGATCGCCAGGCTGGCCGCCACCGGGTCATTGCCAGCGAACCTCGGCAGGTGCTCGGCCTTCTGCTCCTCCGTGCCAAAGTCGATCAGCGCCCCGACGAACTGTCCCGGGGCCATGATCGCCGCGCCCTGCGAGGCGCAGCCCGCGCCCAGCGCCTCGAGCATCACCGCATTGGTCATGCAGGACCGCTCCCCGCCCCCGCCGCCATATTCCTCGGGAATCGACGCCGCGATCAGGCCCAGCTCCCAGCCCGCCTGGATCACCTCGGCCGGCATCTCGCCCGCCTCGTCGATGGCCCGCGCATTCGGCGCCAGGACATCCCTCGCAAAGCCCTGCAGGCTCTCGCGGATCATGGCCTGCTCTTCGGTCAGGTCGAAATCGATCATGTAGCTCTCCCTGATCGGGATCGATGGCAGAGCGACGGCGGGGAAGGCAAGGGGCGCCAGGCCCCTTACGGCGCGAAGGTCTTGCGGACGAGCCGCACCAGATCGTCGAGCATCGGCTCGGTATCAGTCGGCTGTTCCATCAGCTGCAACAGCAGGGCCATCCAGTTGACCGAGCCGAACAGCAGGCTGCTCCAGGCGAAGGGATGGGCGGCGGCCAACCGTCCCGCCTCGATATGCGGCTGGGCCCAGGCGAAGACCCGGCCCATGTACTCCCCGTTCAGCTTGGCGATGACCTCCCCGTGCCGCCGTAGCCAGGCGGAGTTGCCAAGGTCGACCATGAAGCGGGTGAAGTTGGGGCGCTCGGTGAGCAGGTGGAACGACGCCCGCACCGAGGCCTCGATGCCGGCCAAGGCGTCGGTCTGGGCCTCCATCGGCGCGGTGATCCGCTCCCAGTAGGTCCGCCATTCGCGCAGGTAGATCTCCAGGCCGATACCTTCCTTGCCCCCGAAGTGGTGGAAGACGCTGCCGTTCGACACCCCCGAGACCCGGCAGATGTCGGCGATCGAGGTGGCCTCGAAGCCGTTCGCCACGAACAGCTCGGTCGCCGCCGCCAGGACCTTTTCCCGCGTGCTCGCCTTGGCCTCAACGGTCGCCGTTTGCGTCATCGCGCCATCCCACAAAATTAGATTGACACTCTAGTCGATTGCTCTAGATCGTCACTCTAGTTCATCCCGACCGCCGAGTCACCCACGCAGAGTTCAGGAGATACAGCATGATCATCCGCCTTTCCCTGTCCACCTTGATGGCCACGGCCATCGGCCTCGCGGCCGCCCCGGCCATGGCCCAGCCCGCCGGAGCGCCGAGCCTCGGGTCCGCCGACGGCGCCGAACCCCAGTCGCTGGTGGTGGGGGTGAGAGTCCCGGCCATTCAGAAGCTCCGCGAGCCGGCGGCGTCCCTGCCGCCCGCCAAGGGCCAGGTCGCCGAAGAGAGGGCCAACGACCTGATCGGCTTTGGGACCGTGGAGGGCGAATCGGAAGCCAAGCCGGCCCCCAAGCCGAAGCCCGCGGTGGGCGCCACCAAACAGGGTTTGGGCGGCCTGACGGCCCAGGAGCCCGCCCCCGCCGCCAGGCGTAGGCGTCCGCGTAACAGTTCGAGCGACCTGCTGCCCATAGTGCTTGCAACGCCGACCGCCGACGGGAAGCAGGCCGATGGCGCGCCCGGCCGGCCGGCGGCCGGGCCCAAATCTCCGCCGCCGCCGAAGCCGCCCAAGCGTGGCGCCGTGAAGTGAAACCGTCCCCGCCGGGGCGCTAAAGTCGCCCCTCGCGGGCGGTTCGGACCGCCGGCGGGGAACCGGTTGACGAAAAATCTGGCGGCCGGGCGAACGCCGTGTCGAAATCGAGCGTCCGGCGCCGACCTCTCCATGCAAGGCCCGATGGGGGCCGGACAAGGAGGCGTCTTCGCCATGAAGTACATGATCATGATCCACAGCCCGCGTGACGGCTACGAGCAGTACATGCGCTGGCCACGCGAGGTGCTGGAGGCCAACATCGCCTTCATGCGAGGCTTCGTGAAGGAACTGCGCGACAGCGGCGAACTGGTCGGCACCGAGGGGCTCGGCGCCCCGCCCCAGGCCCTGGCGGTGCGGGCCGGTCCCGACGGCCGGCCGGTCACCGACGGCGTCTTCCCGGAGTCCAAGGAGTTCCTGGCCGGCTACTGGATCGTCGATGTCGACAGCCAGGACCGCGCCGCCCAGATCGCCGGCAAGCTGCTGGACGCCCCGCACGACGAGGGCCCCCAGGAGATGGTCGTCGAGATCCGCCAGGTGCTCGGCGGCTTCCAGGACATGACGTGACGACCGACCCACCCGGTCTGGAGCGCCTCCTGCGCGACCTCGGCCCGCCGGTCCTGGCCACCCTGGCCCGGCGCTGGCGGGACCTCTCCGCCACCGAGGACGCCGTGCAGGAGGCGCTGATCGCCGCCGCCGGCCGCTGGCCCGTCCAGGGCCTGCCGGACAACCCGCGCGGCTGGCTGCTGGCCGTCGCCCAGCGGCGGTATGTCGACCAGGTGCGGACCGGGGCGGCCCGCCGCCGCCGCGAAGCCGTCGCCGCCGAGGATGCTCCCACCATCGCGCCGCCGGCCGCCCTCGACGAGGGTTTCGATCCCCACGACAGCCTTGTGCTGCTGTTCATGTGCTGCCATCCGGCGCTGACCCCCGCCTCGGCCATCGCGTTGACCCTGCGCGCCGTCGGCGGCCTGACGACGGCCGAGATCGCCCACGCCTTCCTGGTCCCCGACGCCACCATCGGCCAGCGCATCAGCCGGGCGAAACAGACGATCCAGGCTTCCGGCCTCCCCTTCGAGATGCCGGACGCCGCCGAGCGCGCGTCGCGGCTCGGCTCGGTGCTGCACGTCCTCTACCTGATCTTCAACGAAGGCTACGCGGTCAGCGCCGGCCCGGCCCTGCACCGCGCCGACCTGTCGAACGAGGCCATCCGCCTGACCCGCCAGGTCCACGCCCAGCTGCCCCATGAGCCCGAGGTTGCCGGCCTGCTGGCCCTGATGCTGCTGACCGACGCCCGCCGCGCCGCCCGCGCCGGCCCCGGCGGCGAGCTGATCCCCCTCGACGAACAGGACCGCGCCCTGTGGAACCGCGCCGCCATCGCCGAGGGTGTCGCCCTGGTCAGCGCCGCCCTGCCGCAGGGCCAGGTCGGCGAATACCAGCTGCTGGCCGCCATCGCCGCCTTGCACGACGAGGCCGAGACCGCCGAAGCCACCGACTGGCCGCAGATCCTGGCCCTCTACGGCGTCCTGCGCCGGGTCGCCGACAGCCCGGTGGTCGCCCTGAACCAGGCCATCGCCGTGGCCATGACCCAGGGCCCCGCCGCCGGCCTGGCCTGGCTGGAGCCCCTGCTGGACGATCCCCGCCTGACCGCCGGCCACCGCCTCGACGCCGTCCGGGCGCACCTGCTGGAACGGGCCGGCGACCTGGCCGCCGCCGAACCCCTCTATCGCCAGGCCGCCGCCAAGGCCGACAGCCTGCCGGAGCGAAACTACCTGCTGCTCAAGGCGGCCAGGGCGCGGGAGGGCTCCTAAGCCCGTCCGCTGGTCGGCCCCGGACGGGCCCTAAGCCCGTCCGCTCGTAGGAATGTCCTTGAACGCCACATCCTTGTCGACGCGGATGTCGCCGGGCAGGCCCAGCACACGTTCGGCGATGATGTTGCGCAGAATCTCGTCGGTGCCGCCCTCGACCCTTGTGGCCGGCGAGCGCAGCAGCATGGCCTGGAAGCGGGCCCCGGCCTCGGCGTCGGCGGGGCTGTTGAGCACCCCGGCCTGACCCTGCAGGTCCAGCGCGAACATCGCCAGCTCCTGCATGGTGGCGCCGGCCACCAGCTTGCCGATGCTGTTCTCCGGCCCCGGGGTCTCGCCCTTGGACAGGGCGCTGATCGCCCGCATACCGGTGTACTTCAGGCCGCTGGCCTTGACCGCATACTGCGCCAGGCGCGAGCGCACGGCGGCGTCGTCGATGGCCGGGCCGTCCATGGTCTGCAGGGTCATGCAGTAGTCGAACAGTTCGGGGAAACCGGTCGGCATGCCCGAGCCGATCGACAGCCGCTCGTTCATCAGGGTGGTCAGCGACACCGTCCAGCCCTGCCCCACCGCGCCCAGCCGCTGGTTGTCGGGGATGCGCACGTCGGTGAAATAGACCTCGTTGAAGCCCGACTGACCGTTGGCCTGCTTGATCGGCCGCACCTCGACGCCGGGCGACTTCATGTCCAGCCAGAACATGGTCAGGCCCTTGTGCTTGGGCACATTGGGGTCGGTGCGGGTGATCAGGATGCCGTAGTCGCTGTGCTGGGCGCCGCTGGTCCAGATCTTCTGGCCGTTGATGATCCAGTCGCCGGAGGCGTCCTGCTCGGCCCGGGTGCGCAGGCCCGCCAGGTCCGAGCCGCCGGCCGGTTCACTGAACAGCTGGCACCAGATGTGCTCGCCGCTGGCCATGGTCGGCAAGAGGTGGCGTTTGTGCTCCTCGCTGGCCCAGGCCATCAGGGTCGGGCCGCACATGCCGTGGCCGATGATGAAGGTCCCCGACAGGGCGCCGAACACCCCCTCTTCCTGGCCCCAGATCACCCGCTCGATGGGGCTGGCGCCGCGCCCGCCATACTCCTTGTGCCAGTGCAGGCAGGCCCAGCCGGCCTCGGCCTTGGTCTTCTGCCAGGCCTTGGCGGTGGCGATCGGATCGCGGCCGCCGACGTTCATGCTGGCGAAGCCGCTCTTCTTGAGGTCGGCCTCCAGGTCCTTCGGAGCGTTGGCGTCGAGCCAGGCGCGCGCCGTGGCGCGGAAGGCGGCTTCTTCGGGGGTGTCGTCGAAGTTCATCTGTTTCTCTCCCGATCAGGCCGCGGCCGGGGATTCGTTGCGCCTGCGCAGGCGGTCGATCAGCAGGTCTTCCCAGGTCGACTTGGAGCCGAGCCCCAGGGCCAGGGCGTTGGACCGTCGGTAATAGAGGTGGCAGTCGAAGGCCCAGGTGAAGCCCATGCCGCCGTGCACCTGGATGTTGTTCTTGGCGCAGTGCTGGAAGGCGTCGGTGGCCGAGACCCGCGCGGTGGCCGCCGCCACGGGCAGCTCCGGCGAACCGGTCGAGAGCGCCCAGGCGCCGTAGTAGGCGTTCGAGCGGGCAAGCGTGGCGGCGACGTACATGTCGGCCAGCATGTGCTTGACCGCCTGGAAGCTGCCGATCTGGCGGCCGAAGGCCATGCGCTCCAGGGCGTAGTCGCGGCCCATCTCCAGCGCCCGGTCCGCCCCGCCGACCTGTTCGAAGGCGACCAGCACGGCGGCCCGGTCGAGGACGTCGGCGGCGATCTTCCAGCCTTCGCCGGCCGGCCCGAGCAGTTCGGCCGGCGCGCCGTCAAAGGTGATGCGGGCCTGGCTGCGGCTGGGGTCGATCGTGTCGACGGCTTCGCGGGTCACGCCCGCGCCGTTCAGGTCGACGAGGAACAGCCCGACCTGGCCGCCGCTGCGGGCCACGACGACGCAGAGGTCGGCGACATCGCCGTCCGGAACGGGGACCTTGCTGCCGCTGAGCTTGCCGCCCGAGACGGAGGCCTTGATCAGGCTTTCGGTGACCCGCCCGACACCCTCGGCCAGGGCAAAGGTCCCGATCGCCTCGCCCGAGGCCAGCTTCGGCAGCCAGGCCGCCTTCTGGGCCTCGCTGCCGGCGACCATCAGGAACTCCGCCGCCAGATAGATGGAGCTGGCCATCGGCACGGGCGCGACCACGCGGCCCAGTTCCTCGGCGATGACGCAGAGCTCCAGATGCCCCAGGCCGACACCGCCGTATTCCTCGGGGATGGCGGCGCCCAGGAAGCCCATCTCGGCCAGGCCCTTCCATAACGCCTTGTCATAGGGCTCCGGCCCTTCCAGCACCGCCCGCACGGTGGTGGTCGGGCAGCGGTCTGCCAGAAAGCGCCGGGCCTCCTCGCGCAGCTGCTTCTGCTCGTCGGAAAAGTCGAAGTTCACTGGGGCGGCTCCCGGATTTTCTGCTTTGCCGGAAGCTGGACGCCTTCACGCTGGGGCAGTCAAAGGCCGTCTCGCCGCACCACCTGCGCCACGGAAAACCGGGGACACTATATAGATTTCCGGCCCGGGACTGCGGGATGCCAACAGGCGGCGCACGGAAATCTATATAGTGTCCCCGGTTTTCCTGCCCCTGTCGTCGGATGCGCGCTGTTGGGCGGAAGCCTCTGGTAAGCTACACCGCCGCCATGGATTGCCGCCTCTACCTGATCACCCCGCCGACCCTGGCCGACCTGGCCGCCTTCGGCCGCGCGCTCGCCGCCGCCCTCGACGCCGGCGATGTCGCCGCCCTGCAGCTGCGGCTCAAGGACCAGCCCGAGCTCGTCATCGCCGCCGCCCACGACGTCCTCGCCCCGATCTGCCAGTCGCGCGACGTCGCCCTGATCCTCAACGACGATGCGAAGCTGGCGGCGAAACTGGGCTGCGACGGCGTCCACATCGGCCAGTCGGACATGGCGATGTCGGAGGCCCGCAAGGTCATGGGCAAGAGCGCCATGATCGGCGTCACCTGCCACGACAGCCGCCACCTGGCCATGGACGCCGCCGAGGCCGGCGCCGACTACGTCGCCTTCGGAGCCTTCTACCCGACGGCCACCAAGGACACCCTGTACCGCCCGGAACCGGAGATCCTGACCATCTGGCAGGAGACCATGGAAATCCCCTGCGTCGCCATCGGCGGCATCACCGCCGACAACGCCCGCCCCCTGGCCCAGGCCGGCGCGGATTTCGTGGCCGTCAGCGCCGGCGTCTGGTCCCACCCGGACGGCCCGGCCGCCGCCGTCAAGGCGATCAACGCCGCGATTGCCGGCTGACCTTGCTATAGAAGGTCCTCATCGCTAGGTTCCGCGACCTTTTTTCGAGACCCCGACATGCCCGCCACCTCTCCCCTGATCAACGTCATGACCGAAGCCGCCCGCAAGGCCGGCAAGGGCATGGCCCGTGACTTCGGCGAGGTCGGCGAGCTGCAGGTGTCGCGCAAGGGCTCGGCCAGCGACTTCGTCACCGCCGCCGACCTCAAGGCCGAACAGTTCCTGTTCGAGGCCCTGACCAAGGCCCGGCCCGGCTACAGCTTCATCGGCGAGGAGCGGGGCCTCATCGAGGGCACCGACAAGACCCACACCTGGATCGTCGACCCGCTGGACGGCACGACCAACTTCATCCACGCCATCCCGCACTTCGCCATCAACATCGCTCTGCAGCGCGAGGGCGAGGTGGTCGCCTCGGTGACCTACAACCCGATCACCGCCGACCTGTTCTGGGCCGAAAAGGGCAAGGGCGCCTGGCTGGGCGCCGAGCGCCGCCTGCGCGTCGCCGCCCGCAACCGCCTCGACGACGCCCTCCTGGCCACCGGCATCCCCTTCCTCGGCAAGCCCGGCCATGCCCAGTTCCTGAAAGAGCTGCACCAGATCAGCCAGCGGGTGGCCGGCGTGCGCCGCTACGGCTCGGCGGCGCTGGACCTGGCCTGGGTCGCAGCCGGCCGCTACGACGGCTACTGGGAACGCGGCCTCAACAGCTGGGACGTGGCTGCCGGCATGCTGCTGGTCACCGAGGCCGGCGGCAAGGTCACTGACCTGGACGGCGGCGACGACCCGATCGAAGCCAAGACCATCCTGGCGGCCAACCTCGACATGCACCCGCTGATCCTCGAGAAGCTGCAGGCGGTGGCTTAGGCCACCCGCCCCCAACAAGCTGTCATCCTCCGGCCGCGAAGCGGACCGGGGGACCCAACTTTCCGCGTGAAGACTCGCTGGGAATCTTTCCAGACCCGCCTTGGGTCCCCCGGTCCGCCCTATGGGCGGCCGGAGGATGACATCCTTTTGGGGTGGAAAGGCTCAGGTGGTCAGCACAACCTTCCCCACATGCGCCCCCGCCTCCAGGTACGCGTGCGCCGCCGCCGCCTCTTCCAGCGGGAAGGTCCGATCGACCACCGCCTTGACCTTCCCGGCCTCGACCCACGGCCAGACCACCCGCTCGATCTCAGCCGCCAGCCGCGCCTTTTCGTCCGCTGACCGCGGCCGCAAGGTCGAGCCCGTCAGCACCGCCCGCTTCATCATCAGGCCGAACACCGGCACCTCCAGCATCGCCCCGCCCAGGCTGGCGATGTAGACGATCCGGCCGCCGGTCTTCAGCGCCGACAGGTTCTTGGCGAAATAGCTGGCCCCGACCATGTCGAGCACCACGTCGACGCCGCCGTGCGCCTTCGCCACCGCCTCGAAATCCTCCGTCGTCGCGTCCACCGCCACGTCGGCCCCAAGCTCAAGCGCCTGCGCCTTCTTGTCCGCCCCGCGCCCGGTGGCGATCACCGTCGCCCCGGCCGCCTTGGCCATCTGGATGGCGGTGACCCCGATGCCGCTGGTCGCGCCATGGATCATCAGCGTCTCGCCGGCCTTCAACGCCCCATGCTCGAAGACATTGGCGTAGACGGTGAACACCGTCTCCGGCAGGCCGGCCGCCTGGGTAAAATCGAGCCCCCCCGGGATGGGCAAGGCGTGCCGGGCGTCGACCACGGCGTACTGGGCATATCCGCCCCCGCCGAGCAGGGCGCAGACCCTGTCGCCGGCCTTCCAGCGCCCGGCGCCCTCGACCACCTCGCCGGCCACCTCCAGCCCCAGGATCGGCGAGGCGCCGGGCGGCGGCGGATAGGCGCCCAGCCGCTGGATGATGTCCGGACGGTTCACCCCGGCCGCCCTGACCCGGATCAGGACATCGCCCTCGCCCCTGGCGGGAATGGGCGCCGTTTCGGGCCGCAGCGCCTCGGCGGGGCCCTTGCCGCCGTCGATCGCGATGGCGGTCATGGTCTTGTCGGTCATGGCGGGAGCCCCTCAGTGCTTGCGCGCGGCGCGGTTGCGGGGTGAGATAGGCGCAAACACGGACTTTCGCGATAGGGAGCGACGGCGATGATCGACGAACCCCTCGGGCCCCGGCCGGGCCGCGGCGACAATCTGACCGCGCTCGGCCGCGAGGATCTGGAAATCTACGGCGTTTCGGAACTGGAGGAGCGGATCGAGGCCCTAACAGCCGAAATCGCCCGGTCCCAGGCGCAGATCGACAAGAAGAACGCCGGAAAATCAGCCGCCGACGCCTTCTTCAATTTCAAGAACGGCTGATAAGGCAAACAGGGTCTTAAGGGGTTGGCACGCAGGTTGCAGTCAGACCGGTCCATAGGGCCGTGTACGGCCTGCTTGCGTAGATTGTAGGGGCGGAGTGTCCATGAACGAAGTTGGCGCGCTGGAGACGGCGCCGTGGCGGGCCGGGGTGATCTCGGATTTCGCGCGGTCGGAGCTGTTTGAACGCACCTTCCAGGAGGGCATGGACCTCGTGGAGGAAACCGCCGCCTATCTGGACGGGGCCGGCCGGCAGGACAGCAAGCTGCTCAGCCGCAACGCCGCCCTGGCCTACGCCGCCGAAAGCATGCGCCTGACTACCCGCCTGATGCAGGTCGCCAGCTGGCTGCTGGTCCAGCGGGCCGTGCGCGAAGGCGACATGGCCCCGGACGCCGCCTGCGACGACCGCTACCGCCTCGGCGCCGAGGCCGTCTGCACCGGCGAACAGAGCGAGGAACTGCTGCCGCTCGGCCTGCTGACCCTGCTCGACCGCTCGGGCCGGCTCTACGACCGCGTGCGCCACCTCGACAAGCGCATGTACATCGAGGCCCAGGCCGACGAAGTCCCCAACGCCGTCCTCAGCCAGTTCGACCGCCTGCGCAGCGCCTTCAGCGGGATCGAGGCTTAAAGCGAAGCGCCCTTCTCCCGCTCGTCGGGAGAAGGTGGCCGCGTAGCGGCCGGATGAGGGCAGCACCAGCTCATCCTGCACGTCCGCGTTCTGGCGCAGACAACGCTGTCGCAAATCTTCCTTGGCTGGTGCTGCCCTCATCCGACCGCTACGCGGCCACCTTCTCCCGACAAGCGGGAGAAGGAACGAAAAAAGCCGGCTCCCGAAGGAGCCGGCCCTTGTCGTCCGCGCAGCTGCGCAGGCGTTCTTACTTCTTGGTGAAGCCGCCGAACTTGGCGTTGAAGCGGCTGACGCGGCCGCCGCGGTCGAGCAGCGTCTGGTTGCCGCCGGTCCAGGCCGGGTGGGTGTTCGGATCGATGTCCAGGTTCAGGGTCGCGCCCTCCTTCCCCATCGTCGAACGGGTCTGGTAGGTCGTGCCATCAACCATCACCACATTGATGAAGTGATAGTCGGGGTGCGTGTCTTGTTTCATCGGACTGTCCAACCGACATAAATCGGAGAAAAGGTGGGTCGCGGGGTCGCCCGCAGAGATCGGCGGCTATACAGAAGCGTCATCGACAAGGCAAGGCCGTGAATGACTGACACCCAAAGCGAACAGGCGATCATCGACGGGCGCCCCGGCGCCGGCGCCGCCCTGCTCACCTCGATCCGCGAAGACGCGGCCCGCCGGGCCAAGTCGCGGGATGTCCGCAACCTGGCCAATCTGCTGCCCTTCATGCTGAACCACTGGGGCTACGGCGCCGGCGCCTTCGCCTTCCTGATCATCTCGGTCGGCGCCACGCTCGGCGTGCCCAGCGCGGCCCGCACCGTCGTTGACGACGGCTTCCTCTCCGGCGGCGCCGCGCAGCTGAACCTGGCCTTCATCGGCCTGGGCGCCGTGGCCCTGACCCTGGCGATCAGCACCGCCTTCCGATTCTACTTCATCAGCCGCCTGGGCGAGCGCGTCGTCGCCGACGTGCGCAAGGCGCTCTACAGCCACATCCTGACCCTCGACCCGGCCTTCTTCCTGAAGACCCGCACCGGCGAGGTGCTGTCGCGGATGACCACCGACATCACCCTGATCGAGACCCTGGTCGGCTCGTCGATCTCCATCGCCCTGCGCAACCTGTTCATGCTGATCGGGGCCACCATTGTGCTGGCCCATGTGTCCTGGCAGCTGACCCTGTTCGTGATGATGCTGGGCCCCATCGTTATCCTGCCGATGTTCATCATCGGCCGGCGGGTGCGCAAACTCTCGACCCAGGCCCAGGACAGCTTCGCCGAGGCGGTCGGCTACGCCGGCGAGAGCCTCGACGCCCTGGAGACGGTGCAGGCCTTCGGCCGCGAAAAATACGCCACCGACCGCTTCGGCAAGGCGGTCGAGTTCGCCTTCGGCCGGTCCATGGCCCGCGTCCAGGCCCGGGCCACCATGACCCTGCTGGTCATGGGCCTGATCTTCGGCGGCATCACCCTCATCCTCTGGGTCGGCGCCCGCCAGGTCGTGGCCGGCGACATGACCGCCGGCACCCTGCTGCAGTTCGTCATCCTGTCGGTGATGGCCGCCAGCAGCGTCGGCATGCTGGGCGAGACCTGGGGCGACGTGCAGAAGGCCAGCGGGGCCATGCAGCGGATCAGCGAACTCCTGGCCTCCAAGCCCAACATCGCCGCCCCCGCCCTGCCCGTGGTGCTGCCGGCGCCGCGCGGCGAGGTCGCCTTCGAGGACGTCACCTTCGCCTACCCCGGCCGTCCCGACCTGCCGGCCCTGCGCGGCCTGACCCTCAATGTGAAGCCCGGCGAGACCGTCGCCCTGGTCGGGCCCTCGGGGGCCGGCAAGTCGACCGTCTTCCGGCTGCTGCTGCGCTTCTACGATCCGCAGGGCGGGACCATCCGCCTCGACGGCGTCGACCTGCGCCAGGCCGACCCGACCGCGGTGCGGGGCCGCATGGCCCTGGTCGCCCAGGACTCATCGCTGTTCAGCGGTTCGGCCCGCGACAACATCCGCTTCGGCCGAGAAGAGGCCAGCGACGCGGAGATCGAGGCCGCCGCCGCCCAGGCCGAGGCCTATGGCTTCATCTCCGCCCTGCCGGAAGGCTTCGACAGCGCCGTCGGCGAGCGGGCCAAGACCCTGTCCGGCGGCCAGAAGCAGCGGCTGGCCATCGCCCGCGCCCTGGTCCGCGAGGCTCCCATCCTGCTGCTCGACGAGGCCACCAGCGCGCTGGACGCCGAGAACGAGCGGCTGGTGCAGAAGGCCCTCGACGAGGCCATGGACGGCCGCACCACCCTGGTCATCGCCCACCGCCTGGCCACCGTCCTGCGCGCCGACCGCATCGTGGTCATGGACGAGGGCCGGGTGGTCGAGGAAGGCACCCACGAACAGCTGGTCGCCAAGGGCGGCCTCTACGCCAAGCTGGCCGGCCTGCAGTTCGCGGCCAACGCGGCCTAGAACGCGCCTGCGACGCAATGTCGCCGACACTAATCTTGTAGTGGCGGCGTTACAGGCGTTGGGTTCCGGCGCTCGCTGATTGCGTTCGGCGAACTATGGGGATGCGGCGTGGGCGATCTAGACGCACTGGTGCTGGCGCGACTGCAGTTCGCCTTCACCATCGCCTTCCATATTATCTTCCCGAGTTTCTCCATCGGCCTGGCCAGCTATCTGGCCGTCCTCGAAGGCCTGTGGCTGACCACCCGCCGCGAGGTGTTCCGCAATCTCTACCTGTTCTGGGTCAAGGTCTTCGCCCTCAGCTTCGGCATGGGCGTCGTCTCCGGCGTGGTGATGAGCTACCAGCTGGGCACCAACTGGAGCGTCTTCTCGACCGCCGCCGCGCCGGTGATCGGCCCGCTGTTCGCCTTCGAGGTGCTGACCGCCTTCTTCCTGGAGGCCAGCTTCCTGGGGATCATGCTGTTCGGCTGGAAGAAGGTCGGGCCCGGCCTGCATTTTACCGCCACCGCCCTGGTCGCCATCGGCACCCTGATCAGCGCCTTCTGGATCATCAGCGCCAACAGCTGGATGCAGGCCCCGGCCGGCTTCGCCATCCTGCCGGACGGCGGCCTGATCGCCACCGACTGGTGGGCGGTGGTGTTCAACCCGACCTTCCCGGTGCGGCTGGCCCATATGGCCCTGGCCGCCTTCCTGACCACCGCCCTGGCGGTCGGCGGGGCCAGCGCCTTCGTCCTGCTGCGCGACAACGAACAGCCGGAAAGCCGCATGGGCCTGCGCATGGCCATCGGCATGTTCGCCATCGTCGCCCCGCTGCAGCTGGTCCTCGGCCACAGCTCCGGCGAGAGCGTCCGCCACCACCAGCCGCTGAAGACCGCCGCCATCGAGGCCTATTGGGAAACCCGCGCCGACCAGCCCCAGAGCCTGATCGGCCTGCCCGACCGAAACGCCGCCAAGACCCACGGCGAGATCGCCATCCCGGGCATCGGCAACGCCATCCAGGGCGTCTCGAAGGACACGGTCATCAAGGGCCTCGACGCCTGGCCGCGCGAGGACTGGCCGGTGGTCGGGCTGGTCTACTGGTCGTTCCGGATCATGGTCGGCCTCGGCCTGGCGATGATCGGCCTGGGCGCCTGGGGGGTCTGGCGTTGCCTGCGGGGCGGGCCGGAGGCCTCGCCCTGGTTCCTGCGGGCCAGCGTGCTGATGGGGCCGATGGGCTTCGTCGCCGTCATCGCCGGCTGGGTCGTCGCTGAGGCCGGCCGCCAGCCTTGGGTGATCTACGGCATCCTGCGCACACGCGACGCCGCCTCGCCGGTCGGCGCCGGCCAGGTCTCGGCCTCCCTGCTGGCCTTCATGGTCGTCTACGCCATCGTCTTCAGCGCCGGCGCCATCTACGTCCTGCGCCTGATGGCCCGAGGGCCCGCCCCGCATGAGGCCGCGCCAACCCCCGAGGACCGCGCCCCCGGCAGCGCCATGGCCGCCGCGCCTCACGAAGAGGAAGCGCCATGACCCTCGACCTTCCCCTCATCTGGGCCGGGCTGATCGCGACGTCGGTGCTGCTCTACGTCCTGCTCGACGGCTTCGACCTCGGCGTCGGCATCCTCTTTCCCTTCGCGCGCGGCCCGTCCGAGCGCGATGCGATGATGAACTCCATCGCCCCCTACTGGGACGGCAACGAGACCTGGCTGGTGCTCGGCGGCGGCGGCCTGTTCGCCGCCTTCCCGATGGCCTACGCCATCATCGGCCCAGCGCTGTACCTGCCGATCATGCTGATGCTGCTGGCCCTGATCCTGCGCGGCGTCGCCTTCGAGTTCCGCAGCCACGGGCGCAAGCGCGGCAAACGCTTCTGGACCGCCGCCTTCGCCGGCGGCTCCCTGGCCGCCACCCTGGCCCAGGGGCTGGTGCTGGGCGGCTTCATCCAGGGCATCGTGGTGCGGGGTGGCGCCTTCGCCGGCGGTCCCTTCGACTGGGCGACGCCCTACAGCCTGCTGGTCGCCGTCGGCCTCGTCGCCGGCTACGCCCTGCTCGGCGCCGCCTGGGTCATCTGGCGCTCGGAGGGCGTGCTGCACGACGACGCCCGCCGCTGGGCCACCATCGCCGGCCTGGCCACCGCCGCCCTGCTGGCCGCCGTCTCCATCGCCACCCTGATCGTCCACCCGCGCGTCGCATCCGTCTGGGGCTTCACCGGCGAGGGCTTCCGGCTGGACGTCTTCCTGCCGCACCTGCCGATCCCGTTGCTCGGCGCGGCCGGCCTCGCCATCGTCGCCTGGGGCCTGTGGAAACGCTCGCACCACGCGCCCTTCCTGGGCGGGCTGCTGGTCTTCCTCTCCGGCTACATCGGCCTGGCCGCCAGCTTCTTCCCCAACATCGTCCCCTACGACGTCCACTTCCGCACAGCGGCCAACGAGACCGGGGCGCTCGGCTTCATGCTGGTCGGCATCGCCATCCTGCTGCCGGTGATCCTGGGCTACACCGCCTGGGTCTACTGGATCTTCCGCGGAAAGGTCGCCGCCGATGCGGGATATCATTGAAGGCCCGCCCGGCGAGGACGACGCGCCACTGCCCTGGCGCCAACGGCTGATGTGGTTCGCGGGGCTGGCGGTGGCCGGGACGACCGCGACGGCGGTGGTGGCCTACGCCTTGCGGGCGCTGCTCAAGCTCTAACCCTTGCCTGACCCTACGGCGGGGTCTCCACTCTCTCCCTCAAACAAAAAGGGAGCGAAGCTGTGGACCTCGGCCTCAAGGACAAAGTCATCTTCGTCGCCGGCGCCAGCCGGGGCATCGGGCTCGGCATCGTCGAGGCCTGCCTGGCCGAGGGGGCCAAGGTCGCCATCACCGCGCGCGGAGCGGAGGCGCTGGAGGCCACCCGCGCCGACCTCGCGGGGCGTTTCGGCGAGGCCAACGTCTGGTCGATGGCCGGCGACCTGCGCGACACCGCCACCATCGAGAAGGCCCTGGCCGCCACTGAAGAAGCCCTCGGCCCCATCCATGGCGCGGTCGCCAACGTCGGCCTGCACCCCTGCCCGCCCGGCGCGGCGATCGACGACGAGACCTGGGACGCCGGCTTCTCGCAGAACCTCGGCTCGGCCTGGCGCCTCGCCCGCGGCGCCTACGCCCGCATGGAGCCGCGCGGCTCCGGCGCCATCCTGTTCATCAGCTCGATCGCCGGCCTGGGCGCCCTGGGCACGCCGCTGACCTATGGCACCGCCAAGGCGGCGGTGAACCATCTGACCAAGGAACTGGCCCAGATCGCCGGCCGCAAAGGGGTGCGGGTCAACTGCATCGCGCCCGGCAACATCATCTTTCCGGGCGGCGACTGGGAAGAGCGCTCGACCGGCCCGCGCGGCGACAACTGGAACCGCTGGATCCGCCGCGAGGTGCCGCTGCAGCGCTTCGGCAAGCCCGAGGAGATCGCCTCGATGGCCGCCTTCCTGCTCAGCGACAAGGCCAGCTTCGTCCACGGCGCGGTGGTCCCCGTGGACGGCGGCCAGACGAAATAGGAGTGAGCCCGATGACCGCCCCCGCAAACAACGACGCCGCCTACGAACACCTGGAGGTGCGGCTCGAGAACGAGACGGCCTGGGTGACGATGAACCGACCAGACAGCCTCAACGCCCTGAACCGCAAGCTGGTCGAGGAACTGCGCGACTTCTTCGTCGGCCTCTACTGGCGGCGCGATGTGCGGGTGGTGGTGCTGCGCGGGGCGGGCACGGCCTTCTGCGCGGGCCTCGATCTGAAGGAACGGTCGGACGGCAACCAGCAGCGCAGCATCGGCGCCGGGCTCACCGCCCAACGCCGGATCAGCGAGATCGTCATCGCCATGCGCCGCTGTCCGCAGCCCATCGTCGCCTGCATCGACGGGGCGGCGGCCGGCGGCGGCTTCGCTCTCGCATTGGCCAGCGACGTGCGGATCGCCACGGCGCGGCTGCGCATGAACGCCGCCTTCATCCGCATCGGCCTGACCGCCTGCGACATCGGGGTCAGCTACTTCCTGCCGCGCATGGTCGGCAGTTCGGTGGCGGCGGAATACATGCTGACCGGCCGCTTCATCACCGCCGACAGGGCCCGGGAACTGGGCCTGATCAGCCAGATCGTCGAGGCCGACCAGCTGGACGCGGTGGCGCAGGGCTTCGTCGACGACATGCTGCACGCCACCCCGCTGGGCCTGCGCCTGACCAAGGAGTGCCTCAACCACGCCATCGATGCGCAAGGGCTGGAGGCGGCCATCGCCATGGAGGACCGCAACCAGATCCTGGCCAGCTCCGACGGCGATTTCCAGGAAGGCGTGCGGGCCTTCCTGGAAAAACGCCGGCCGGTCTACACCAGCCGCGAAGGCTAGCGGGCGCGCGTGAGGAGGTGGAAGCGCAGGCACATCGCCGTCGCCGCCACCGCCAGCCCGAAGGCCAGGCCGATCCAGATGCCCAGGCCCCCCATGCCGAGGGTGACCCCCAGCAGGATGCAGACCGGGGCCCCGGCCAGCCAGTAGCTGCCGCCGGCCAGGATCATCGGCCAGCGGGCGTCCTTCAGGCCGCGAAGGCTCAAGGCCCCCACCACCTGCAGGGCGTCGAACAGCTGGAAGGCCGCCGCCACCTTCAGGAACAACGCCGCCAGGGCGATGACCTTCAGGTCCTCCGGCGTTCGCCCGGCGATGTACAGCCCGGCGATCTGCGCCCCGGCCAGGGCCATGGCGACCCCGAACAGCAACACCACCCCGCCGCCCGCGACCATGGCCACGAAGCCGGCCCGCCGCGTGCCCGCATGATCGCCGGCCCCGGCGTAGAGGCCGACCCGCACGGTGGCCGCCATGGCGATCCCAAGCGGCACCATGAAGGTCACCGAGGCGAAGTTCAGGGCCACCTGGTGCGCCGCCAGGGTGGCCGCCCCGAAGGTGCCGGCCACCAGGGTCATGGCGTTGAACAGCATGGCCTCGAACAACATGGTCAGCCCGATCGGCACGCCCAGCCGGAACAGCTCGACGAACCGCGGCCAGTCCGGGGCGGTGAAGCCCTGGAACATCTTCACCCGGCGCAGCAGCGGATCCAGCCGGATGACCACCACCATGGCCAGGAAGGCGAACACCGCCGAAGACGAGGTCGCGATCCCGGCCCCGACGATGCCGAGCGCCGGCAGGCCGAAGTGGCCGAAGATCAGCGTCCAGGCCAAGAGGGCGTTGAAGCCGATCGAGGCCAGCATGACGTACAGCGACGCCCTCGGCCGCTCCAGGGCCGTGGCGACGTTGCGCAGCACCTGGAAGCCGAAGGTGAAGGGCAGGCCGAAGCACAGCATGGCCGTGAACTTGCCTGCGTCGCGCGCCAGCTCCGGCTCCTGCCCCAGATGGCCGAGAATCCAGCCCGCCGACAGCAGGATGGGGATCAGCGGCAGCGGCAGGGCGATGGCCACCCACAGGCCCATGCGCGAGACCGCCCGGGGACCGGCAAGGTCATCCGGATTGCGGCCCAGCATCTGGGCGATGATCGGGGCCACGGCGGCGGTCGGGCCGCCGCCCATCAGCCAGCAGAAGTAGTAGACCGTGTTGCCGATCGCCGCCGCCGCCAGGGCATGGGAGCTGAGCCGCCCCAGCAGCACCACGTCGGTGGCCAGGATGGCCATCTGGGCCAGCTGGGTGAAGATCAGCGGGCCGGACAGCCAGAGCAGCTGTCTGGCCTCGGCGATCCATTCGGGCAGCTTGCCGCCGGGACTGAGGCGGCTGGAGAAGGTCTGTGAGGTGAGCAGGGTCATGTCGGTCTCTCGGGTCTTTTGGCCCGGGCCCGACGCAGCATGGGGATACAAAAAACCCCTCCGGAGCGTCGGGCTCGGGAGGGGGCGAATGAGGTTTCAGAAGGTCTGAAGTCTCAGGCGAGCTCCTCGCGAGCGCAGGCGGTCATGCGACCGCACGCGGCGGACGGCACGAGCGTGCTGTGGGTGAGGAAGATGCCGTTCACGGGTACGAGCTCTTAGGTTGGGCCCGAGTTGGGGCCGGTGATGGGGGATGGGTATGCCTGCTTTGTGGGCAGGTCAACACCCATGGAACAGGGTTTTGAGAGTGTTGCGCCAAAACCTCCCTCCCCGAATGGGGAGGGTAGACGCGCGGTTACGCGCGTCGGGTGGGGAAGTCGGTCACGGACTTGCGTGAGTTGGCGCTAAGAAGCCTAACCGGTGGGGCCGGTGACCCACTGCCCCACCCGGCGCGCAACGCGCGCCTGCCCTCCCCATTCGGGGAGGGAGGTCTAAACCTTATCCAGCTCGTACGCCGCGTGCAGGGCCCGGACGGCCAGCTCGGTGTAGGCGCTTTCGATCAGGACGCTGATCTTGATTTCCGAGGTCGAGATGACCTGGATGTTGACGCCCTTGTCGGCCAGGGCCTTGAACATGGTCTTGGCGACGCCGGCGTGGCTGCGCATGCCGACGCCGATCACCGAGACCTTGGCGACCTCCTCGTCCAGCGCCGCACCCTCGAAGCCGAGCTCAGGCTTCAGGCCGTTGACCACGTCCATCGCCCGCTGCGCGTCACGCTTGCCGACGGTGAATTCCATGTTGGCGGTGTCGGCCGTCCGGGCGTGGGCCTGGACGATCATGTCGACGTTGACGTTGGCGTCGGCCAGCGCCCCGAAGATGCGCGAGCTGACGCCCGGATGGTCGGGCAGGCCGAACAGGGTGACCTTGGCCTCGTCGCGGCTGTAGGCCACGCCGCTCACGATCCGCTTTTCCACGATATCCTCCTCGTCGCACAGGATGGTGCCCTGACCGGGCGCCTCCCCGGGCTCGACAAAACTCGACAGCACCCGCACCGGCACCTTGTGGGCCATGGCCATCTCGACCGACCGCGTTTGCAGCACCTTGGCCCCCAGCGAGGCCATTTCCAGCATCTCCTCGTAGGAGATGCGGGCCAGGCGGCGGGCCTTGGCTTCGATGCGGGGGTCGGTGGTGTAGACGCCGTCCACGTCCGTGTAGATGTCGCAGGCCGCGCCCAGCGAGGCGGCGATGGCCACGGCGCTGGTGTCCGAGCCGCCGCGGCCCAGGGTCGCCAGCCGGCCGCTGCGGGTGACGCCCTGGAAGCCGGCGATGACGGCGATCTCGCCGTCGTCCATGGCCCCCCCGAGCGCCTCGGACGGAATCTCCTCGATCCGCGAGCGGCCGTGGGCGTCGTCGGCGATGATCGGGATCTGCCAGCCCATCCAGGACCGGGCGCGGAGGCCCATGTTGCGCAGGGTCATGGCCAGCAGGCCGGCGGTCACCTGTTCGCCGCTGGCCACGACCACGTCGTATTCGTCATCCGAGGGGGCGATGCCCTGGGCGGCCGCGCCGGCCCCATCGGTCCAGGCGACCAGCTCGTTGGTCTTGCCGGCCATGGCCGAGACGACGACGGCGACGTTCTTGCCCGTGGCCACTTCCGCCGCCACCAGCCGTCCCACCCGGCGGATGCGTTCCAGGTCGGCCACCGAGGTGCCGCCGAACTTCATGACCAGCCGTGCCAAGCTACCCGTTCCCCATATCGACGAGACAAGATCTTGCCCCGCGCGGCCAAGGTTTGACCGTTTCCGCGCAAGGAGCCGCCTTCTAGCGGGCGATGCGCGGCGCCGCAATGCGCGGATCGTCAATTCCGCATGCAGACGGGACAAGCTCCGAACGGAGGACTATCTAGAGGCCATGGACAGCCCCGCCCCCACCCTGACCCACAGCATCGATCCGGAAGACGTCGAACGCTTCTCGCGCATCGCGGCGGAGTGGTGGGACCCCAAGGGCAAGTTCGCGCCGCTGCATAGGTTCAACCCCATTCGCCTGTCGTTCATCCGTGATCTGGCCCTGAGTCATTTCAATCGCGACCCCTGCTCGCGCCGGCCGTTCGAGGGGCTGAAGCTGCTCGACATCGGCTGCGGCGGCGGCCTCTTGAGCGAGCCGATGAGCCGGCTGGGCTTTTCGGTGATGGGCGTCGACGCCTCGCCCCGCAACATCGGCACCGCCAGCACGCACGCCACCGAGCAGGGCCTGAAGATCGACTACCGGGCCAGCACGGCCGAACAGCTGGAGGCCGACGGCGCCGGCCCGTTCGACGTCATCCTCAACATGGAGGTCATCGAGCACGTCGCCGACCCTGGCGAGTTCCTGCGTACCTGCGCCCGGCTGCTGGCCCCCGAGGGCGTCATGATCGTCGCCACCCTGAACCGCACCCTGAAAGCCCTGGCCCTGGCCAAGGTCGGGGCCGAGTACATCCTGCGCTGGGTGCCGGCCGGGACGCACGACTGGAACAAGTTCCTGAAACCCGAGGAACTGCGCGGCTTCCTCGAAGGCCATCCGTTCAACATCGAAGGCCCGTTCGGCGTGACCTACAACCCGCTGACCGGCCGCTGGGACCGCTCGGCCGACAGCGACATCAACTACATGATGACGGTGACGCGCCCCTCCCAGGCGTGACGGCAATCACGGCGCGGCCCGCGACAGTACGCCACCCTTCAACCGTCGAAGGATTAAGGCGAGCCGGAACCAGGGACCCTCCTCCCTAGTTCAATTCTTCCTTCTTCGGGGGTGCGGGTGGCAGGGGGGCTACCCGCACCCCGTCCTCGATCAGCGCCGTGACTTCCTTCGGCGAGGCCTCGCCGTAGATGCCGCGCTCCTCGCTCCTGCCCTCGTGGATGGCGCGGGCCTCCTTGGCGAAAGTGTCCCCCACATAGTCGAAATTGTCCTCGACATGGGCGCGGACGGCCTGCTGGGCCTGCAGCATCATCTCGCGCATCTGCGGCGGCACATCGGGGCCGCCGCGCGCTTTCGTGCCGGCCACGGCCGGGGCCATGATCTGTTTCCTTACCTCGCCGAGGCCGCAGACCGGGCATTCCAGCAGGCCGCGCGCCGCCTGGTCGTCGAAGTCGCCGGACGCGCCGAACCAGCCCTCGAACTCGTGGCCGGCCGCACATACGAGGGCGTATTTTATCATGGGTTTGGGCCGGTGAAGGCGCGGGCGTTCTTCAGGGCCGGGATGGCGGCGCGGGCTTTGTCGGCGAGGGCCGGATCGATGTCGACCAGCAGCACGCCGGGTTCGTCGTGATCCAGCTGGCCCAGCACCTCGCCCCAGGGGCCGATGGCGATGGAGTGGCCCCAGGTGCCGCGGCCGTCCTCGTGGAAGCCACCTTGCGCAGCGGCGAGGATGAAGCTGCCGGTCTCGATGGCCCGGGCCCGCAGCAGGATCTCCCAGTGGGCCTCGCCGGTCGGGCGGGTGAAGGCGGCCGGCACGGTGATAACCTTGACGCCCGCCGTGGCCAGAGCCCGGTAAACGGCCGGAAAGCGCATGTCGTAGCAGATGGTCAGGCCCAGCGGTCCGAACGGCGTCGCCGCCGCCACCGCCCGATCGCCGGGGGTGTAGACTTCCGATTCCCGCGCCGTCTCACCGGTCGGCAGGTCGACGTCGAACATGTGCAGCTTGTCGTAGGTGGCGACCACCGCCCCGTCCGGCCCGATCAGCATCTGGCGATTGGCCGCCTGGCCGTCCTCGCGCAGCACCAGGGCCGAGCCGATCGACAGCCAGACGCCGAGCTCCGCCGCCAGGGCCCGCAGACCCTGCACGACCGGGTCCGCCTCGGGGCTCTTCAGGGCTGGCAGCAGCAGCTCGCGCTTCTTCTGCAGGACGTTGACGCCCTCGGGGGTGATGATCAGCTGCGCCCCACGGTGCGCCGCCTCGCGCACCAGCGGCGCGACATGGGCCAGCGCCGCCTCATGGGTGGCGGGCGTGCGGGTCTGGACCAGGGCGGCGCGGAAGGTCATGCGCTGAGCAGATCGTCCAGCTTGCCGGCGCGCTCCAGCGCCATCATCTCGTCGCAGCCGCCGATGTGTTTTCCGCCGATGAAGATCTGCGGGAAGGTCGAGCGGCCCGACTTCTCCATCATCTCCTGGCGCAGCTTGGGGTCCATGCCAGCCTCGATCTCCTCGAAGTCGGCGCCCTTTTCGTTGAGCAGGGAAACGGCGCGGCTGCAGTAGCCACAGAACGGACGGGTATAGATAACGACTTCAGCCATAAGGGCTCCATACGGAACTTTTCAGCGCTTATGTAGTCTTCAGCGCCATCGATTTCACCCGGGCGATGACCAGCAGCGACACATCGGCCGCTCCAGCCGATTTCAGGGCCCTTGCGCAGGCGTCCGCTGTGGCGCCGGTGGTCAGGACGTCATCGACCAGCAGGATGCGCCGGCCCTCGATCAGGCGCCGGCGCCCTTCCGGAACGGCGAAGGCGCCGGCCACGTTCCGCCGCCGGCCCGAAGCGGTGCGCCCGCCCTGCGTGGCGGTCTGCCGCGGACGGGTCAGGGCGTCGGGCAGATAGGCCACCCCCGTATCCGCCGACAGCCGCCGCGCCACCTCTGCCGCCTGATTGTAGCGCCGCGACAAGAGCCGCCAGCGGTGCAGCGGCACCGGGACCAGGGCGTCGGCCTCGCTGATCAGGTCGCGCCCGGCCCGCGACAGCCAGCGGGCGAACAGCGGGGCCAGGTCGGTGCGGTCGGCGTGCTTGAGCTGCAGGATCGGCTCGCGGCTGTGTTCGTCGTAGAGGCAGGCGGCGCGGGCCCGACCGAACACGTGGGGCTTGGCCTCGCAGGCCGGGCAGCGGCCGATCATCTCGTATTCGGCCGGCATGCCGCAGCCGTCGCAGACGGGGTCCTCGAGGAAGACGATGCGGGCCCAGCTGTCGGCCGGCATCCCCGGCGACAGCGCCGCCGAGCCGTCCAGGGCCGTCGACGGCAGAATGAGGTCGAGCGCGCGGCGGCCGAATGCGCTAAGGGCGGGACCCGGTCGCCACCTCGCCTTCGGACCTTCCACCGTCATGACCGCCCCGCCCGTCCTGTTCGACCGCGCCCTGCACCGCCGGCGCCTGGACCGCGCCGCGCCGTCCTACGACACCGCCGGTTTCCTCAAGGGCCGCGCCGCCGCCGACGCCGTCGAGCGGCTGGAAGCCATCTTGCGCAGGTTTCCGCTGGCCGTCGACCTGGGGGCCCGCCGCGGCGCCTTCGCGGCGGCGCTGAAGGACAGCGACGCGGCCGGTAAGATCGACATGCTGGTCGAGACCGACTTCTCCGCCGCCATGCTGGCCGGCCGAACCGGGCCCCGGCTGGTGGTCGATGAGGAACGCCTGCCGTTCGCGGCCGAGAGCCTGGACCTCATCGTCTCCACCCTGGCCCTGCACTGGACCAACGACCTGGTCGGGGCCCTGGTGCAGATTCGCCGGGCCCTGAAGCCCGACGGCCTGTTCATCGGCGCCTTCCTCGGCGGGGCGACCCTGACCGAGCTGCGCCAGTGCCTGCTGGAGGCCGAAAGCGAGATCAGCGGCGGCGCCCACCAGCGCGTCTCCCCCTTCGCCGACGCCCTGGACGGCGCCGGCCTGCTGCAACGGGCCGGTTTCGCCCTGCCGGTCAGCGACGTCGACCGGGTCACCGTCCGCTATACGCATCCGCTTTCCCTGCTGAAGGATCTGCGGGCCATGGGCGAGACCAGCGTCCTGGTTGACCGATCCCGCAAGCCGCTGGGCCGCAAGGTGCTGTTCCGGGCCATGGACCTCTACCAGGCCCGCTTCGCCGGTCCCGACGGCAAGGTCGCCGCCACCTTCGAGATCGTCACCGTCACCGGCTGGGCCCCGCACGAGAGCCAGCAGAAGCCGTTGAAGCCCGGCAGCGCCAAGGTTCGGCTGGCCGACGCCCTGAAGACCACGGAGCGGAGCGCTGGCGAGAAGCCTACGCCCTGAGCCGGGCCTATCGAAGCGGGACCATTATATCATGGCCGACGCATCCAACAGGTTGAAAAGACGTGGCTTTCAGGTTGATGTCGGGTCGGCGAATGTAGGCGCCGGCGTAGGCGGGGCGTAGGCGCCGAGGCTGGGTTTGTTGACAGGTTTGTGGTGTCCGGCGCCTACACGTGAGAACCATTCCGGCCGAAAGGGCGCCGAGCCGCCAAAAAGCGCATGAATATGTCTAGACATATTCATCAAGTCACAAAAATCTTCAATATTTTCAGCGACTTGCTAAATCGCCGCGTCGATGGCGGCGGAGACGGCGTCCATGATGCCGGTGGTCTTGTTGCCGAAGGCCGTCACCGAGGTGACGATGACCAGGAAGATCAGGCTGGCGATCAGGCCGTATTCGATGGCAGTGGCGCCGCTCTCGTGGGCCCAGAAGGCCTTCAGACGAAGTCGCAGAGCCATGCGACCAGCGGGGCGTCCGCCGGCGGCATCGGGTAGTCCGCGAGTTGCTGGGGTTTTACCCACGCCAGAGCCTCATGTTCCCGCGCCGTGACGACCCCGTCCCAGCGTCTCAGAAGGTACAATGGCATAAGTAAGTGAAACGAATCGTAACCGTGGGATGCGAAAACGAACGGGGCCAGGCAGGCGGCCTTGACGTCGATGTCGAGCTCTTCCTTGAGCTCGCGGATGATGCACTCCTCCGGCGTCTCGCCGGCCTCGACCTTGCCGCCCGGAAACTCCCACATCCCGGCCAGCTGCTTGCCCTGCGGCCGCTGGCAGATCAGCACCCGGCCGTCGGCATCGATGAGGGCGGCGGCGACGACGAGGACGGTAGGCTTCATACGATCTGCACCTAACAGCCCCATTTGCGCCACGCCAGAACATCAGGAGGCGACAGGGGCGCATCGTCTGGTAAGGAGGCGCCAACCACAGGGAGCCTTTCCATGACGCAGCTGAGCCTCACCCGCTGGAACATCGCCTTCGGCGGCGGCGCGCCGCTGGTCGTCATCGCCGGTCTCAACGTCATCGAGGACCTCAGCCTGGCGCTGCACACGGCCACGACCCTGAAGGCCATCTGCAACGACCTGGGCCTGCCCTATGTGTTCAAGGCCAGCTACGACAAGGCCAACCGCTCGTCGCTGAAGAGCTACCGGGGGCCGGGCCTGGAGAAGGGGCTGGAGATCCTGGCCGAGGTGAAGGCCCAGGTGAACGTGCCGATCGCCACCGACATCCACACCCCGGAAGAGTGCGAGCCCGTCGCCGCCGTCGCCGACCTGGTGCAGATCCCCGCCTTCCTTTGCCGCCAGACCGACCTGGTGGTCGCCGCCGCCCGCGCCACCCACGCCGCCGGCGGCCTGTTGCATGTGAAGAAGGGCCAGTTCCTGGCGCCGTGGGACTGCAAGAACATCCTCGACAAGGTCAAGGAAGCCACCGGCGGGGCGGAGCTGACCATTCTCTGCGAGCGCGGCAACTCGTTCGGCTACAACAACCTGACTGTCGACATGCTGGGCATCGGCGAGATGAAGAAGCTGGGCGCCCCGGTGACCATCGACGCCACCCACGCGGTGCAGCTGCCGGGGGCGGATCCCCGCACCGGCGGGGCGTCGACGGGCGGGCGGCGCGACGGCGTGCCGATCATCGCCAAGGCGGCGGTGGCGTCGGGCGCGGATGGCGTGTTCCTGGAGTTCCACCCCGACCCGGACAAGGCGCTGTGCGATCCGCTCAGCTGCCTGCCGCTGGATGGGGCGGCGGGGTTACTGAAGACGCTGAAGGGGATTCATGAGCTGGTGAACTGATCATCCGTGATCCTTCTCCCGCTTGTCGGGAGAAGGTGGCGGCGTAGCCGCCGGATGAGGGCAGCGCCGGTGCTGGACGATTGTGCGCGTTGTGGCGCGTTCAGCGCAGTCCCAAGCCTTCTCAAGCTGGTGCTGCCCTCATCCGACCCCTTCGGGGCCACCTTCTCCCGACAAGCGGGAGAAGGGCGCGCCAAAGGCGCGCAAACACCGCACCTCAGTGCGCTTAGCTCCGATAATCGCCGTTGATCGCCACGTACTGCTTGGTCAGGTCGCAGGTCCAGATCACCGCGTGCCCACGTCCAACCCCGACGTCGATGCTGACCTCCAGCTCCTGCTTCTTCATGTAGGCGCTCATCTTCGCCTCGGAGTAATTCGCCGCCACCATGCCGTCGTGGGCGGCCATCAGCTTGCCGAACTGGACACTCATCTTCTCGCGGTTGACCGGCTCGTCGGCGCGGCCGACGGCCATGACGATGCGGCCCCAGTTGGCGTCCTCGCCGGCGAAGGCGGTCTTGACCAGCGGGCTCTCGGCCACCGTCCGGGCGATCTTCCGCGCCGAGGCGTGGCTCTCGGCCCCGGTGACGTTGATCTTGACGAACTTGCTCGCCCCCTCGCCGTCGCGCACCAGCTGCAGGGCCAGGTCGAGCAGCACGGCTTCCAGCTTTTCGCGGAAGTCGGCCAGGCGCTTGTCGCCGGCGCGGTGGATCTTCGGCGCCCCCGACTGGCCGGTGGCAAACAGCAGCAGGGTGTCGTTGGTCGAGCGGTCGCCGTCGACCGTCACGGCGTTGAAGGTGTTGCGCACATAGAGGCTGACCAGGGTCTGCAAGGCCCCCGGAGCGATGTCGGCGTCGGTGGCGACGAAGGCCAGCATGGTCGCCATGTCCGGCGCGATCATCCCCGAGCCCTTGGCGATGCCGGCGATGCGCACGGTAACCCCGTCGATCACCGCCGTGGCCTGGGCCCCCTTGGCGAAGGTGTCGGTGGTCATGATGGCCCCGGCCGCCTCGGCCCAGCCGTCGGCGTGGAGCCTGCCCTCGATCTCGGCCAGCTTGGAGGTGATCTTGGCGTCGTCGAGCAGCACGCCGATGACCCCGGTCGAGGCCATCATCACGTCGCGCTGGCGGCAGTCGAAACGCTTGCCGACCGCCGTCGCCACCCGGCGCACCGCATCGGCCCCCGGCTTGCCGGTGAAGCTGTTGGCGCAACCGGCGTTGACCACCAGGGCCCGCACGTCCGCCCCTTTGGAGGTGGTCAGCTGGCGCTTGCACCAGTCGACCGGGGCCGAGCCGACCCCATGGCGGGTGAACACCCCGGCCGCGCTGGTCCCCTCGGCGAAGCGCATGATGAGCAGGTCGTCGCGCTCATGCTTGTAGAAGCCGGCCCGGGCCGTGGCGATCTCCACCCCGGCCACCGGGGCGATCTTCGGGAAGGGCACGGCCAGCGGCGAGACCAGGAGGCCGGGCTTGCCCGGGGCCGCCGGTTCGCCAGAGGGAGTGGACGGAGCTTCCTTATGCGTCCGCTTCAGCGCCGCCCGCAGCGGGTCGAGCGCCCGATCGACCGCATGGCCGACGGCCTCCACCGGTCTGGCGGCGGCTTCCAGGGCCATGGCGGGCAGGTCTTTGGCGGACGAACTCTTGGGCGTCTTGGTCATTTCTTCTGCGGAACTGGAGCGGGAACAGGGGCGGGTTTGGCTTCCGGCGCGGCCGGGGCCGGGGCGGCAGGCGGCAGGGTGGCCCCGGGGGCGGGAGGCGGGGCGTTGGCCGGTTCGCTGGGCGCGCCGGGCACGACCTGGGCGCGGGGGATCAGGGTCTCGACCTTGGCCCCGCCACGCAGCTTTTCCAAGAGGTCGCGGATCTGGCCGTAGGTCAGGAAGCGCACGATGTGCGGCCGCGCCACGTCCAGCGTCAGCGGCTGCTCGGGCCGGCGCTCGTCGACCTTGACCACCGCCCAGCCGCCCTCGACGGCGAAGGGCCCGACCAGGGTTCCGGGCTGGGCGTCCTTGAGGGCCGTCTGATAGGCCGGTGGCATGACGTCGAGCGGGAAGAAGCCGCCGAAATCGCCGCCGTTGAAGCGGGTGGCGCTGTCGATCGACCGCTCCATGGCCAGACCTTCGAAGGGCCGGCCGGCGGCCAGCAGCCGCTTGATGTCGGCGGCGGCTTCGGGGCTGCCGACGACGATCTGGCGGGCCTTGTACTGCTCGGAGTTGGTCGCGAGCGTCTGCTGCTCGCGATACATCTTCTGGATATTCTCTTCGGTGACGCCCTTCTCGACGTAGCTTTCGACGACCATGTCGGCCAGCACGCGCTTGCGCACCGCCTCCAGCCGCCGCAGCGCCACCGGATCATTGTCCAGCCCGCGCTTGACCGCCTCGGCGCTGAGCAGCTCGCGGTCGACCACCTCGTCCAGCATCTGGCGGAACATCTCCGACTGGATGTCGAGCGGCTCGCCCTCGCCGATCAGCCCCTGGGCGATGGCCTCGCGCTTGACGTCCGAGGCCCAGACGGTCTGGCCGTCGACCCGCGCCACGGCGACGTCGCCGGTTTCCGGCGGCTTGTCGTTGCTGACCTTCGGCCCGCAGGCGGCCAGCGCCAGGAGGGCGACAGCGAAGAGGGGGGCGAGACGTCTGACCATGGAGACTCCGGCGTTCCTGAACGGTTCGCTTAAGGCCTTTCGGGATCAAAGGGAAATCTTTGCAACGGGCCGGCTGTGGCGAGGCGATTCATCCTCAATCTGATCTTTACCCGCGCTGTGCGACGAAATGAGCAAGACTGCTTTGTTGGAGCCCCCGCGTCCCGTGTTCAACGCCGATCCCAAGATCCTGTCGCGCATGGCCCCGCACCTGCAAAGGGTGCTGGTGGTCGATTCGCAACCGGCCGCCATCAAGCTGTTGCAGGACCTGCTGCGCAGCCTGGTGACCTGTCAGGTGTGGGCGGCAAGCAGCGACGCCAAGGCCATCGCCGCCGCCCGCGCGGTCGATCCGCAGATCATTTTCCTGGAGCACAGCGGCCCGGAGATCGATGGCGCCCGCCTGGCCCGCGCCCTGCGCCGCAGCGATCTCAACTGCCGCAAGGTTCCGATCGTCATGGTCACGGCCGAGGCCACCGCCCAGGCCATCCTCGGGGCCCGCGACGCCGGGGTGCACGAGTTCCTGCGCAAGCCCTACACGATCAAGGACCTGCTGCGCCGGCTGGAAGCGGTGGCGCTGAAGCCCCGCGACTGGGTGGAGGCGGTTCACTACGTCGGCCCCGACCGCCGGCGGTTCAACAGCGGCGACTATTCGGGCCCGCGCAAGCGCCGCTCGGACTCGCGCAAGACGCCGGACCAGGACCGCATCCTGCAGGCCCTGAAGATCACCCGCGCCGCCATGGCCGCCGTCGACACCGACTGGATGCAGGCGAGGCGGGCGTTGCTGGCCCAGGCGGCCGACCTGCAGAAGGCGGCGGTGGCGGTCGGCGACCTGAAGCTGATGGACGCGGCGGTGACCTTGAACAAGGCGGTCGGCGAGACGCTGGACCGGGCCAGGCTGGAACCGGCGGTGGCGGCGATCACGGCGTTTTTGCCGAAGGAAGAGACGAAGGCGGCGTAGGGCGCACGACCTCCCTCCCCGAATGGGGAGGGCAGACGCGCGGTTACGCGCGTCGGGTGGGGAAGTCGGTCACTGAATTTCGAGATTGCGCACTGAGAAGCCGAGCGGGCGAGTGGCGGTGACCCACTGCCCCACCCGGCGCGCAACGCGCGCCTGCCCTCCCCATTCGGGGAGGGAGGTTAAGCGTTGACCAGGTTCCGGTCGCGCGCCGCGGCCTGCATGGCCTTCTGCAGCTTTTCGAAGGCCCGCACCTCGATCTGGCGGACCCGCTCGCGGCTGACGCCGTATTGCGAGGCCAGGTCTTCCAGGGTGGTCGGGTCGTCGCGCAGCCGGCGCTCGGTCATGATGTGACGTTCGCGGTCCGACAGCTCGGCCATGGCTTCCTCAAGCAGGCCCATGCGCAGGGACTTCTCTTCGTTCTCGGCCAGTTCGGTTTCCTGGCTGACCTGGGTGTCGTCCGACAGCCAGTCCTGCCATTCGGCGTCGCCGTCGACCCGCATCGGCGCGTTCAGCGAGGCGTCGGGGCCCGACAGGCGCCGGTTCATCGACACCACTTCGGATTCCTGCACGCCCAGCTTGGTGGCGATGGTCGTCACATGCTCGGGCAGCAGGTCGCCGTCCTCGAAGGCGCTGATCTGGCTCTTGGCCTTGCGCAGGTTGAAGAACAGCTTCTTCTGCGCCGCCGTGGTGCCCATCTTCACGAGCGACCAGCTGCGCAGGATGTATTCCTGGATCGAGGCGCGGATCCACCACATGGCGTAGGTGGCCAGACGGAAGCCCTTGTCGGGCTCGAATTTCTTGACCGCCTGCATCAGGCCGACGTTGCCTTCGGAGATCACTTCCCCGATCGGCAGGCCGTAGCCGCGATAGCCCATGGCGATCTTGGCGACGAGGCGCAGGTGGCTGGTCACCATGCGGTGCGCGGCCTCGGGATCCTCGTGCTCCTTCCAACGCTTGGCGAGCATGAACTCCTCGTCCCGCGCCAGCATCGGAAATTTGCGGATCTCGGAGAGGTACCGCGAAAGGCCGCCATCGGGCGACATGACAGAGAGTGATGCAGCAGCCATTTTTCTTGTCTTTCCCCTATATCGGCAGGCGATCCTGGGCCTGCCCGCTCCGCGGCACAGGCCACCCGCCCCCGTTCCAACAGTTCAGATAGGAACCCGTTGCGACCTTTCAAAGGCCATGACGCGTTTGTAATCCGAGCGTCGGTATAATCCTGAGCGTGGGAGTCAGGTATCGAAAAGGACTGAGTGGGTTTTCAGAAAAGATGGGCCCGATGGGGGGCGTCAGTCCGCGGACCGTCCCCTCCGCCCGATTGTCCTCGCGAAGGCGAGGACCCATGCATAGTCGGCCGCACCGCATCGCAAGCCAGCCGCGCATGGATGCTCGCCTTCGCGAGCATGATCGGTGGTGGGGTGGGGTCAGAGCCCAGCCAGCCCCGCCTCCAGGGCCGCCATGTCGGCCGGCAGGGGGGTCTCGAAGCGAAGGCGCTCGCCGGTCACCGGATGGACGAAACCCAGCACCGCCGCGTGCAGCGCCTGCCGCGCCAGGCCGGCCTCCTCGATGATGGCCCGCACGGCATTGACCGGCGCGCCGGAGCCGTAGACCGGGTCGCCGAGGCAGGGCGCCCCCTTGCTGGCCAGATGGACGCGGATCTGGTGGGTGCGACCGGTCTCCAGCACGCAGCGGACCCGCGCCGCCATCGGCTTCGAACCGCCGAACGCCTGCTCGACCGCGTAGTGGGTGATGGCCTCGCGGCCGCCGGTCTTCAGGACCGCCATCTTCTTGCGGTCGTGCGAACTGCGGCCGATCTGCGTTTGGATAGTCCCGCTGGCCGGGGCCGGGGCGCCGCGGGTGAAGGCGATGTAGGCCCGCTCGATGTCGTGGGTCGCGAACAGGGCCGAGAGGCCGGCGTGGGCGGCGTCGGACTTGGCGGCCACCATCACGCCGCTGGTGTCCTTGTCGAGCCGGTGGACGATCCCCGGCCGCAGGACCCCGCCGATGCCCGACAGGCTGTCCCCGCAGTGATGCAGCAAGGCGTTGACCAGGGTGCCGCTCTCGGTCCCCGGCCCCGGGTGGGCGGCCATGCCGGCCGGCTTGTCGATGACGATCAGGTGCTGGTCCTCGTAGAGGACGCTCAGCGGGATGGCCTCGGGCTTGGGCTCGGCGGCCACGGGGGCCGGGATGGCGATCTCATAGGTCCCGGCCTGGGCCTTGGCCGAGGCGTCGGTCACCGGCCTGCCGCCGCGCGTCACCAGTCCGGCCGCCATCAGCACCTGGATACGGCCCCGCGACAGCTCGGCGACCAGATCGGCCAGCACCTTGTCGAGCCGTCCGCCGGCTTCGGCGACTTCGACGACCCGCAACCCGACATCTTCAAAGACGACCTCTTCCTCGTCATCCGGCGGCGTCACGACCAGCCCCCGGCCGGCGTTCCCTTGGACTTCGAACGCGGCAGCGGCAGGCGTAGCAACAGGTCGCCGAGGCCCGCCGCCACCGCCGCCGGGCCGCTGTCGGGGAAGAGGTGGGCGCGGACCTCGTCGCTGATCTCGGTGGTGGTGGCGTGCGCCTGGCGCAGGGTTTCGTAGCGCGCCTCGTCGGCGGCGGCGTCGCCGCTGAGGTCGGCGACGCGTTCCAGCAGGCAGACCTCGGCCGTCGGGGTGTCGGTGGTGTCCTTGGCGTTGGTCAGGATCAGGCCGTCGATGGTGTCCACCCGGGGCATGCGGTTGCCGTTGAGGATGCAGAACTGCACCGAATCGTCGGCGTCGTCGCTCATCATCCCGTACAGCTGGCCGAGGATCGGCATCAGCCAGCCCTCGCAGCGCCAGCCGGCTCCGCCCCAGACCACCCGCAGGTCCGGGCCGACCCGCTGGATCAGGATGTGCTCGCGCAGGATGACGCCCGGCTGGGTGCAGGCCGGCCGCGTCCCCTGCCAGATGCCCTCGTAGGCGGCCCCGTGGCGGGCGATCTCGCGCCGCGCCCCGATCAGCGACCGGAAGGCCGGCATGGCGTCCTCGGCCGGAGGCGGGGCGGCGATAGGCGTTGGGGCCGGAACGGCGACGCCGGCTCCAAGCCGATCGGCCAGGGCGGTCAGGTCGCGGTCCCAGTCCAGCAGGGTGAAGCCCGGAACCCGCTGGGCGACCAGCAGGGTCAGCTGCGAGAGGTTGTGCGACGAGGGGATCACCGTCCCCGACAGCCAGCGGCTGACCATCGACTTGTTGACCGCCAGTTCCGCCGCCAGCCGGCCGCGGCTGAGGGTCAGGGCCTTCATGACCAGGTCGATCTTGGCGGCCAGTGGGGTCATGGACCATCCGAAGGGGGCGGGAGCGGTCCCCAGTATGGGGTCAAAGCAACAAAAAGCAACCAAACGGCGACCGGCGTCGCGTGAGGCAACTCTTCAGGCGGCCTGGGCGGCGGCATAACGCCGTCACCGCAACACGCCGCCCCCCGCGGCACAGCCCGAAGAGAGAAACGACCATGAAGAAGACCCTCGCCATCGCCCTCGTCGCCGCCGCCACCCTGGCCGCCGCCCCCGCCTTCGCCGGCATCCCGTTCAACGGTACGAGCCACAACGGCATCACGCTCAACGGCAGCCGCATCAACGGCGTCGCCCTGAATGGCATTCCGCTCAACGGCGTCCAGCCCAACGGTCTGCAGCTCAACGGGACGGTCCGCACCGCCGACGCCACCCCCTCCGTCAAGGCCATCCGCCTGCCGGCCAAGCCGCTGACCAACCGCTAGCCCTGCGCGGCCCTGCATCCGGTTGCAACCGGATGCAGGGCGCTGCGACTTCACCGGACAAGGCCGGGCCGCCATAAGGCGGCGCACCGAGGGCCCTGCAGGGCCGCACCAAGGAAAGTCCCGTGAGAAGCCTCGCCAAGATCGCCGCCGCCCTGGCCGCCGCCCTCCGGGGCGGCCGTCCGGCTTTCTCGGACGCCTCATCGCGCGGCGTGCGCCTGGGCGGCCTCGCCCGTCGCCGTTAGGGTCGGGATTCAGCCACCACCCGCTGGCGCTGCTGGCCAAGGCCCTGGATGCCGAGGGCGACGCTGTCGCCGGGCCCCAGATAGACTGGCGGCTTCTGGCCCATGCCGACGCCGGGCGGGGTGCCGGTGGAGATGACGTCGCCGGGCTGCAGGCTCATGAAGCGGCTGACGTAACTGACCAGCTGGGCCGGCTTGAAGACCATGGTGCGGGTCGAACCGTCCTGGTAGCGGCGCTCGTTGACGTCCAGCCACATGGACAGGTTTTCGACGTCGCCGGCCTCGTCGCGGGTCACCAGCCAGGGACCGATGGGGCCGAAGCTGTCGCAGCCCTTGCCCTTGTCCCAGGTGCCGCCGCGCTCCAGCTGGAAGGCCCGTTCGGAGACGTCGTTGATCACGCAGTAGCCGGCGACGTGGTCCAGGGCCTCGGCCTCGGAGACGTAGCGGGCGACCGACCCGATCACCACGCCCAGCTCGACCTCCCAGTCCAGCTTGGTCGAGTCGCGCGGCTGGATGATGTCGTCGTCGGGGCCGACGATGGCGCTGGTGGCCTTCATGAACAGGATCGGCTCGGCCGGCACCTCGGCGCCGGTCTCGGCCGCGTGGTCGGCGTAGTTGAGGCCGATGCAGAGGAACTTGCCGACCGCCCCGACGCAGGGGCCGATGCGGCCGGGTTCGGTCACCAGCGGCAGCCCGGCCGGGTCGAGGGCGGCGAGGCGGGCCAGGCTGTCCGGCGACAGGGCCGCGCCGGCCACGTCGTCGATGACCCCGGAGAGGTCGCGGACCTGGCCCTCGGCGTCCAGCAGTCCCGGCTTTTCGGCGCCGGCCGGTCCGTAGCGAAGCAGTTTCATGTCTATCCGATCCAGCCGCCGTCGATGATGTGTTCGGCCCCCGTGGTGAACGAGGAGTCGTCAGAAGCGAGGTAGAGGGCCAGCCGGGCGATCTCCTCGGGCCGGCCGAGCCGGCCCATGGGCTGGCGGGCCATGAAGGCCTTGCGGGCCGCCTCGTAGTCGCCGGTGTCGGCCAGCCGCTGGTTCAGCGACGGGGTCTCGACGGTGCCCGGGCAGATGGCGTTGCAGCGCACCCCCTGGCCGACGAAATCGGCGGCCACCGCCTTGGTCAGGCCGATGACGGCGGCCTTGGTGGCCCCGTAGGCGAAGCGGTTGGGCACGCCTTTGATCGAGCTGGCCACCGAGGCCATGTTGACGATCGATCCCCCGCCGCCGGCGATCATGGCCGGCAGGAAGGCGCGGATGGTGCGGTACATGGCGGTGACGTTGATGTCCGTCGACCGGGCCCAGGCCGCCTCGTCGCAGTCGAGAATGGTCCCGGCATGGACGTAGCCGGCGCAGTTGAAGAGGATGTCGAGCCGGCCGATGTCGGCCGCCGCGACCGTGATGGCGGCGGGGTCGGTGACGTCCATCAGCCGGGCCTGAGCGCCGGCGATCGTGCCGATATGCTCGTCGCTGACGTCGGTGGCCCAGACGGTGGCGCCCTCGGCCAGGAACAGTTCGGCCGAGGCCCGGCCGATCCCCTGCCCCGCCCCTGTGATCAGGGCGACCTTGCCTTGCAGCTTGCCCGCCATCAGCCGCGCCCCGGCAGACAGGCCGGCCCGATGGGCTCGAAGCTCTTGTAGGTCAGGATGAACTCCTGGTGGCCCAGGGCCTCCGAGCAGGTGCGCTGGCCCGCCGCGACAGCGGTGACCAGGCCGAGGATCTCCTCGCCCACCTCGTCCAGGGTGGCGCGGCCCTCGAGGATGCGGCCGGCGTCGATGTCCATGTCCCCGCTCATCCGGCGATAGGTCTCGGGATTGGCGCAGACCTTGATCACCGGCGAGATGGCCGAGCCGACCACCGAGCCGCGGCCGGTGGTGAACAGGGTCACATGGGCCCCGCAGGCCATCAGCTCGACGATCTCGGCGTTGTCGCTGATGTTGGGAAAGCCGAACCGGGGCTCGCCGTCCGGCACCACGTCCAGCAGGTAGAGGCCGCCGGTGGGCGGAACGTCGCCGGGCTTGATCAGGCCGCCGATCGGCGAGGCGCCGGACTTGGAATAGGCCCCCATCGACTTCTCCTCCTGGGTGGTCAGCCCGCCGTCGGCGTTGCCGGGCGCGAAGCTGCCGAAGCCCATGATGGTGTAGTAGCGCTCGGCCTTCTCGACCGCCGCCTCCAGCTCGCGGCCAAGCTCCGGCGTCACCGCCCGGCCGGCCATGATGGTCTCGCAGCCGACCAGCTCGCCGGTCTCCTCGAAGATGCAGGCGGCGCCGGCCGCGACCAGGGCGTCGAAGGCCCGGCCAACGGCGGGGTTGGCGCTGATGCCGCTGGTGCCGTCCGAGCCGCCGCAGATGGTGCCGACCACCAGCTCCTCCAGGCCCATGGGCACGGGGTGGACGCGGTCGGCCTCGGCCCGCAGGCGCGCCACGGCCTCGACGCCGGCGCGGATGGTCGAGGCGGTGCCGCCCGTCTCCTGGATGACCAGCAGCTCGCAGGGCCGGCCGCTGGCCAGCACCGTCTCGCGCAGGCCCCGCCGGTTGAAGCTCTCGCAGCCCAGGGAGACCAGCAGCACGCCGCCGACGTTGGGGTGGGTCGCCAGGGCCTTCATCATCCGGTCGGCGTAGGCGTTGGGATAGCAGCCGGGGAAGCCCACCAGGTGGACGTCCAGGTCGTCGGCGGCATCGACGATGCGCCGGGCCACATGGTGGGCGCACTCGACCAGATAGGCGACGATCACCACGTTGCGGATTCCCTTGCGGCCGTCGGACCGGGGCCAGCCTCTCATGCTCATGCGCGCTCCTCGGCGGCGGCGTCGCGGGAATGGCTCGCGATGTAGTCGCTCTTCATGTTGTGCAGGTGGACGTGGTCGCCGGCCTGGACGGCGGCGGTCATCGAGCCGATCGGGGCGCCGTATTTCAGCACCTTGTCGCCAGCGGCGAGGGCATGGCGGGCGATCTTGTGGCCGATCTCGACGGCGGCTGGGGCGAGGACCGCCTGGCCGTCGATCTCCAGCCGGTCGCCGGCCGCCACCGGGGCGCGGCAGACCAGCACGTTGTCGGTGGGGTGCAGCAGGATAACGGGGGACATGCTCATGCCAGGGCCAGGCTCCCGGGGGTCGGCGCCGCCGCCTCGATCAGGCCCCGCTGACGCAGCTGCGCCCAGAAGCCGTCGGGAATGGGGGCGGCGACGCGCTCGGCCGCCAGCCGCGCCTCCTCGGCGTCGGCGACGCCGGGGATGACGGCGGCCACCTGAGGATGGGCCAGGGGGAACTGCAGGGCCGCCGCCGGCAGGGCGACGCCCCAGGCGGCGCAGACGGCGCGCAGGGCCGCCACCTTCTCGACCACCCAGGCCGGCGGCGGGGCGTAATTATAGTGGCTGACGGCCGGCTCGGCCTCGGCCAGGACGCCGGAGTTGAAGGGGCCGCCGACGATCACCGACACCCGCCGCTCTGCGCACATCGGCAGGAAACTGGCCAGGGCGGTCTGTTCCAGCAGGGTGTAGCGGCCGGCCAGCAGGAAGACATCGAACTCGCCCTCCGCCATCGCCTGCTCGCAGACCTGCCACTCATTGGCCCCCAGGCCGATGGCGCCCACCGCCCCACCATCACGCAATTGTCGCAGGGCGCGGTAGCCGCCGTCCATGAACTGCGCCCAGCGGGCGGCATAGCCCTGGCCATGGGTCGCCTGGCCGAGGTCGTGGGCCAGCAGGATGTCGATGCGGTCCCGGCCCAGCCGCGCCAGGCTGGCCTCGAAGCTGCGCATCACCCCATCGTAGGAATAGTCGAACACCGGCTCCAGCGGCGGGGCGTCGACGAAGCCGTGGCGCTCGCGGGCCGCGTCGGCGGGGGCCGGGGCCAGCAGCCGTCCGACCTTGCTGGAGATCACGGCTTCGCCGCCCGGGTCCAACAGGGCCAGGGCCGCGCCTAGCCGCTGTTCGGCCAGGCCGAAGCCATAGTGGGGGGCGGTGTCGAAATAGCGGACGCCCTGGTCCCAGGCCTGGCGCACCGCCGCCAGCGCCGCCCCGTCGGAGACCGGCCGATACAGGTTGCCGATCGCGGCCCCGCCAAACCCCAGCGCCGTCAGCGCGAGGTCCGTGGCGCCCAGAGATCGGGTTTGCTGCGGCAAGGTCGGAGCTTTCATGGATGAAGCAGTCTTCGCGGGTGGAAATGCGAGACCAGGGCTCGGAAGTCAATCATCCGCCGCCTCCGAAAGCCTGTACAGCCGCCGCGCATTGCCCCCGAACACCGCCGCCTGGTCGGCCGCCGCCACCGCCTGGCGGCAGAGCGCCAGCCAGCCGGCGTAGTCGCCGGCCAGGTCCAGCACCGGCCAGTCGCTGCCCCACAGCACCCGGCCGGGACCGAACGCCGCCAAGACCTGGTCGATGACCGGGCGCAGGGCCGTCGCCGGAGAGCCGGGCGGCGCCTCGGTCAGCAGGCCCGACAGCTTGCAATGCACATTGGGCAGCGCGGCCAGCGAGGCCAGGCCCCGCGCCCAGTCCGCCGTGTCTCCGCCGATCGCCGGTTTGGCCGCATGGTCGATGACGATGCTGAGCTGCGGCCAGCGCCGGGCGAAGGCCAGCAGGTGCGGCAGGTGGCGGGCGAAGACCAGGGCGTCGAACACCAGCCCCAGCTCGACCATCCGCGCGACCGCCGCATCGATGGGCGCCTCGGCGATCCAGTCGTCCCGCTCCAGGCTCTGCAGCATCGGCCGCAGGCCGCGCAGCTTGCTCCCCTCGGCGAGGGCCTCCAGCCGCCGCGGCGCCTCGGCGGCCTCCATGTCGATCCAGCCGACCACGCCGCACACGAACGGCCGCCCGGCCGCCAGGGCCAGCAGGAAGTCGGTGTCGGCGTCATTCGGCTGCGACTGCACAGCCACCGAGCCGGTCACCCCCAGAGGCCGGGCCAGGGCCTCCAGTTCGTCCGGCAGGACGTCGCGGTGGATCGCGGTCAGGTCGGGCGTCGGCCACTGCTGTCCGTGCCGCCCGATGCGCCAGAAATGCTGGTGGGCGTCGATCATTTCACGGTGCGTCGCGCTGGGCCCGCCATCCGAAGGCCGCGACGACGGCGAAACAGACCGCCGGCACGGCCATGGCCACATGGATGGCGCTGAGGTCCGAGACCAGGCCCATCAGGGCGGTGAGCACCGCCCCGCCGATGATCGCCATGACCAGCAGCGACGAGCCGGCCTTAGTCAGCGGCCCCAGGCCCTTCAGCGACGAGGCGAAGATGGTTGGGAACATGATCGACATGAAGAAGCTGGTCGAGGCCAAGGCGATCAGGCCCACCGGCCCCGGCGCCGCCACCGCCACCAGGCACAGCGCCACATTGATCGCCCCGAAGACAGTCAGCAGCATCGCCGGCCGCAGGCGGGCCATCAGCGCCGTACCGACGAACCGGCCGGCCATGAAGGCGATGATCGACCAGGTCAGATAGTCCGCCGCCGTCCGCTCAGGCGCTCCGACCGAAGCCTGGGCGTAGCGGATCATGTAGCTCCACACCCCGACCTGGGCCCCGACGTAGAAGAACTGCGCCACGACGCCCAGCAGGTAGCGGCGGTTGCGCATGAGGGCGGCGAAGTCACCGACCGCGCCCGGCCCTTCTTCCCGCGCCGCCTCGATCCCGGCCACCCGTGGGAAGCGGACGAGCAGCACCAGGCCGGCCCAGACCAGCACGAACAGGCCGATCAGCAGATAGGGGGTCTGCACCGCCGTCGCCTCAGTGGCGTAGAACCGCGCCAGGGCCTCGGGCGACATGGCGGCCAGCTGCTGCGGCGTATGCTCGATGCCCGACAGGATGAAGTGGCGGCCGATCAACAGGCCGGTGATCGAGCCCAGGGGGTTGAAGGCCTGGGCCAGGTTGAGGCGCCGCTCGGCCGTCTCGGGGCGTCCCAGCACCGTCACCAGGGGATTGGCCGACGTCTCCAGGAAGGCCAGGCCGCTGGCGATGACGAACAGGGCCAGCAGGAAGAGCTCATAGCGCCGCGCCTCCGCCGCCGGCCAGAACAGCAGGGCGCCGGCCCCGAACAGCAAGAGGCCGAAGATGACCCCGCTCTTGTAGCCGAACCGCTTCATGAACAGCGCCGCCGGAATGGCGAGAACGAAGTAGCCAAAATAGAAGGCCGACTGCACCAGCCCCGACTGCAGGTCGCTGAGGGTGAAGGCCTTCCTGAACTGGGCGATCAGCACGTCGTTGAGATTGTTGGCCATTCCCCACAGGAAGAACAGGCTGACGACCAGGACGATGGGCGCGGCCAGGGCGAGGCGCCCTGGCTGGGGCGTGGGTGACATGATCTGTTCCTCCCGGCGCCGTTGACCGGCGGCTCAGATCAGGCGACGAGATCAGATGTGAACTGCATCGTCAAATATGAAAACAACGCGGGCGGGCCCGCCGCCCCCGGAAAGGCTTCTCGATGACGCGTCACTGCCTGCTTCTCGACCTGGTCGACGACGCCGAACTGATCGCCCGCTACCGCGCCTGGCACGCGCCGGGGGCGACGCCGCCGGCCATCGTCCGCTCGATCCGGGCGGCGGACATCACCGGCATGGAGATCTACCAGCTCGGCGACCGGCTGGTGATGATCATGGAGACCGGCCCGGCCTTCTCAGCGCAGGCCAAGGCGGCGGCGGACGCGGCCGATGCCGACGTCCAGGCCTGGGAGGCGATGATGAGCCAGTTCCAACGGCCCACACCCTGGACGCCCGCCGGCCAGAAATGGACGCCGGCCGAGCGCATCTTTGACTTGGCGGAGCAGTCGGGCCAGTCGACGGACCGAGGGGAGGCAGACGCGGGCTGAAAAGCGAAGGCCGCGTCTGGATCAAGCGCGCGGACCCTTCACGGCCCCGAAGGTCAGGGACATGAGAATGAGCCATCAATGACGAAGATCGTATTCCTGGATCGCGCGACGATTGGCCCGACCGTTTCCATCACCCGGCCCAAGGCGCCGCACAGTTGGGAGGCGTTCGACCGCACCCCGCCCGAGCTGGTGGCGGAGCGCCTGCGCGGCGCCGATATCGCGATCACCAACAAGGCCCCGATCCGGGCCGAGGCCCTGGCCCAGCTTCCCGGCCTCAAGATGATCTCGGTCGCCGCCACCGGCTACGACGTCATCGATGTCCAGGCCTGCAGCGAACGCGGCGTCGCCGTCTCCAACGTGCGCGGCTATGCGATCAACACCGTCCCGGAGCACGTGTTCGCCCTGGTCTTCGCGCTGCGGCGCAACCTGATCGGCTACCGCGACGACGTGATCCGCGGCGAGTGGGCGAAGGCCGATCAGTTCTGCTTCTTCAATCACAGCATCCGCGACCTCAGCGGCGCGCGCCTCGGCATCATCGGCAGGGGGGTGATCGGTCAGGCCGTCGGCCGGATCGGCCGGGCCCTGGGCATGGAGGTGGTGTTCGCGGCCCGCAAGGGCGTCACCGACCCGGAGCCGCTCCATACGCCCTGGGACGAGGTGCTGGAGACCAGCGACGTGCTCACCCTGCATGCGCCGTTGACGCCCGCGACGCGCAAGATGATTTCCACGCCCGAGTTCCACGCGATGTCGCGCCGCCCGATCCTGATCAACACCTCGCGCGGCGGACTGGTCGACGAGCGGGCCCTGGTCGAGGCGCTGGACGCGGGTCTGATCAGCGCGGCGGGGTTCGACGTCCTGACGAGCGAGCCGCCGCGGCCGGACAACCCTCTCCTTTCGGTCCTGGAGCGCCCGAACGTCATCGTCACGCCGCACGTCGCCTGGGCCTCGGAGGAGGCGATGCAGACGCTCTGGGACCAGACGGTCAAGCACATCGACGACTATCTGCGGGGGGCGCCTTGCAACCTGGTCACCCCGCCGGGCCCGAAGTCCGCGTGACAGGCCGATCTGACTTGATCCAACCGGCGCGGCGAACCGTAGGGATGAGTCCGATGAAGACTCTCGCTCAGTTCGCCGCCGCCCTGGCCGCCGCCCTACGGCCCGGCAAGCCCGCCTTTTCCGACGCCCATCGCCACGGCGTGCGCATGAACGGCATCGCCGCCCGTAGCGGACGCGCCGACAATCGGTAGTATCGGCTCATGAAAGCCGCGCTGATCGTCGCCGCCCTGGCCCTGCTGGCCACGCCAGCGTTTGCCGCCCCGCCGCCGGACCTCAAGGTGGTCCGCACCGGTTTTGTCTACACCACCCCGGAGGGCGTGCTGCAGTCGCCCGACCTGGTCGGGGCCGAGTTCGACATGGTCATGGACGGCCGGGACATCACTGTCCGCATCGACAGCGTCACCCCGTCGAAGGAACGGCCCGGCGTCCTGCTGCACGACTTCCAGCTGAAGCAGGCCGACGGGTCCTGGGGCCCGCTGTGCGACAAGGACGCCTACGACCGCAGCGCCGGCTTTCCGGTCGCCGGCCGCTGGACCGCCGACGGCAAATATATCAAGGACCCCAGCAGCTGGTTCCTGACCTGCACCTCCGGCTCGCAGGGCAAATGCATCCTCTGGGGCTACGACCCCTGGGGCCAGGACGCCAAGGGCCGCCCGCTCGAGCGCCACTACCAGGCCTGCCAGCACATGGTCCGCGCCGACTATGACGGGAAGGGCCAGCCCCACACCCGCAACGGCACCGCCATCGACATGCAGGACGATGTCGGCCTGCAGAAGTGGGAATCGGGCGCCGATCCCGAGTTCGGCTTCGAGGCCGGCTGGGGTCCCGACGGCGCCGTCTGCGTCGCCCGCACCCGCTGGCCGGACCTCTTGAAGGCCGCGGACCTGTGGAAGGCCAGCCCCAACCTGGCCGGCCCCTGCACGCCGGAGATCGCCCGCCAGAAGGGCGCGCTGACCTATACCCGGGTGAAGATCAGGTAGCCGCGACCCGCCGCAGCCAGTCCAGCTTGATCGCCGAGGCCGCCGCCATCGGCCCGACGTCGCGCAGCAGATGGGCCTTCAGCTCGGGGCTGATCTGGCTCTCGTCGGCCGAGGCGTCCTGGGCCTGCAGTTCGCGGCAGCGGGCGTCGTCGGCGTCGATGTCGCCGCTCAGCTCGCCGATCCGCTCGACGATGACCGGCACCGCCGTCGGGGTGCGGGCCACGTCCAGGGCCGGGGCCAGGATGATGCCGTCGAACATCTCGCCGCGCGGCAGGCCGACGGCGCTGAGCATGGCGTAGAGCTGGGTGTCGCGGGCCTGGTCGCTGAGCACCACGAACACCTGGCCCTGCAGCGGCAGCATCCAGCCCTCGAACCGCGCCCCCGAGCTGCCCAGCCAGAATTCCAAGAGGCCGTTGGCGTTGCGGCGCACCAGGCCATGGTCGTGCACCAGCTTGCCCGGAACGATCAGCGAGCAGCGCACCGTGCGCCAGAAGCCCTCGAACACCGACTGTCGCCGGCCGGCCACGGCCCGCGCCTCGTCCAGGCCCGGCAGCGGCAGGCCGATCATCTCCGGCATGTGGGTCTGGGGCGCTGCCGCCGTCGCCATGCCGCCCATGAAGGCCAGCAGGGCGTCCGTCGTGGCGTCCCAGTGCAGCATCGAAAAGCCCGGCCGCCTGGTCGCCACCAGCTCGGTCAGCCGGGACAGGTTGTGCTCGGAGGGGTTGACCACCCCGGTCGCCCAGCGGGCCACCACCGACTTGTCGACGCCCAGGTCCGCCGCCAGCCGGCCACGGCTGAGCGACAGCGTTTTCATGACGATTTCAAGCTTGGCGGGAAATCCGGCGACGTCACCCATAGCGGGGATAGGAGCATGGATGCATCGATATGCAAAGCATCGATGCACAACGATGCACGGCCCCGCGCCTCGTTCTGCATTTTGGCGAACGTCGTTCCCCCTGCCTGCATCGCAAGGGCGCCCCTATACGCCGCTCCACACAACAACACGGCCGCAAGCGACGGCCCGCTCGAAGGAACGCCCAGATGAAAACGATCGCTCTCGCCGCCGCCGGCTTCGCCGCCGCTTTCGCCCTCGCCGCCGGCCCCGCCCCGGCCCACGCCTCCGGCGGCGGCACCACCTGCCCGCAATGGCGCTGCGGCTTCAACGGCATCAGCCTGAACGGCATCAACCTGAATGGCCTCACCCTCAATGGATGGCAGATCAACGGCTGGGAAATGAACGGCCTGCAGCTCAACGGCCTGCAGATGAACGGCGTCGCCTTCAACAGCAAGAATTTCAACGGCGTCAGCCAGACCGGCGCCGCGCCGGCGACCGACGCTCCGCTGGTCACCGCCGTCCGCCTGCCCGCCGGCAAGCGCCTGACCAACCGCTAGACACAGCGCCGAACGCCGCAACCGACTTCCATTCAAGGAATACCCATGAAGACCACCTCCCTCGGCCTCACCGCCGCCGGTTTCGCGACCGCCTTCGCCCTCGTCGCCGGCGCCGCGCCCGCCCAAGCCGGCCCCGTCGGCGAAGCCTGCCCGCGGTGGCGCTGCGGTTTCAACGGCACGTCCGTCAACGGCATCACCCTGAATGGCCTGCAGCTGAACGGCCGGCTGTTCAACGGCCTGCAGCTGAATGGCATCGCCTTCAACGGCAAGCTGTTCAACGGCAAGATGTTCAACGGCCTCGCCCCCACGGGGGCCGCCGTCGCCAGCGACACCCCGACCGTCACGGCGGTCCGGCTGCCGACCGGCAAGCGCTGATCTCCCCCCGACGTCAGCGCCCTTCCGGCGAGCGCCCCGGCCAGCCCCGCTGGCCGGGGCGCTTTGCTGTCCGGCGCCCCGCAATCCCTTTTCACGTCCCGGTTTCGCACATTCGTCGTGACAGCGTCATGCAATCTCCCTAGGGCCGACTGATCACTGTTCAGGTTCGAGGGGATACGAACTTATGACGCCGCCATACCGCCGCCTGCTGCTCGCCGCAGCGGGTGTTTCCACCATTGTCTTCGCCACCGCCGCCCATGCTCAGGACGCCGTCGAGGAGATCGTCGTCACCGCCCAGAAGCGCGAGCAGCAGGCGGTCGACGTGCCGATCGCCCTGACCGCCTACAGCGGCCAGCGGCTCGACAAGCTGGGGGTCGAGGACTTCGCCGACCTGGCGCTGTTCACCCCCGGCTTCGAGGTTCAGGACCAGTCGCCCAACAACCCCGGCTTCGTGATGCGCGGCATCACCTCGGACGACACCAACAGCTTCTCCGAAGCCCGGGTGTCGGTGTTCCAGGACGGCGTCTCGATCTCGAAGGCGCAGGGTTCCTACGTCGAGCTGTTCGACCTGGAGCGGGTGGAGGTGGCCAAGGGGCCGCAGTCGACCCTCTACGGCCGCGGCGCCCTGATCGGCGCCGTCAACGTCATCCAGGCCAAGGCCGACCCGTCCGGCTTCGACGCCGCCCTGAAGGTCACCGGCGGCGACTTCGGCCTGATGCAGGCCGAGGGCATGGTCAACGGCGCCTACAGCGACGCCTTCGCCATCCGCCTGGCCGGCCGCTGGCGCCAGCGCGACGGCTATGTGGACAATCTGGGCGAGGGCGAAGACTTCCAGTCCGTCGACACCGCCGCCTGGCGCCTGGCCGTCGCCTATGAGCCGAACGACAGTTTCCGCGCCGACCTGCTGGTCAACTGGCAGCAGGACCGCGCCGCCGGCACCGCCTTCAAGTCCCTGAACTACGACCAGACCGACCCGGTGACCGGCGCCGTGCTGGCCGGCACGGACGTGCGCGACGGCGCCGCCATCGCCGCCCCGTCCGGCTTCATCGGCGGCGACGACCTGGGCGTCGACCGCACCGTGCAGGGCGTCACCGGCCTGATCAGCTGGGACCTGAACGACAGCTTCAGCCTGAGCTCGATCACGGCGTACCGCGAATTCAAAAGTGCGGAGGTCTTCGACGCCGACGGCCTGTCCCTCCCCCTGCTGACCGGCCTCAACGACGCCCAGGACAGGCAGTGGAGCCAGGAGCTGCGGGTCAACTTCGACAACGGCGGCCGCTTCAAGGGCTTCGCCGGCGTCAGCTGGTTCAAGAACGAGAGCGACCAGTTCATCCCCCTGCAGTTCGACGAACGCGTCGGCCTGGCTGACCTGACCGGCCAGCTCAACGCCTCGGCCGCCGGCTCGGGCCTGCCCGTGGGCACCCCGGCCCCGATGGCCTATTTCAACAATACCGCCTTCACTGGCGCCCTGCTGCGGGGCCTGGTCGCCCAGCTGTCGGAGAACCCGAACACCGCCGCCTTCGACCCGGCCGTCGTGCTGACGCCCGCCCAGGCCCAGGCCATCGCCGCCAACCTGCGCGGCAACCATGTCGAAGCGGTGCAGACGACCAGCGACTTGACTGCCGTCGACCTGTTCCTCGACGGGACCTTCGCGGTCACCGACAGGTTCGAGGTCTCGGCCGGCCTGCGCTACACCCGCGACGACAAGGACACCGGCTTCCGCTCCTTCACCATCGGCGGGCGCAGCGTGCTCGGCGGCGCGGTCGGGGCGGCCCAGCTGGCCGGCCAGGCCAACCAGCTGATCGCCAGCGGCGTCCCGGCCAACGTCGCCCAGGGCAACGCCATGCTGGCCCAGGCCAATGCCCTCCTCGGCGCCCTGCAGAGCCCCTTCGTCCAGGCCATCCCGGAAGCCCTGCTGCCCAACTTCGGCCTGACCTTTCAGCCGACGGCCAACAATGGCGACCGCACGGTGGTCAGCCACCAGGATGAGGCCTTCACCTGGCGCCTGGTCGGCCGCTACGCGGTCAGCGACGACCTCAACCTCTACGCCTCTTACGCCCGCGGCCGCCGGCCCGAGATCCTGGCCACCGGCGCTCCCACCACGCCCGGCGGCGCGCCGCGCTTCGACGCCGTCGAGGCCGAGACGGTCGACAGCTACGAGGTCGGCGCCAAGGCCGCCCTGCTTGATGGCCGCCTGCGGCTGGACGGCGCGCTGTACTTCTACGACTACCAGGACTTCCAGACGGTCATCCAGGATGGGGTGGTGTTCACCATCGCCAACGCCGGCAAGGCCAAGGCCTATGGTTTCGAGGGCCAGGTCGACCTGCGGGTCACGGACGGCCTGACCCTCTACGCCACCTACGCCTACAGCCATGCCCGCTTCGACGGCGGGGCCTATGACGGCAACCACTTCCGCCTGTCGCCGGACCATTCGTTGTCGCTGGCCGCCAGCTGGACCTTCGACGCCCTGGGCGGGACCTTCGACATCCGGCCCAGCTACAGCTGGCAGTCGGAGGTGTTTTTCGACGACAACAACGACCGCTCGGTCTTCCAGCAGCCGCCGGGCGCCTTCGTCGCCGACAACATCCAGGACGAGAGCCAGGACGCCTACGGCCTGGTCAACCTGCGGGCCAGCTACAGGCCGGCGAACACCAAGGTGACGGTGGAGCTGTTCGCCACCAACCTGACCGACGAGGACTACATCATCGACGCCGGCAACACCGGCGACAGCCTCGGCCTGCCGACCTTCATCCCCGGCGCCCCGCGCATGGTGGGAGCCAGCATCGGGTGGAAGTTCTAGGAACCAGACAGTTCCTCCCCCGTCGCTGCGCGCCGGAGGAGGAACTGTTGCGCTGGACACTGTCATCGCCTTGTTGTCGGATGGGGGCAGACGAGAACGCAACAACGCGTCCAAGGGGGTCCGCCATGAACATCGACAGACGCAAACTGCTGGCTTGCTTCGGCCTCGGCGCAACCGCCATCGCCGGCTCGGCCCAGGCGCACGGCCATGTCATGGGCGCCTTCAACCACGGCGTCGCCTCGGGCGATCCGCTGCAGGACCGGCTGATCGTCTGGACCCGCCTGACCCCGCACGAGGGCCACGGCGTCGAGGACATCGAGGGCGAGCTGCGCATCGGCACGGACGCCAAGCTGACCAAGGCCCGGGTGATCAAGGTCACCGCCTCGCCCGACCGCGACTGGACCATCAAGGTCGATGTCGACGGCCTGAAACCCGGCATCGAATACTTCTACCAGTTCAAGGTCGGCGACGTCCGCTCAGCCACGGGCCGGGCCCGCACCCTGCCGCAGAAGACCGACGAGGTCGTGCTGGCCGTGGCCAGCTGCTCGCTGTTCATCCAGGGCTATTTCAACGCCTACGGGGCCATCGCCAAGATGGACCGCGTCGATGCCGTCGTGCACCTGGGCGACTACATCTACGAGTACGGGGCCGACCAGTATGGCGCTGGCTCGCCGGTCGCCAAGGACCGCAAGCTCGATCCGCCGACCGAGATCGTCACCCTGGCCGACTACCGCCGCCGCCACGCCTGCTACAAGGGCGATCCCCAGCTGCAGGCGGCCCATGCCCGCGCCGCCTGGATCGTCGTCTGGGACGACCATGAGACCGCCAACGACAGCTGGGCTGGCGGGGCCGAGAACCACAACCCCGACAAGGGCGAAGGCGACTGGGCGAGCCGTAAGGCCGCCGCCCTGAAGGCCTATTTCGAGTGGATGCCGATCCGCGAGCCCAAGGGGGCCATGGCCGAGGCCATCTACCGGTCCTTCCGCTTCGGCGACCTGGCCACCCTGCTGATGACCGAGACCCGGCTGACCGCTCGCGGCGAGGCCCTCGACGCCGGCCGCGACCTGATCGGCGCCGACGGCAAGCCCGACATCGCCGGCTTCATGACCAGGCTGAATGACCCGGCCCGCCGGCTGATGGATCCGAAGCAGGAGGCCTGGCTGGGCGAGGAGCTGACCCGCTCGGTCAAGGCCGGCGAGACCTGGCAGGTGATCGGCAACCAGATCGTCATGGGCAAGGTGCTGTCGCCCGACCTGCGCAAGACCATGGGCGAGGAGGCCTGGGGCAAGATGCTCGCCACGGTGCCGGAATACGTCGCCAAGGCGGTGACCGTCGCCTCGCAGCTGTCAGCGACGCCGATCCCGGTCAACCTCGACCAATGGGACGGCTATCCGGCCGCCCGCGAACGGGTCTTCGACGCCTTCAAGGCGGCAGGCGCCCGGCCGATCGTGCTGTCGGGCGACAGCCACAGCTTCTGGGCCAACGAACTCTCCGACGCCTCGGGCAAGCTGGTCGCCGCCGAGTTCGGCGCCACCGGCGTCACCAGCCCGGGGTTCGCCGACATGCTGCCGGGGGCGCCGTTGAACGAGGCGCTGGTGGCGCGCAATCCGGAGGTGAAGTTCTGCGATAGCGGCGTGAAGGGGTTCGTGAAGCTGACCCTGACGCGGGCCAAGGCGGTGGCCGACTTTGTGACGGTCTCGACCATCTACGCGCCGGAGTATGAGGTGAAGACGCTGCGAACCTTCACCGTCACGCCGGACGGGACGGGCGTCAGCCGGATCTCCTAGGGACGTTCGACCAGCTGGCCGTCCACGACCAGCCGGTAGAAGCACGACCGAAACCCGACGTGGCAGGCGCCGCCGTCGCCCTGTGGCCGCACCTTGAGCAGCACCGCGTCCTGGTCGCAGTCGAGGCGGGCCTCGACGACGACCTGGACCTGACCGCTGGTCTCGCCCTTCTTCCAGAGCGCATTGCGTGAGCGGCTGAAGTAGTGGGCCTCGCCGGTGTCGAGGGTCAGCTTCAGCGCCTGCGCGTTCATCCAGGCCAGCATCAGCACCTCGCCGGTGTCGGCGTGCTGGGCAATGGCGGCGATCAGGCCATTGGCGTCGAAGCGCGGCGCGATGACGGCGCCGCGTTCGAGGCTTGCAGTGTCAGGAGCGGTGGGGAACATCGGTCCTCCTCCCTCCCCGAATTGGGGAGGGTGGCGCGAAGCGCCGGGTGGGGAAGTGGGTTGCGCCAGAACCGCGGCGCTTGGCGCTTCCCCACCCGACGCGCTTCGCGCGTCTGCCCTCCCCAATTCGGGGAGGGAGGTTGGGCTCAGCGCTTCGCCATCGAAACGAACTCCAGGAACCGGTCGCGCAGGCTGGTGTCGGTCTTGAACACCCCGCGGAACTGGGTGGTGATCGTCGAGACGTGGCGGTGGTGCACGCCGCGGGTGGTCATGCACTGGTGTTCGGCGTCGATCAGGATGGCCACGCCCGCCGGCTTCAGCGAGTCACAGATCGCATCGGCGATCTGCTGGGTCATGGTTTCCTGGGTCTGCAGCCGCTTGGCGAAGATCTCCACCACCCGCGCCAGCTTCGAAATCCCCACCACCCGGTTGGTCGGCATGTAGGCGACGTAGGCCTTGCCGAGGAACGGGGCCATGTGGTGCTCGCAGTGGCTCTCGACCTCGATGTCTTTCAAGAAGACGATGTCGTCGTAGCCCTGCACATCCTCGAAAATGCGCGAAAGCTCCTTGCCCGGATCGGCGGTGTAGCCTTCGAACCATTCGGCATAGGCGTCGACCACCCGCTTGGGCGTATCGATCACCCCTTCGCGGCGCGGATCGTCGCCGGCCCAGGCGATCAGCGTACGAACGGCGTCCATGGCCTGCTCGCGGGTCGGACGCTGTACGGGTTCAAGATCAAGGCCGGACACGGCCAGGGTTCGCTCGGTGATAGCGTCCATCTTCGGAGAGGGTCCCTTGAGGCTGAGTTGCGCCGGAACGACCACCGCTCCGGAATGACGCGTGCCACCTCAAATCACATCGCCGGCAGGCGTGGCCTCGCCGGTTCACGACAGCTATATGGGACCGCCCGCCGCCCCGGCAACTCCTTACGTCACGTCACCACAAAGCAAATCATGACCCTGAAGCTCTATGACACCATGGCCCGCAAGAAGCGGCCCTTCGTTCCCGCCAACGACAAGCGGGTGACGATGTATGTCTGCGGCCCCACGGTCTATGGCTACGCCCACATCGGCAACGCCCGTCCGGTGGTGGTTTTTGACGTGCTGTTCCGCCTGCTGCGCCACCTGCATGGCGAGGATCACGTCGTCTATGCGCGCAACGTCACCGACGTCGACGACAAGATCAACCAGAAGGCCGCCGACGAGGGCGTCGACATCTCGGTGATCACCGAGCGCTACTTCGCCGCCTATCTGGAAGACATGGATGCGCTCGGCGCCCTGCGCCCGACGCATCAGCCGAAGGCGACGGATTTCATCAAGGAGATGGTCGAGGCCATCGCCGACCTGATCGCCAAGGGCGGCGCCTACGAGGCCGAGGGCCATGTGCTGTTCGACACCCAGGCGGCCAAGGACTACGGCGCCCTGTCCGGTCGCAGCCTCGACGACATGATCGCCGGGGCCCGCGTCGAGGTCGCCCCCTACAAGCGCCACCCGGCCGACTTCGTGCTGTGGAAGCCGTCGAAGCCGCACGAGCCCCGCTGGCGCTCGCCATGGGGCGATGGCCGCCCCGGCTGGCACAGCGAATGCTCGACGATGATCGAACAGGTGCTCGGCCTGCCCATCGACATCCATGGCGGCGGCATCGACCTGGTGTTCCCGCACCATGAGAACGAGCTGGCCCAGGCGACCTGCGCCCACCAGGGCGGCGAGTTCGCCCGCTTCTGGATGCACAACGGCTTCCTGGACATGGACGGCACGAAAATGTCCAAGAGCCTGGGCAACGTCATCATCCCGCATGAGCTCCTCCGGGTCGTGCCGGGCGAACTGGTCCGCTGGGCCCTGCTCAGCGCCCACTACCGCCAGCCGCTCGACTGGACCGAGAGCCTGCTCGACCAGAGCCGCAAGGCCCTGGACCGCCTCTACGGCGCCCTGCAGGACGCCGCCCGCGAGGTCGGCTCCGCCAAGGCTGGAGCGGAAGTCGGGGAGAAGGCGGCGGACGTCACCTACGCCCTGCTCGACGACCTCAATACGCCCAAGGCTCTGTCGGCCCTGTTCGCCCTGTCGGACGACCTGCGCACGGCCATCGCCGAGGGCGACAAGGCCGCCATCGCCGGGGCCCGCGACGACCTGGTCACCGCCGGCGCCCTGCTGGGCTTCCTGCAGAAGGCTCCCGGGGAGTGGTTCCAGGGCGCCGCCGCCGACGGCCTGAAGGACCAGGTCGAGGCCCTGCTGGTGCAGCGCGGGGAAGCCCGGGCGTCGAAGGACTGGCCGACGGCGGACAGAATCCGCGGGGAGCTGGATGCATTGGGCGTGGTGGTGATGGACGGCGCGCAAGGGGCCACTTGGCGGCTGAAGGCGGCCGGGGAGTAGGCGCAAGCCTCTCCCCCTCCACCGTGCGTCCTCGCGAAGGCGAGGACCCATGCATTGCTAGCCACATCCCAGACGCCTGCTAGGCTGCCGCCTACGCATGGATGCTCGCCTTCGCGAGCATGATCGGTGGGTGGGGTGAGGTGTGGGGTTCTACGTCTACCTTCTTGCCAGCGGTCCAAACGGCACGATCTACACCGGCCATACCGACAACCTCACCGTCCGAACCTGGCAGCACAAGAACAAGACCCGACGGGGGTTCACCGCGAAATACGATGTCGATCTGCTGGTCTGGTTCTCGCTCCACGACACCCGTGAAGGCGCAAAGGCCCGCGAACGCCAACTCAAACACTGGAACCGCTCTTGGAAAATCCGGCTAATCGAGGCCTTCAATCCGACCTGGAAAGACCTGTATGAGGATTTTCTAGCTGGCGCACAGCCTCCCTACATCGGCCCCCTGCCCGAGAGACCGCCCGAGTAACGCATGAAGATCGAGAACCGCATCGGAATCCAGGCGTCCTCCGACGCCATCTGGGAGGTGCTCTCCGACCTCGAACACTGGGGCGACTGGTGTCCGATGTATCCGCGCGCCGCCGGGACCATCCGCATCGGCGAGGTCCTGGACATCGACGAGCATGTGCCGGGCCTCAAGGTCCACAACATCCGCCCCGTCGTGCTCGACTGGGCGCCCTACGACCACATCCACTGGCGCACCAAGATGATGCGCGGCTGGGTCACCGGCACCCGCTTCCTGGAGATCGAGGAACTGACCCCGGGCAGCTGCATCTTCTCCAACGGCGAGGTCTACGATGGCCTGCTGGTCGACTTCGCCGTGCCCCGCGCCATCCGCTCCAAGATCCGCCAGGCCTACGAACAGATGGGCGAGGCGCTGAAGGCCGAGGCCGAGAAACGTTGGCATGCGGGCGGCGACCTCCCAAATAAGCCCCGATGATCGACGACCTCTACAGCGCCCGCATCCTGAACCTGGCCGCCAACATGCCGCGCGCCGGCCGTTTGCCCGCGCCGCAGGGCTCGGCCGAGCGGATCGCCAAGCTCTGCGGCAGCCGCATCGTCGCCGATGTGGTGCTGGATGAGGCCGGCCATGTCGCCGATTTCGCCCAGGACGTTCAGGCCTGCGCGCTGGGCCAGGCCGCCGCCGCCGTGCTCGGCGAGAGCGTCATCGGCGCGTCGAGTGACGAAATTGAAACGGCCCGCGATGCATTCCGTGCTATGTTGAAGGAAGGCGGACCCCCGCCTGAAGGACGATTCAAGGACCTGGCCGTGTTGATGCCCGTGAAGGACTATCCCGCCCGCCACGCCTCGAGCCTCTTGGCTTTCGAAGCGGCGCTGGCTGCTGTCCGACAGGCCCAAGAACGTCTTGAGGCTCGAACTAGCGGCGCCGACGCGGCTTGATCCCTCGCGGTGGCGGGGATAAGCGCCGGGCTTCGTTCACCCATTCCAATGCGTCGGCATGACCCTCTATGAACGCAGCGTCCGGCTGGCGCACCGCGCCTACAAGGTCACGCTGTCCCCGTGGACGGGGCGCCAGTGCCGCTTTCTTCCTACCTGTTCGGACTACGGCCGCGACGCCCTGATCCAGCACGGACCGATCAAAGGCGGCTACCTGACCGTCCATCGCCTGTGCAGATGCCATCCCTGGGGAGGATCGGGCTACGACCCCGTCCCCCCACCCAAGAAATGCGAAGTGTCATGATCGACCTGATTTTTCCCGACGGCAGCGTCCGTCAGTATCCCGAAGGCAGCAGCGGCCGCGACGTCGCCGCCGCCATCTCCAAAAGCCTTGAGAAGCGCACCCTGCTGGTCCGCCTGGACGGCAAGCTGATCGACTTCGACCGCCCGCTCTCCAGCGGCAAGGTCGAGTTCGTCGACCGCTCCGACCCCGACGCCCTCGACACCATCCGCCACGACACGGCCCACGTCCTGGCCGAGGCCGTGCAGGAGCTGTTCCCCGGCACGCAGGTGACCATCGGCCCCAATGTCGAGGACGGCTTCTACTACGACTTCGCCCGCAACGAGCCCTTCTCGACGGACGACTTCGCGGCCATCGAGAAGAAGATGCGCGAGATCGTCGACCGCGACGAAAAGATCGTTCGCGAGGAGTGGGACCGCGACGAGGCCATCGCCCACTTCGACAGCATCGGCGAACAGTACAAGGCGCAGATCATCCGCGACCTGCCGACGACCGAGCCGATCAGCGTCTATCGCCAGGGCGCCTGGAAGGACCTCTGCCGCGGCCCCCACCTGCCGTCGACGAAGCACATCGGCAAGGCCTTCAAGCTGACCAAGCTGGCCGGCGCCTACTGGCGCGGCGACCAGAACAACGCCCAGCTGCAGCGCATCTACGGCACGGCCTGGGCCTCGGAAGAGGACCTGGCCGCCTACCTCAAGCGCGTCGAGGAGGCCGAGAAGCGCGACCACCGCAAGATCGGCAAGATCATGGACCTCTTCCACATCCAGGAAGAGGGCAAGGGCATGGTGTTCTGGCACCCCAAGGGCTGGACGATGTACCGCGCCCTGGAGGCCTACATGCGCCGCATGACCGAGGCCGGCGGCTACGTCGAGGTCAAGACGCCCCAGATCCTCGACCGCTCCCTCTGGGAAAAGTCGGGCCACTGGGAGAAGTTCGGCCACGCCATGTTCACCTGCGAGACGGACGAGGGCGAGAGCCTGGCCGTCAAGCCGATGAACTGCCCCGGCCACGTGCAGATCTTCAACGTCGGCCAGAAATCCTACCGCGAGCTGCCCCTGCGTATGGCCGAGTTCGGCGCCTGCCATCGATTCGAGCCCTCGGGCGGCCTACACGGCATCATGCGGGTGCGGGCCTTCACCCAGGACGACGGCCACATCTTCTGCCGCGACGACCAGATCGAGGACGAAACGACGACCTTCGTGAAGCTCCTCTACCAGGTCTACGAGGACCTGGGCGTCGAGCTGCACAGCGTCAAACTGGCCCTGCGCCCGGACCTGCGGGCCGGCACGGACGAGGTCTGGGACATCGCCGAGAGTAAGCTGGAACGGGCCGCCATCGCCGCCGGCATGACGGTCGAGATGCTGCCGGGCGAGGGCGCCTTCTACGGCCCCAAGCTGGAGTTCCACCTGAAGGACGCCATCGGCCGCACCTGGCAATGCGGCACGCTGCAGCTCGACTTCGTGCTGCCTGACCGCCTCGACGCCGAATACGTCGGCGAGGACGGCCAGAAGCACCGGCCAGTCATGCTCCACCGCGCCATCCTCGGCACCTTCGAGCGCTTCCTCGGCATCCTGATCGAGAACTACGGCGGGGCCTTCCCGCTGTGGCTGTCGCCGGTCCAGGCCGTGGTGGCGACGATCACCTCCGACGCCGATGAGTTCGCGCTGGCGACGGCCGCGAAGTTCAAGGCCGCCGGCCTGCGGGTCGAGACCGATCTTCGCAACGAGAAGGTCGGCTACAAGATCCGCGAGCATAGCCTGGCCAAGGTTCCGGTCATCGCCGTCGTCGGCCGCAACGAAGCCGAAGCCGGCCAGGTCGCCATCCGCCGCCTGGGCAGCCAGGAGCAGACGATCGTCACGGTCGAGGACGCCATCGCGATGCTGACGGCGGAAGCGACGCCGCCGGACCTGAAGCGGTAGTCACAGTTCCTCCCCCTTTCGGGGGAGGGGGACCATCGCGCAGCGATGGTGGAGGGGGTCCCCACCGGCGGCGGCCAGGCCAACAGGCTCGGCCGCCGGCAGGGATTGGAGACCCCCTCCGTCAGCCGCTACGCGGCTGCCGCCTCCCCCGTATCGGCGCTGCGCGCCTGGGGGAGGAACTGCCGTTTCGCCGCACCGAGTCTTCACCACCGGTTAAGGCCGCGAGCCCAGAATCATCGCCTGTAACACGCTCCGGATTTTCCCCGCCTTGCGCAGTCTCATCGCCGCCGTCGAGCGTATCGAACCCCTGACCGTCTACGGTCGGGTGGCGGCCGTGAACGGGCTGTTGATCGAGGCCCGCGGCGGGCTTTCCCACCTCGCCGTCGGGGCCCGGGCCGAGATCACCCGCCGGGCCGCCACGCCGCTGGCCGCCGAGGTCGTCGGCTTCCGCGACAGCCGCGCCCTGCTCATGCCCTTCGGCCCGGTCGAGGGCGTCGCCCCCGGGGCCGAGATCCGCATCCAACCGGACGGCGCCAGCGTCCGCCCCAGCAAGGCCTGGCTCGGCCGCATCGTCGACGCCTTCGGCGAGCCCATCGACGGCAAGGGCCCCCTGCCCCAGGGCGAGGCCAGCTATCCCCTGCGCGCCTCCCCGCCGCCGGCCCACGCCCGTGGCCGGGTCGGCGAGCGGCTCGATCTCGGCGTCCGCGCCATGAACGTCTTCACCACCACCTGCCGGGGCCAGCGCCTGGGCATCTTCGCCGGGTCCGGCGTCGGCAAGTCGGTGCTGCTCTCCATGCTGGCCCGCCAGGCCGACTGCGACGCCGTCGTGGTGGGTCTGATCGGCGAGCGGGGTCGCGAAGTCCGTGAGTTCATCGAGGAGACCCTCGGCGAAGAGGGCCTCAAGCGCGCCGTGGTCATCGTCGCCACCAGCGACGAGCCGGCCCTCAAGCGCCGCCAGGCCGCCTACATGACGCTGGCCGTGGCCGAAGCCCTGCGCGACCAGGACATGGAAGTCCTCTGCCTGATGGACAGCGTCACCCGCTTCGCCATGGCCCAGCGCGAGATCGGCCTGGCCGCCGGCGAACCGCCGACCACCAAGGGCTATACCCCCACCGTCTTCACCGAGCTGCCCAAGCTGCTCGAACGCGCCGGCCCCGGCCCCGTGCGGCCCGACGGCACCACGGCGGGACCGATCACCGGCCTGTTCACGGTGCTGGTCGACGGCGACGATCACAACGAGCCGATCGCCGACGCCGTGCGCGGTATTCTCGACGGCCACATCGTCATGGAACGGGCCATCGCCGAGCGTGGGCGCTTCCCGGCGATCAACGTCCTCAAGTCGATCAGCCGCACCATGCCCGGCTGCCAGAACATGGACGAACGCGACGTGGTCAAGGGCGCCCGCCAGGTGATGGCCGCCTGGGCCAACATGGAAGAGCTGATCCGCATCGGCGCCTATCGGGCCGGGGCCGACCCGGTGGTCGACCGCGCCATTGCCCTGAACCCGGCCATCGAGGCCTTCCTCAGCCAGGACGCCCATGAGGCGACCTCGCTCGAGGACAGTTTCGCCCATCTCGACCAGATTCTGCACCAGGGTGAGTTCGCATGAAGGCCGTCGGCTCCCTGATCCGCCTCTCGACCTTCCAGGTCGAGGAACTGCAGAAGCGCCTCAGCGTCATCGTCGACGCCCGCACCCAGTGCGAGCTGAAGATGGCCGTGCTGGAGGCCGAGGCCGAAACGGAACTGATCAACGCCCGCGCCTGCGCCGAGGCCGGCTGGTACATGGTCGGCTTCCGCGAAGGGTTGAAGGTCCGCCGCAAGGCCATCCAGGACCGCATCGACAGCCTGGCCGCCGAAGAGGAAGGGGCCCGCGACGCGCTGGGCGAAGCCTTCGAAGGTCTCAAGAAGTACGAACAGGTGGCGACCAAGGTCGCCGCCGCCGCCCGCAAGGAAGAAAGCCGCCGCGAGACGGCCGCCCTCGACGAGCTGGGCCTGCGCCGGGTGTCGGCGCGGTGACTTCCGCGACCCGGCGCGCCGTCCTCGGCTCCGCCCTTGCCCTTGCCGCCTGTGGGCCCAAGGCCAACGGCCAGCCGGCCGGCGGTCCCGTGGCCCCGCTGAAGTCCCTGGCCCCCTTCCCGATCGGGACCTGCGTCCAGGTCCGTCTGCTCGAAGATCCGGCCTACGCCGCCCTGGTCGGCGAGCACTTCTCCCAGCTCACCGCCGAGTGGGAGATGAAGATGGAATACACCGTCCTCGATGACGGCTCCTTCCGCTTCGACCGCCCCGACGCCATCGCCGCCTTCGCCCGGGCCCGGGGCCTGCGCCTCTTCGGCCACACCCTGGTCTGGTATGCTCAGGCGCCGGCCGCCTTCGTGAACCTGGACGAGAGCCGCACCAGCTTCGCCCGCGCCTATGATGCCTACATCACCGCCTTCGTCGGCCGCTACCGGGGCCAGGCCAGCGGCTGGGATGTCATCAACGAGCCGATCCGCGATGACGGGTCCGGTTTGCGCGACCATCTGTGGAGCCGGCGCCTCGGCGAGATCGACCACATGGTCCGCGCCTTCCACGTCGCCCACGCCGCCGATCCGCAGGCGGTGCTGCTGGTCAACGACTACAATCTGGAGAGCAACCCGGCCAAGCTCGACCAGTACCAGCGCCTGATCGACCGCCTGCTGAAGGCCGGCGCGCCGATCACCGGCATCGGCTGCCAGACCCATTGCAACGCCGACCTGCCCGCCGGCGCCCTGACCCGGACGATCGAGGCCCTGGCCCGCTTCGGTCTCAAGGTCCACGTCTCGGAGATGGACGTCTCCATCGTCCGGGCCGGCGGCTGGTTCGTCTCCCGCGAAGAGAAGGAGGCGGCCCAGGCCCGCCTCTACGCCGAGGCCATAACCGCCTTCGCAGCCTTGCCCGAGGCCCAGCAGTTCGCCTTCACCGTCTGGGGCGTGCGCGACCCCGAGAGCTGGCTGGTCAAGGAGAATGGCGCCGACACCCCGCTGCTGTTCGACGGCGCGGGGCGGGCCAAGCCGGCGCTGCGGGCGGTGGAGGCGGCGCTGCGGGGCTGAGGGCTATCGAAGCGGCGATCCATTATACCGCGCCCCGACAGGCCTACAAAAAAGCCGTGCGCATTTCATTGGCCGCGACAAACCGGCGAAATCCCGCGGTCCGTGGGCTTTTGCGTTGGCCCAAGGGCCGCGAATGTCGCCCCGGACGTAGGTCGGTGCGTAGGCCGACCAGCGGGGTTTGTAGGTCGCTTTGTGCTTCCGGCGACCTACGCGGCGGGCGGGCGGCGCGGAAACAGCCGAAAAAAGGGACGGAAAGGCTCAGATTAGCGATGAATATGTCTAGACATATTCCGTAACATATTGATTTTTAAGCAATTTATGGCGCTAAATTTCCATCCCGGCCGCGACTTCGCCCAGAATGGAGTCCAGCGAGTCCCCCGAGGCCGTTTCCGACTCCGCGAACAGGCTGACCACCCCGGCGGGTAGCACCAGCCCGACGAAGCTGAACGCCCCGCCGGCCCGCAAGGCCCCGTGGTAGGCGACCATCCGGCCCCAGTCCTGGGTGACGATGACCGGGTCGACCATGTCGAACAGCCAGCCGTGCGCCTGGGCGGCGGTGAGGTGGGTCTCGATGCGGTGGTCGGCCAGCTTTCGCGCCACGGCGTCCAGCTCGTCGGCCGCCGTGACCATGACCTCGGCAGAGATCGTCAGGCTGGCATCGCGCAGCGGCGACTCGAACAGGTAGCGGCCCTGCATGTCGCCCGCGACCCGGACCCAGTCGTCGTCGAGCGTCAGGGCGAAAAGCGTCGTGTCCAGCCGCGACATCGGACCGGGAGGTTCGGCCTAGCCCGCGAACGGCCGCTGCGGCGGGCCGCCGGTGTTGACCGGGCCGCCCACTTCCCGCTCGGCGGCGATGCGCAGGCCCTTCAGGTCGTCGGCGATGCGGAACACCGCCACGTAGAACTCGCAGAAGGAGCGCCACAGCAGCACCAGGGCGAAACAGATCAGCATCCCGGCGACGGCCAGCGGAATGGCCAGGAGCTTGCCGACGATCTCCTGCTCCTTCAGCGCCACGCCGATGGCGGCGCCGATCGAGCCGAAGGCCCCCAGCACGATGACGCCCAGGCCGGCCCAGTAGATGAGATGGATAACCGGCCCCGTCAGGAGCCGCTCGAAGGTCAGCAGATCCCGGAGCACTTCACCGGTTTCGCCAGACTTCCGCTTAGGTTTCGTGGGCATCCCCGACCTCTTGGGTTGCGGCCGTGAAGACGCTGGCCGCTCGTTGCCGCATCGCTATCAGCGCGCGAGCGACCCTGCAATGGGCGCCCTTGTCACGGGTGCGCGCGTTGACTTCGGGGGGGTCGCTGCTTAAGTCTCCCGCGCGCTTGAAATGCGGTTTTCTGGCGTGTTCCCGGGCGTTTGCGCCCACGCCAGTCACTTCTATACGGACCTATTCCCTACATGCTCGGCTTCGCTAGAAAGCTCTTCGGTTCCGCCAATGACCGTCAGGTCAAGGCCTTCGCCGCCCAGGTCGCCAAGATCAACGCCCTCGAGCCGGCCATGACCGCCCTCAGCGACACCGAGCTGCGCGACAAGACCGCCGAGTTCAAGGCGCGGCTGGAGAAGGGCGAAACCCTCGATCAACTGCTGGTCGAAGCCTTCGCGGTGGTCCGCGAGGCCTCCAAGCGGGTGCTGGGCCAGCGGCACTACGACGTGCAGATGGTCGGCGGCATGATCCTGCACAAAGGCGGTATCGCCGAGATGCGGACCGGCGAAGGCAAGACCCTGGTCGCCACCCTGCCGACCTACCTCAATGCGCTCGAGGGCAAGGGCGTCCACGTCATCACCGTCAACGACTACCTGGCCAGCCGCGACGCCGAATGGATGGGCCGCGTCTATCAATTCCTGGGCCTGAGCGTCGGGGTCATCGTCAACGGCCTGAGCCAGGGCCAGCGCCAGCAGTCCTACCGCAGCGACATCACCTACGGCACCAACAACGAGTTCGGCTTCGATTACCTGCGCGACAACCTCGTCTACGACGTCAGCGAGATGGTCCAGCGCGGCCACAACTTCGTCATCGTCGACGAAGTCGACTCCATCCTCATCGACGAGGCCCGCACGCCGCTGATCATCTCCGGCCCGACCGAGGACCGCAGCGAGCTCTACAAGATCGTCGACCTGATCGTGAAAGAGCTGATCCTCGACAAGACCAACTACGAGTACGACGAGAAACAGCGCCAGGTGCTGCTGACCGAGATCGGTCAGGAAAACGTCGAGAACATGCTGATCGCCGGCAACCACCTGGGCGAGGACACCGCCGGCCTCTACGACGCCGCCAACGTCTCCATCGTCCACCATGTGAACCAGGCGCTGCGCGCCAACGTCATCTACCAGCGCGACAAGGACTACATCGTCAAGGCCGGCGAGATCATCCTGATCGACGAGTTCACCGGCCGGATGATGACCGGCCGCCGGCTGTCGGAAGGCCTGCACCAGGCCATCGAGGCCAAGGAAGGCGCCGACATCCAGCCCGAGAACCAGACCCTGGCCTCGGTGACCATCCAGAACTACTTCCGCCTCTACAAGAAGCTGTCGGGCATGACCGGCACGGCCGCGACCGAGGCCCAGGAATTCGGCGACATCTACAAGATGGACGTCCTCGAAGTCCCGACCAACCGCCCGATCGCCCGCATCGACGAGGACGACGAGGTCTACCGGACCGCCGCCGAAAAGAACGTCGCCATCATCGCCCAGATCGAGGACTGCTATCGCCGCGGCCAGCCGATCCTGGTCGGCACCGTCTCGATCGAGAAGTCCGAGCAGCTCTCGGAACTGCTCAGCGAGCATAAGTTCGAAATCGACGGCAAGACCGTCAAGGGCATCCCGCACAGCGTGCTGAACGCGCGCTACCACGACCAGGAGGCCCTGATCGTCGCCGACGCCGGCGTGCCCGGGGCGGTGACCATCGCCACCAACATGGCCGGCCGCGGCACCGACATCCAGCTGGGCGGCAACGTCGAGATGCACCTGGCCAAGTGGCGCCAGGAGCAGCTGGGCCTGGGCATCGAGCCGGACGGCAAGGTCGAGGCCGAGGAAAAGGCCGCCTTCGAGGCCCAGATCGCCGAAGCCAAGGCCCACGCCCTGCGCGAGGGCGGCCTCTACGTCCTGGGCACCGAGCGCCATGAAAGCCGCCGCATCGACAACCAGCTGCGCGGCCGCACCGGCCGTCAGGGCGACCCCGGCCGCTCGAAGTTCTTCCTCTGCTGCGAGGACGACCTGCTGCGCATCTTCGCCGGCGATCGCCTCGACGCCATCATGCGCTCCTTCGGGGTGCAGGAAGGCGAGGCCATCACCCACAAGTGGCTGAACAGCGCCATCGCCACCGCCCAGAAGCGCGTCGAGCAGCGCAACTACGAGATCCGCAAGAACCTCCTGAAGTACGACGACGTCGTCAACGACCAGCGCAAGGCCGTGTTCGAGCAGCGCCAGGAGTTCATGGAGGCTTCCGACCTGTCCGAGTTCATCACCGAGATGCGCAAGGACACTGTTGAGGACATGGTCAATCGCCATCTGCCGCCCAAGGCCTATGCCGAGCAGTGGGACGTCGACGGCCTGACCGAGCGCTGCGAAGCCATCCTCGGCCTGCAGCTGCCGATCAAGGAGTGGGCCGCCGAGGAAGGCATCGCCAACGAGGAGATCGAGGAGCGGGTCAACGCCGCCGCCGACGCCCGCGCCGCCGAGCGCGAGACCATCCTCAGCGCCGAACAGATGCGCTCGGTCGAGAAGAACTTCCTGCTGCAGATGATCGATCTGCAGTGGCGCGAGCACCTGATGCACCTGGACCACCTGCGCAACGTCATCGGCCTGCGCGGCTACGGCCAGCGCGACCCGCTGAACGAGTACAAGACCGAGGCCTTCAGCCTGTTCGAGACCCTGCTGTCGAACCTGCGGACCAACACCACCCGTTGGCTGATGACCGTCGAGTTCCAGTACGCCGACCCCGAGCCCGACCCGCTCGCCGGCCTGCAGGAAATCCACATGGACCCCAACACCGGCGAGAACGAACGGGCCCGCAGCCTGGCCGCCGCCGGCGCCGATCTCGACAGCCAGCAGCGCTCGGCCCTGCCCGTCTCGGCCCTGCCGGACGGCTGGGAACGCACCAGCCGCAACGCCGCCTGTCCCTGCGGTTCAGGCAAGAAGTTCAAGCACTGCCACGGCTCGTTGGTCTGACAACCAGATGGACGGGCGGCCTCGATACGCCGTTCGCCGCCTGCCGGACTACGAACCGGGCCAGCGCCCACCCAAAGCCCTGGAAAGCGCGGCAACCCGCGCCCTCCAGGCCGAACTGGACCCGGCCACAACGCTGTTTTCACGCAGCCACGGCCGGGGCCTGATCGCCGCCGCCGTGGCCGCCCCGCCGGTCACCCACCTCGGCATCGACGTCGAGTGGATCGATCCGCGCCGCCGCATGGCCGAGATCGCCGAGCACTACCTGGGCGCCGCCGAGGCGGTGACGCCCGAGCAATTCTTCCGCGGCTGGACCTTCGGGGAAGCCTGGTTCAAGGCCTTTGGGCGGGATCCGGAGCCGGCGCTGATCAGGATCGCGGGGGGCAATACCTCCGCCGCGCCGATCGCCGTCGGCGAGGCCTGGCTGCTGCAGACGCTGCCGGAGCCTGGGTTCGTCCTCAGCCTCGTGTGGCGCTGAAAATCCTCCTTCGGGGCGCGCAGCGTCACGGGGGAGGGGGACCGCCGCCGAAGGCGGTGGTGGAGGGGGCAGCGCCGGCGGATGGGGTTGATCATGAACGCGGGTGTTTCGACCGCGCCAGAACCCGCCCCGTGCTGACGAGCCGGCGCGGGGGGGGGGGGCGCGGCCCCCTCCACCACCGGCCCTGAGTCGGGCCGGCGGTCCCCCTCCCCCGTCGCGCCTGCGGCGCGCCGAAGGAGGATCTAGCTTGGCCGCTTCCGCAGAAGCTTGAGCGGCAGCCTCACCGGCGCCTGCAGGATCAGCCCCAGGTGCATCAGGCTGATCCGCACATTGTCGGCCAGCATCCGGAAGTTTGAGGTGTTGTCGGGCGGATAGACCACCTGCACCGGCACATTGATCACCGGCGTGCGGCGCCAGTGCAGCTGGACCAGGATCTCGGTGTCGAACTGCATGCGCGGGCCGATGTGCTCGGACGTAATCGTCTTCAGCGTCGGCCCAAGCGGATAGAGCCGGAAGCCGCACATGCTGTCGGCGATGTCGAAGGAGGCGGTCTCCACCCAGACCCAGAAGTGGGTGATCCAGCGGCCGAATTTGCGGGCCTTGGGCACGGTGTCGTCATAGGTCGCCTGCCCGGCGATCACCGCCGTCGGGTTGGCGCGGGCGAGCTCGACGAACTTCGCCGCCTGTTCCGGCTCATGCTGGCCGTCGGCGTCGATCTGCAGGGCGTGGGTGAAACCGGCCTGGGCGGCGTGGCGGAAGCCGTCCATCACCGCCGCGCCCTTGCCGCCATTGGTTGGCCGCCGGACGACCGTGACGCCCCGCTCCGGCGCATGGAAGGCCGCCAGGCCGGACCGCGCCGGCTCGAGGTTGCCGTCATCGATGACGAAGACGTCGAGGCCGAGCGCCCGCACGCCCGCGATCACCGGCCCGAGGCGCAGATAGTGGTTGTAGGCGGGAATCACCGCGCACGGACGAAAGCTCATGACCGGAGGTGTGCCAGAGACGCGTCCCTATTTCACCTGCGCCAGTTCGCCCGAGACGGCGACGTGGACGATGCTGTTGGAGGTCCGGCAGCGGAAGGTGGTGTCAGTCCCCGGCTGGTCGTCGAGCGTCGAGCGCAGGCCGATGACGGCGTTGCCGCCGGCGGCCTTGGCCTGGTCGCCCATGCTCTTGAGCGCGCCCAGCAGCGCCCAGCGGCAGGCGTCGCTGATCGTGCGGGCGCCCTTGACGGTGGCCCGGCTGCTGCGGGTCGCGCCGAATTTCTGAACCACCTCGACCGGCTGGGCGCCGAAGGTGAAGCGCACGTCGGCCGGCAGTTTGGCCACCAACTCGGCGTTGCGGAACAGCGGCGCGACCGAGACGTCGAGGTACTGGGGTCCGCCCTTGGCGGCGCCGCTCGCGCCGACGAGGAGGAGGCCGCCCAGCACAGCCGTCAAAATCAGGCGAGGCGACATCAGTTGGGACCTTCGAGAACACCGACCAGCGACACGCTGGTGAGCGATTTGCCGCGACCGCATTTGTAGGTCTGGCTGCTGGACGTCGGATAACCGCCCCAGAAGGAGCGCAGGTTGACCACCCGCGTCCCGCCGCGCTTGCGAGCCGAGATCGCAATCGACTCGAGCGTGGCCATCAAGGCCTCCTCACAGTCGGCCTCGGCGCCCCTGTTGGTGTTACGCGCCTGCTTGCGGGACCGTATCCGGCCCTCGGGCGGTATCGGACCCGGGGCGTCGGCGAACTTGAAGGTGATGTCGCGGCCGAGCCGATCAAGGTTTTCGGGCTTTTCGAGAACCGACAACGGCGCATCGAGGACCACGTCGGTGGGCTTGGTGGCGGCGGCCTGGCCGAGGCTCGGGCCGAGCAGCGCGGCAAGCGCCAGGACGGCGACGGCGAGCCGCCGTCCATGAGGAACCAGCTGGGCCATCACGACGCTACTCGACCACTGCGATGTCGCCCTTCAGGGCGACGCCGACCATCATGCCGCCGACGCCGCACCGGTAGGTGCTGCTGCTGCTGGTCTCGATGTTGCCGAAGTTGGACTTGATGCCGACCACGGCGTTGCCGCCCTGCAGGCGCGCCTCCTCGGCCAAAGCGACCAGGGCGCTGGTCAGGGCCCAGGGGCAGGTGACGGCGGCGCCCTTGCCATTGCTGGTCTTGCGGCTGGACCGGACCGGACCGAGCACCTGTTTCACGGTCACCGGCTGGTCGCCGAAGTAGAACTTGATGTCCTTGGGAATCTTGTCCTCGACCAGCGGATGATGGAAGGCGCTCTGGATCGACATGTCGAGCATCTTGTCCTTGCCGCGAGACGCTGCGGTCGACGACATCGGGGCCACGGCGAAGGCCAGCACCGGCAGCGCCAGCACGGCCAGAGTCTTGAACTTCATCCCAAACTCTCCTCTTTCGCGCCGGCCGGCGCGACCATCTGAAAAAAGACAGATCTACTCGACGACGGCGACCGTGCCGCTCAGGGCGACGCCGAGCATCTGTGCCCCAATCGCGCAGTCGTAGCGATCGACGCTGGCGTTCAGGTTGCCGTCGAAGTTGGAACTGATGCCGATGACGGCGTTGCCGCCGCGCTTCTGGGCGTCGAGGGCCATGGCGACCAGCGCATCGCGGGCGACGGTCCGGCAGGCGGTGCTGATCGGCGTCTTGCGGGCCGGCGTCGGCCGCTTGCGCGAGCTCTTGGTGGGGCCGATCTGCGACTTCACGGCCGCCGGCTGGTCCCCGAAATAGAGCTTCACCCCGGCCGGCGCCCTGGCGATGAACTCCGGGTCGCCCAGCACCGCCTCATAGCTGTAGGCGCGGATCTCGTTCCCCCAGGCCCAGGCGCCGACGGGCGTCAGGCCCGCGACCAGAACCGTCGCCAGGATGGCGATCTTGAAACGCTTCATGACTTCCCCCAACACAAAATCTGCACGCGTCTACTCGACGATCGCGGCCTCACCGGTCAATGCCACATTGACCATCAACGTCCCAAGACCGCAGCGGTAGACGGTGCGGCTAGTGGTCGCGACCCCCTCGAGGTTCGACTGGATGCCGACCACGGCGTTGCCGCCGCGCTTCTGAGCCTCCTCGCCCAACGCCACCAGGGCACTGACCATCGCCCAATCGCAGGCGCTCGGCCCCTTGCCGTTGCTGGTCCGGCGGCTGGTGTGGATCGGGCCGAGGCCGGACTTCACCGTGACCGGCTGGTCGGCGAAATAGTACCTCACCCCGACCGGCAGTTTGGCCCGGTACTCGGGGTTGGCCATCAGGGCGGTGATCGAGACGTCATAGCCGGTCGTCTTGCCGGCGGCGGTCCCGACGTTCGGCAGAGCCGCGGCCAGGATCACCGCCAACGCGACCGCGAGCTTCATCTTCATGCCGTTCCCTTGAACTCCCCCTCGCCCGAACAGTCGGGCGTTCCACTGACATGTTAGGTTCTAGCGGACGACCGCCACGGTCCCGGTCAGGGCCACCCCGGCCATGATGTTGCCGGCGCCGCAGACGTAGGTGTCGTTGCTGCTGGTCAGATTGCCCTTGTAGTTGGACTTGATGCCGATCACGGCGTTGCCGCCCCGGCCCTTGGCGTCCTCGCCGATGGCGATCAGGGCGCTGAGCATGGCCCATTCGCAGGCGGTCTTGTCGCTCTTCTTGAACGAGCTGGTCTTCTTGTTGGTCTCGGTCGACCCCAGGCTGCGGGAAACCCGGGCCTTCTGGGTTCCGAAATAGTAGCGGACCCCGGCCGGCAGCTTGGCCTTGAACTCGGGGTTGTTCAGCACGTCGGCGATCGGAAAGCTGATGTGCTCGTCGCGACCGGCGGCCAGCACCGTGGTGGGTGCGGCCGACGCCAGGGCGATGATCAGGGCCAACGGCATGGCGGCAAGCTTATGCATGACAGTTTCCCAAAATTCGGCGCGTCCGCGACCCGCCGACAACACCGGCCCGAGAATACACCGCACCGCAGCGGACTCAACGTGGACGCGCTGGAATCCGTGGCCTAAGACAACCCCCTTCGCGGGTTTGGCGATGGTTTTATCGGGGGAAGTGCAGGCGTATGGCGGCCACCTGGGCCAATACGGCTGAACGGGGCGCGTTCGCGGGACTGTGGTTCGTGGCCACGGTCTACCGGCTGCTGGGCCGGGCCGTGACCATGGTGCTGATGGCGCCGCTGGTCTTCTATTTCTACCTTACCGGCAAGCGCCAGCGGGAGGCCTCGCTGGCCTGGTTGCGGCTGGCCAAGCAACACGGCGCCGACGTCGGCGAGGTGACCTGGTGGAGCGGCCTGAAGCATCAGATGACCTTCGCCGGCGGCGCGCTGGACCGTTTCTCGGCCTGGCTGGGCGACATCGGGCCGGAGAAGGTCGACGGCCTCGACGATCCGGAGTTCCAGGCCGCCCGCCACGACCCGCGCGGCGCTGTCGTGCTGTCGGGCCACCTGGGGGTGCCCGAGGTGATGCGGGCCATCGCCACCATCGGCGAGCGGCGAGGCGTCAACATCCTGGCCCACAGCGCCAACGCCGCCAAGTTCGCCGAGCTGATGGCCAAGATGGCCCCGATGTCGAGCGTGCGGATCATCGAGGTCACCGACATGGGCCTGGCCGCCGCCATGACCCTGTCGGCCTCGATGGAAAAGGGCGACTGGGCGGTGATCCTGGCTGACCGCATCGCGCCGGGTGGCAAGAGCCCGTCGGTCTGGGCGCCGTTCCTGGGCAAGGACGCCCCCTTCCCGATGGGGCCGTTCATCCTGGCCTCGGCCCTGAAGAGCCCGGTCTACACCCTGTTCTCGGTGCGTCAGAAAGGCAGATATCGCGTGACGCTCCGGAAGTTCAGTGAACGTCTTGATTTTCCACGCAAGGATCGCGAAGCAGCCCTGAAGGCCACAGCGACGCGATTTGCGGCGGTCCTCGAGGAACAGGCGCTCGCCAACCCGTTCCAATGGTTCAACTTTTATGATTTCTGGCGACTGTAGGGGTTTGGGGGATATGGACGGCGTGAACGATTTTTCCGGCTACAGCCAGGGCATCGCCTTTGGCGACGGCGATCTCAGCATCGACGACATCTGGGCCCTGTCCACGGGACAGGTCTCCCTGCGCCTGACCACCAAGGAGCCGGCGCTGGCCGCCATCGCCCGCTCGGCCGGCCATGTCGAGGCCACGCTGGCCCGTGAAGGCGTCATCTACGGCGTCACCACCGGCTATGGCGACAGTGTCACCCGTGGCGTGCCCAATCCCCTGGTCACCGAACTGCCGCTGCACCTGACCCGTTTCCACGGCTGTGGCCTCGGCCGCATCCTCGAGCCGCACGAGACCCGCGCGGTGATGGCCGTGCGGCTGGTCACCCTGATGCGCGGCTGGTCGGGCGTCAGCCTCGACCTGGTGCGCCTGCTCAGCGACATGCTGCGCCTCGACATCCTGCCGCTGATCCCGGCCGAGGGCAGCGTCGGCGCCAGCGGCGACCTGACCCCGCTGAGCTACATCGCCGGCGCGCTGGCGGGCGAAAGGGACGTCCTCTACCAGGGCCATGTCATGTCCTCGGCCGAGGCGTTTGCGAAGGCGGGCCTCAGCCCCATCAAGCTGAAGCCCAAGGAAGGCCTCGCGGTCATGAACGGCACCGCCGTGATGACCGGCCTGGCCGCGCTGGCCTTCCATCGCGCCGAACAGATGTCGAAGCTGGTCTGCCGCCTGAGCGCGATGGCGTCGCTCGCCCTGCTCGGCAACCCGGCCCACTTCGACGAAGCGCTGATGAGCGCCAAGCCGCACCCCGGCCAGATGCGCGTCGGGGCGCGTCTGCGCGCCGACCTGGCCGAGTTCGCCCGGCTGCACACCCCCACCCGGCTGCAGGACCGCTATTCGATCCGCTGCACCCCGCACGTCGTCGGCGTGCTGGAGGACATGCTGGGCGTCTTCCGCGCCACCATCGAGACCGAGATCAACAGCGCCAACGACAACCCGCTGTTCGATCCCGAGACCGGCCGCACCCTGCACGGCGGACACTTCTACGGCGGTCACATCTGTTTCGTGATGGACAGCCTGAAGAACCTGATCGCCAACCTGGCCGACCTGATGGACCGTCAGCTCGCCCTGCTGGTCGACACCCGCTACAACAACGGCCTGCCGTCCAACCTCTCCGGCGCCACCGGCGACCGCGCCCCGATCAACCATGGCCTGAAGGCCGTGCAGATCGGCGTCAGCGCCTGGACCGCCGAGGCCCTGAAACTGACCATGCCGGCTTCCGTCTTCAGCCGTTCGACCGAGTGCCACAACCAGGACAAGGTCTCGATGGGCACCATCGCCGCCCGCGACTGCCTGCGGGTGCTGGAGCTGACCGAACAGGTCGCCGCCGCCCACATCGTCGCCTGCACCCAGGCCGTCCGCCTGCGCCTGCGCGACGGCGGGCTGAAGGAGGCGGAGCTGGGCCAGCGGGTCGGCGACTTCCTCAAGGAAACCTCCGACCACGTGCCGTTCATCGACGAGGACGCCCCGCTCGACAAGACCCTGCGGGCCCTCTGCGCCAGCCTCGCCGCCGGCCAGTGGTCGGGGATCCTGGCGGACATCTGATGAAGGCTATCGTCACGGCGACGACCACGGCCAAGCCGCAGTTCTACGACATCGACTCGATGAACATCGTCTGGCACGGCTACTACCCCAAGTTCATGGAGCTGGGCCGCGTCGCCATCCTCGACAAGATCGACTACGGCTACACGGCGATGATCGAGTCCGGCTATGGCTGGCCGATCATCGACATGCGGTTCCGCTATGCGCGGCCGATGCGACTGCACCAGGAGATCGAAATCGTCGCGGGCATTGTCGAATGGGAAAACCGCCTCAAAATCGACTATGAATTCAAGGACCTGAAGACGGGTCAGAGACTCAACCGCTGTTCGAGCGTCCAGGTGGCGGTCGAGATCAAATCGGAGACCATGCTTTGGGAAACCCCGCCCGTCCTGCGCGAAAAGCTGGCGCCCTGGTTGCCGGCCTCCTGATCGCGGCGGTTGCGGGTCCGTCCTTCGCGGCCTGCGCCGACCCGTTCAAGCTGAAGGCCGAGACCGGCAGCTTCGATTTCAAGCAGACCCGCCGCCTGTCGAGCATGAAGACGCCGCTGATCTCGACCGGCGTGGCCAGCGCCAGGCCGGGCCGGATCGACTGGCGGGTGGTCAAGCCGGTCGATGTGCGGCTGACCATCACCCCCGGCAAGATCACCCAGTCGGTGCAGGGCGGTCCCGCCCAGGCGGTCGGGCCGGCCTCGGCCGATCCTTTCCTGCGCAGCTCCGGCCTGTTCGAGATTCTCAGCGGCAACTACGAGGCCCTGAAGCGCTACTACACCATCAGCGGCGGGGCGGCCGCGCCTGGCGGCGCCTGGAAGCTGGCGCTGAGACCGAAGGACGCCAATCTCGGGCGCTTCCTGAACACCATCGAGATCGCCGGCTGCAGCCGCGCCGAGGCGGTGACCATCCGCCAGGCCAACGGCGACACCATCGCCATCGAGATGGGCGCCGTGCGCAAGGGGTAGGTTCAGGTGTCGGGGGGACGTAACGGACTGCTTTGGGCCTACCTGGCCGCCTGCGTTCTGGCGGCGGTGTTCATCGCCGTGCGCCTGCTGGGCGGCGGGGCGCTCGACACCGACATCCAGTCCCTGCTGCCCGCCAAGGCGCTGAAGCCTCCGATCCGCGAGGCCATGGTCCAGGCCGGCGCCGCCGCCTCCAGCCGGGTGGCCATGCTGGTCTCGGCGCCGACGCCGGAGAAGGCCGAGGTCGCCGCCGCCGACCTTTCCAAGCGCCTGAAGGACAGCGGCGTCTTCGTCGACGCCGCCGTCGACGGCGAACAGACCGCCCGCTGGATGTTCGCCAACCGCAACCAGCTGCGCTGCGAGCCGACGCCGGCCGGGTTCGACCCAGAGAGCGCCGTGCAGGCGTCGCTGGTGCAGCTCTATTCGCCGGTGGCCCCGGTCAGCGGCGAGATGCTGCTGCGCGACCCCTTCCTGCTGACCCTGCGGCTGACCGGCTGCCTGCTGCCGCAGACGGGCTTTGGCGCGCCCGGCGAAGACGGGGCGATCCTGATCACCGGCCGGCTGACCGGCTCGGCCTTCAAGCTCGACACCCAGGCCTCGTTCACCGGCGTGGTCGAGGCCTGGCGCCAGGACCACCTCAAGGACGGGGTGAAGATCGCGCGGGCTGGCGCGGCCTTCCATGCCGAGGACGGCGCAAGGCACGCCAAGAAGGACATTTCCACGGTCGGGGTCGCCTCGACGCTGGGCATTGTGCTCCTGCTGCTGATCGTCTTTCGGCGCTTCCGGGCCTTGCCGATCACCCTGCTGGTGGTCGGGGCCGGCTACCTCGGCTCGCTGGCGGCGGTGTTCGCGGTCTTCCAGACGGTCCATATGCTGACCTTCGTGTTCGGCTCGGCCTTCGTCGGGGTCACCGCCGACTACGCCATCTACTACCTCTCCACTGGCCCGATGACCCGCTGGCAGGGCAGCGCCGAGCGGCTGAAAATGATCGTCCGGCCGGTGACGGTCTGCATGCTCACCAGCGCCATGGGCTTTGCCTGCCTGGCCCTGTTCGGGGTGCCGATCTTCAGCCAGATGGCGGTGTTCGCGGTCGGCGGCCTGCTGAGCGCCTGGGCCTGCGCCTTCCTGATCGTGCCGCTGTTCGATCGCGGCGTCGCGCCGGCCAAGGCCGAGCGGTTCGCCGGACTCTGGGCGAAGCTGGAGGCGGCGCGGGGCCGGCTGTCGTGGAACGCCTGGACGCTGGGCGCCTTCATGGTCGTCTTCACGGCCGGCGCCGCCTGGGCCATCACCCACTTTTCGACGCTGGACGACGTCCGCAAGTTCCAGCCGCGTTCGCCGGTGCTGATCGCCGAGGAAGAGGCGGTGCGCAAAGCCTCGGGCGTCGGTTTCAGCCCCAACTTCCTGCTCTCCTGGGGACCGACCGCCGACGCCGCCAAGGCCCGCGAGGCCTCGGTGCTGGCCACCCTGCCCGCGGAAGCGCGCGGCGGCATCCTGGCCCCCGGCCGCTTCGATCCGCCGGCCGCCGAGCGGGCGGCGAGCGAGGCCCGCATCCGCGAGACGCTGATCACCCCGCGCCTGCCCGAGCGGGCCGCCCTGCTCGGCATCCCGGTGGCGGCGTTCAAGCCCTTCGACGCGCCCCAGGGCGTCAAGCTGCCCCAGTGGATCGCCAGCCTCGGCGGCGAGTCGCAGCACCTCAGCTACCTGATCGCTCCCGTGCCCGAGGCCGCCGCACCTGCCGTCATCGCCGCCGCCAAGGGCCTCTCCGACGCCGCCTACGTCGACCCGGCCAGCGCCTACAGCGAGGCCTTCGGCAGCTATCGCCGGATGGCCGGCCTGGCGGCGCTGGCCGCCTTCTTCGCCATCGGCCTCGTCCTGCTTGCTATCTATCGGCGCCTCTCGGCGCTCAGCATTCTGATCGCGCCGGCCATGGGCGTCGCCGGCGGGGTCATCGCCGCCAGCGCGCTCGGCACGCCGATGAGCTTCTTCTCGCTGATGGGGGCCTTCGTGGTGGTCGGCACGGGGGCGGACTATTCGATCCTTCGCTACGAGGCGGCCATCGGCAAGCGCTCGCCCCTGGCCGGCCTGCCGATCCTGATCACCGCCCTGACGGCGATTTTGTCGATGGGGCTTTTGAGCCTCAGCTCCACCTATCCCGTGAGGGCTTTCGGCATCGCCGTTGCAGCGGGCCTCGCCATCTCTTACGGGTTGTCCTTTGTCGCCGCGTACTTCGGGGAAAAAGATGTCCGAAAAGCTTGATGTCGTCATCATCGGGGCAGGTCCCTCGGGCGCCGCCGCGGCCGCCTTCCTGCGCCAGAAGGGGCGCACGGTCGAGGTCATCGAGAAGACCCACTTCCCGCGCTTCTCGATCGGCGAGAGCCTGCTGGCCCAGTCGATCGCCATCCTCGACGACGCCGGCCTGCTGCCGGCCGTCCAGGCCGGCAACTTTCAGTTCAAGGACGGCGCCGCCTTCCAGCTGAACGACGACTACAAGGACATCTACTTCCCCGACAAATCCTCGCCGGGGCCGGGCACCACCATCCAGGTGATGCGCTCGAAGTTCGACAAGATCCTGGCTGACGGCGCGGCCGAGATGGGCGCCAAGGTGGTCTATGGCGAAGAGGTCACCGCCTTCGAGAGCGACGATGACGGCGTCAAGCTGACGGTGAAGAATGAGGCCGGCGAGACGCGCACCATCGAGGCCCGCTTCTGCCTGGACGGTAGCGGTTTTGGCCGCACCCTGAGCCGGCTGCTGGACCTGGAGGTCCCCTCCGACTTCCCGCCGCGCCAGGGCATCTTCTGCCAGGTCATCGACAACATCGACGATCCGACCTTCGACCGGAACAAGATCCTGGTCTCGATCCATCCCGAGCATCGCCACGTCTGGTACTGGCTGATCCCGCTGGCCGACGGCATCTCCTCAATGGGCGTGGTCGGCTCGCCCGAGATCATCCAGGCCGCGGGGGCCAACGAGCAGGAACGCTTGGATAGGTTGGTCTCCAAGGTCGGCCGCATGCAGGAGGTGCTGAAGAACAAGCAGCCCTACCGCGAGCCGGGCACGATCCACGGCTATGCCTGCAGCGTCAAAAGCCTGTTCGGGCCGTCCTACGCCCTGCTGGGCAACGCCGCCGAGTTCCTCGACCCGGTCTTCTCCTCGGGCGTCACCATCGCCCTGAAGTCGGCGCAGCTGGCCACCGGCCTGATCGACCGCCAGCTGAACGGCGAGACGGTCGACTGGCAGACGGAGTTCTCCGACGAGCTCTACGTCGGCATCGACACCTTCCGGGCCTGCGTCGCCACCTGGTATGACGAGAGCCTGCAGCGGATCATTTTCAACAAGCCGGACGCGACCAACGACATTGTCCGCCACCTGACCTCGGTGCTGGCCGGCTACGCCTGGGACCGCAACAACCCGATCGTGCAGCACCCCGCCAAATACCTGAGGACGGTGGACCGGTTCCTGACCACCATGGCGGAATGACCGCGCGCCGTCTCGCTCCCCTGCTGGCCGGCCTGTTGCTGGCCGGCTGCGTGACCGCGCCGCCCGGTCCGCCGCCGCCGGCCGGCGCCGCCGCCGTGGCCCGCGATCAGGTCTACCTGACCCTGCCCAACCCGCCGGGCTATCCGGGCGAGCGGGAGATGGCGCAGTCGATCGTCGCGTCCTACGGCCCCCGCAAGGTCGCCTTCGACGCCCTGGTCAGCCTGTCGCTCAGCAAGGTGACCATCATCGTCACCGCCCCGGCCGGCCCGCGCGTCGCCCAGATCGACTGGGACGAAGGCGGCGTGCATAGCAAGACGGACGGCCCGCCGCCGCCCGGCTTCCGGGCCGAGAACGTGCTGGCCGACATGGTGATGAGTAACTGGCCCAAACCGGCGCTGGAAAAGGCCCTGGCCGGAAGGCTGGAGGTCTGGGACTACCCCGACGGCCACCGCAAGCTGGTCCGCGGCCACGAACTGGTGGTCGACATCCCGCCAGCCGTCCGCGACGCCGACGGCTCGACCAGGCGTACCCTGACCAACCACGACTTCGGCTACAGCCTGACCATCGTCAGCCGCGAGGCCGGCGAGTGAGCATTCGGCGCGCTTTCGTCCACAGCCACGCGGTGGCCTGCGCCCTGGGCGCCGATCGGGGCGAGGTGGCCAGAAACCTGTTCAGCGCCGCCCCGCCGACCGTGGCCGGCCGCTGGCGCCTGGCCGACGGCCGCGAGGTTCCAGTCGGGGCCCTGCCCTTCGCCCTGGAGGCCACGGACCTTGAGCAGCCGGCGATCCGCAGCCGCACCAACCGCATGCTGGACCATGTGCTGAAGGACATCGGCCCGGCCGTCGCCGCCGCCATCGACAGATACGGCGCCGCCCGCGTCGGGGTGGTGCTGGGCACCAGCACCTCCGGCGTCGACGAGAGCCTGCACGCCCTACGCAGCAAGCTTGAGGGCCAGCCCTGGCCCAAGGGCTACCATTTCGACGTCCAGGAGCTGAACGACCCGGTCGCGGCCGCCCAGGCCCTGACCGGCGCGGCGGGCCCCGCCTACGCCGTCTCCACCGCCTGCACCTCCGGGGCCAAGGCCATCGCGGCGGCCGCCCGGCTGATCGCCGCCGACCTCTGCGACGCGGTGCTGTGCGGCGGCCTCGACACCCTGTGCGACCTGACCCTCAACGGCTTCGGCGCCCTGGAGGCCCTCAGCCCCGAACTGACCAACCCCTTCAGCGTCAACCGCAAGGGCATCAACATCGGCGAGGGGGCCGGCCTGTTCCTGCTGACCGTCGACGAGACCCCCGTCCGTGTGGCCGGCTGGGGCGAGACCAGCGACGCCCACCACATCAGCGCCCCCGACCCGACCGGGGCCGGCGGCGAGGCGGCCGCCCGCAAGGCCCTGGCCATGGCCGGGCTCGACGCCCGCGACATCGGCTATGTCCACCTGCACGGCACCGGCACGGAGCTGAACGACCGCATGGAAGCCGGCGTCATCAACCGGGTGTTCGGCGACGCCACCCCGGTCAGCTCGACCAAGCCGCTGACCGGCCACACGCTGGGCGCCGCCGGGGCGGTGCAGGCCAGCTTCTGCCTGCTGGCCTTCGAGAACGACGGCGCCCTGCCGCCGCACATCTGGGACGGCCAGGCCGACCCCGAGCTGGCCCCCGTCCGCCTGGCCGCGCCCGGCGATCGGGCGAACGGCCTTCGTCACGCCCTATCGGCCTCCTATGCCTTCGGCGGCAACAACGCCGCCGTCATCCTCAGCCAGTCATGACCGATTATCCCGCCCCCTATCCTGACATCGACCGCCTGGTCCCGCACCGCGCGCCCATGCTGCTCATCGACCGCGTCGTCGGCGAGGAGGGCGAGATCACCCGCGCCGACTATGTGATCCCGGCCGACAGCCTGTTCCTGACCCCGGGCAAGGGCGTGCCGACCTACGCCGCCTTCGAGATGATGGCCCAGGGCATCTGCGCCACCGACGGCCTGCGCCGGTTCCGCCGCGGCCAGGAGGCGTCGCTCGGCTTCCTGCTCGGCTGCCGCAAGTTCGCGGCCTCCAGGAACTGGCTGCAGCCGGGCGAGACCCTGACCCTGGAATCCACCTGCCTGATCGACGGCGAGACGAGCAGCTATCAGTGCCGGGTGCTGGACGCCGACGGGGCGGAAGTGGCCAATGCGACGGTCAACGTCTTCCAGCCCGACAACATCTCCGCCTACCTCGAGGGGACAAAGCTGTGAGCCGCGAGCTGAACGCCAAACGGCCGGTGCTGGTCACCGGGGCCAGCAAGGGCATCGGCAAGGCCAGCGCCATCCGCATCGGCGCGGCCGGCCATCCGATCACCGTCCACTACGGCGGCGATCGCGCCGGGGCTGAAGCCACCGCCGAAGAAATCCGCGCCGCCGGGTCGGAAGCCGACCTGATCAGCTTCGACGTCTCCGACCGCGCCGCCGTCACCGCCGCCCTGCAGGCGCGGCTGGCCGAGAAGGGCCCCTACTGGGGCGTCCTGCTCAGCGCCGGCATCACCCGCGACAACGCCTTCCCGGCCATCGACGGCGACGACTGGGACATTGTGCTGCGCACCAACCTCGACGGCTTCTATAACGTGGTCCATCCGCTCACCATGCCGATGATCCGCCGCCGCGACGGGGGCCGGATCATCGCGCTGTCGAGCGTCTCCGGCGTCATGGGCAACCGCGGCCAGGTCAACTACAGCGCCGCCAAGGCCGGCGTCATCGGGGCCTGCAAGGCGCTGGCCATGGAGCTCGCCACACGCAGGATCTGCGTCAACGCCGTGGCCCCCGGACTGATCGACACCGGCATGATCGGCGAGGTGCGTCCGGAGGTGATCGAGGCCATCCCGATGCGCCGAATCGGGCAGGTCGACGAGGTTAGCGCCCTGATTGCGTTTCTCTTTTCGCCGGAAGCTGGTTACATCACCCGGCAGGTTATCGGGGTAAACGGGGGATTGGTGTGATGCGTCGTGTCGTGGTGACCGGAATGGCGGGCATCACCTCGATGGGCCAGCAGTGGTCCGAGATCGAGGCGAGGATGCGCGCCGGCGAGACCGGCATCCGCTACATGCCCGAGTGGGAACGGCTCACCGACATGGGCATCAAGGTGGCCGGCGGCGCCGACTGGTTCAAGCATGAGGGCCACTTCCCCCGCCAGGCCATGCGCTCCATGGGCCGCGTCTCGGTCATGGCCGTCGACGCCGCCGACCGGGCCCTGCAGCAGGCCGGCCTGAAGGACGATCCGATCCTGGCCACCGGCCGGGTCGGGGTCGCCGCCGGCAGCTCCTACGGCTCGACCGAGCCGACGGTCGACTTCGGTAACTTCATGGTCACCGGCAAGGCCGGCAAGCTGAACGCCACCAGCTATATCCGCATGATGGCCCATACCGCGCCGGTCAATGTCAGCGTCTACTTCGGCATCAAGGGCCGGATCATCACCACCTCCAGCGCCTGTGTCTCGGGCAGCCAGGGCATCGGCTACAGCGTTGAGGCCATCCAGGCAGGCAAGGCCGACGTCATGCTGGCCGGCGGCGCCGAGGAGCTGTGCCCGACCATGGCCATGGTCTTCGACCGCCTCTACGCCACCAGCAAGATCAACGACCACACCGCCAGCCGGCCGTTCGACGTCTCCCGCGACGGCCTGGTCACCGGCGAGGGCGCCGCCTTCCTGGTGCTGGAGGAGCTGGAGCACGCCCTGGCGCGCGGCGCGACGCCGCTGGCCGAGATCGTCGGCTTCGCCACCAACGCCGACGGGGCCCACATCAGCCACCCGGACGGCGACGTCCAGGCGGTGGTCATGCGCGACGCCCTGCGCGACGCCGGCCTGGCGCCCTCGGACCTGGCCTTCATCAGCGGCCACGGCACCGCCACCGTCGCCGGCGACACCTCCGAGGCCAAGGCGACGTTGGAGGTCTACGGCGACAAGGTCCCCTTCCACACCCTGAAGGGCCACTTCGGCCACACCCTGGGGGCCTGCGGGGCCATCGAGGCCTGGCTTGGCATCGAGATGCTGCGCACCGGCTGGATGGCGCAGATCGCCAACTTCAAGGAAGCCGATCCGCGCTGCGCCCCGCTCGACTACGTCGATGGGACGGGGCGCGACGTCGACGGCGAGTTCTTCGCCTCGAACAATTTCGCCTTTGGCGGCATCAACACCTCGGTGATCTTCAAGCGGGTCTGAACATGGTCGATCCCTTCGCCTTCATCCTGGCCACGCTGCTCCTGCTGGGGACGCCTGGGCCGACCAACACCCTCTTGGCCACGTCCGGGGCGGCAGCAGGGCTGCGGCCCTCGCTGCGCCTGCTGGGCGCGGAGCTGGCCGGCTACATGATCTCCATCCTTGTCCTGACCCTGGCGCTTGGCGCCCTTGTGCGCGGCAATCCGATGGTCGGGGTGACATTGAAGGTGCTCTGCTCGGCTTACCTGGTCTGGCTGGCGGTCAAGCTGTGGCGCGAGGGCTCCAGCGCCCTGATCTCTACCGACCCGGTCAAGTTCCGCCGGGTGTTCACCACCACCCTGCTCAATCCCAAGGCGGTCATCTTCGCCTTCACCATCCTGCCCCACCTGGCCGACGGCCGGCTGCTTCAGGGACTGCCCTATCTGTTGGGTCTTTGCGCCATGATCGTGCTGGTCGGCGGCAGTTGGATCGCCCTTGGCGCCGGCATCCGCGCCGGCAGCGCCGGACAGCTGCCCAGCGGCGTGGTCCGCCGCGTCGGCGCCGGGGCGCTGGTCGTCTTCGCCATGGTCCTGAGCAGTTCAGCCTGGACGACGGCGCACGCCGTGGCGGCCGCCGCCCACTAAGCCTCGCCCATCGTTTCCCGGATCGCGCTGGCCAGCTCCTCCAGCCGGTAGGGCTTGGGCAGCACATGCACCCCGACGTCCGCGGCCGCCCGCTTCGAGGCCTCCGCGAACCCGCTGGTCAGCAGGATCGGCAGGTCGGGCCGGCGGTGGTGGATCTCGCGGGCCAGGTCGACGCCGTTCATTGCCCCCGGCATCATGATGTCGCTGAACACCACATCGATCTTGCGGCCGTTGGCCAGGGCCCCCAGACCGCCGGCGGCCGAGGCGGCGCGGGTCACGTCGAAGCCGATCTGGTGCAGCATCTCGGTGACCAGGGCCGCGACCTCGTCGTCGTCCTCGACCAGCAGCACGCAGCCGCTGAAGCGGCTGGGGCTCCGCACCGGCCCCGTGTCCAGCGCCGGCCTCGGGGTCTCGCTGACCGGCCTGGTCGAGCGCGGCAGCATGAGGATGACGCTCGTCCCCTCCCCGACCTTGGACTCGATGCGCACCGAACCGCCCGACTGCCGCGCGAAGCCGTAGGCCTGGGCCAGGCCCAGCCCGGAGCCCTTGCCGACCTCCTTGGTGGTGAAGAAGGGCTCGAACACCCGCGCCTTCACCGTCTCGCTCATGCCCGAGCCGTTGTCGCGCACCTCCAGCCACACGAAGTCGCCGATCACGTCGCCCTCGCGCCAGTCCTCGACATTGCGGGCTGAGATGATGATCTCGCCGCCCTTGGGCATGGCGTCGCGCGCGTTGAAGGCCAGGTTGAGGATGACCAGCTCCAGCTCGCCGGGATCGACCTCGACCGGCCACAGGCCCTCGTCGAACTCCAGGTCGACATGGACATCGCCCCGCAGCGAGCGGTCGAGCAGCTCGCGCATTCCGCCGACCCGGACCCGCAGATCGACCGCCTCCGGGGCCAACGGCTGGCGGCGCGAGAAGGCCAGCAGCTGGCGCGTCAGGGCCGAGCCCCGCTCGGCTGCCTGGCGCATCCCCTGCAACAGCCGCGCCTGCCGCGCCGGATCGTCCTGGCGGCCCATCATGTCGAGCCCGCCCTGGATGACCATCAGGAGGTTGTTGAAGTCGTGAGCGACGCCGCCGGTCAGCTGGCCGATGGCCTCCATCTTCTGGGCCTGGCGCAGGTTTTCCTCGATGCGGGTGCGCTCGGCGATCTGGGCGACCAGTTCGGCGTTGGCGGTCTTCAGCTGCTGGGTGCGGGCCGCGACCAGGGCTTCCAGATCGTGGGCCGCTCGTTCGCGGGCGGCCAGCAGGGCCTGCACCTCATACTGCCGGAAGCGGGCCCGCAGGGCCGCCTGAACGGCGCTGGTCAGGGTGATCGGCTGGACGGGGCGTTCCAGCAGGGAGACGTTGCGCAGGGTCTCGACGATCGCCTTGCGCCAGGCGGCGACGCGCGGCTGCTCGTGGCGGCTGGTCAGCACCACGAAGGGCAGGTCCGACCAGGGCGGCTGGGCCTCGATCCATCCCGACAGCGTCGTCAGCTCCTTGCCGAACAACCCCTCCTCGGCGACGAAGACGGCGGCCGCGCCGGCCTCGAGCTCCCGCACCAGGCAGGGCAGGTCCTCGCAGACAAAGGCCTCCAGCCCGCCCCGCCGCAGCAGTTCGGCCGAAGCCGGCCCGTCCCGGCCGATCGGGGCATAGACCAGGACCCGGCCGGGCTGCTCCTCAGCGGACGCCATGGTCCTCAAAGCCCAGCAGGGGGGCATCGTCGCCGTGATAGGTCGGCGTGCCCGAGAAGATGCCGCTGAACTGGGTCAGCGGCGGCCCGACGGAAATGCCCTGCGACGACAGCTTGAACTCACGGATGGTGTGCTCGTGGTCGCCGCTGCGCTTCTTGACCACCGACAGGGCCCGCCGCACCCGGCCAGCGTGCTCGAAGTAGCGCAGCATGATCACCGCGTCGCTGAGATAGCTGATGTCGAGCGGCGTCTCCATCGGCCCGACCAGGCCGTGCTGGGCCAGGACCAGGATGGTCAGGACGCCCTGCTGCGCCAGGTAGCTGAGCAGTTCGTGCATCTGCAGGATCAGGAAACGCCCGTCCGGCATGGCGTTGAGATAGCCGTTCAGACTGTCGATGACGACGACCCGCGCCCCGCGCTCCTCGACGCTGCGGATGACGTTGTCGGCGAACTCCCCCGGCGACATCTCGGCCGGGTCGATCTGCTGGTAGCGAATCAGGCCGCTGTCGAGCTTGTCCTTCAGGGGCAGACCCAGGCTCTCGGCCCGCGCTTCCAGGGTGCCGCGTCCCTCGTCGAAGGCGAAGTAGACGGCGTGCTCGCCCCGGTCGGCGGCGGCGATGGCGTAGGTCAGGGCGAGCGACGACTTGCCGACCCCGGCGGCGCCGATCAGCAGGGCGTTGGTGCCCCGCTCCAGACCTCCGCCCAGCAGCCGGTCCAGCTCGGGGTTGCCGCTGGGGGTGAAGACGCCGGAGAAGCTGGCGTGATGCTCGGCGGCGATCAGGCGGGGGTAGATGGCCAGGCCGCCCCTGGCGATCTTGAAGTCATGGAAGCCGCCCCGGAAGTTGATGCCGCGCATCTTGACCACCCGCAGCCGCCGCCGCTCGGCCCCGTACTCGATCGCCAGCTGTTCCAGCAGCACCACGCCGTGCGAGATCGAATGCAGCTGCAGGTCGGTCTCGTGGGCGGTGAGGTCATCGAGCAGGACCACCGTGCAGCGGCGGGTCGTGAAGAAGTGCTTCAAGGCCAGGATCTGGCGGCGATAGCGCAGGGAGCTCTGGGCCAGCAGCCGCAGCTCCGACAGGCTGTCGACCACCAGGCGGCTGGGATTGATCGCCTCGACCTGCTCGAAGATCAGCTTGGTGGTTTCGCTGAGCTCGACCTCGGCTGGGTGCAGGACGGTCAGCTCGCGTTCCGGATCGAGGACGTTCTCCGGCGGCACCAGTTCGAAGATGTCGATGCCGTCCAGGCTCCAGCCGTGGCGGCTGGCGACCAGCTCCAGCTCACGGCGGGTCTCCGACAAGCTGATGTAGAGAACCCGCTCGCCGTTGCGGGCGCCCTCGAGCAGGAACTGCAGGGCGATGGTCGTCTTGCCGGTGCCGGGCCGGCCCTCGTAGAGATACATCCGGTCGGCGTCGAGACCGCCCGTCAGGATGTCGTCCAGCCCGTCGTTGCCGGTCGAGATCCGCGGAGGATCGTCGACGGGCCGGGAAGATGTCGATGTCGTCGGCACAGCCGCTCCGGCGCTTCGGGCCGCAGCAAAACGCCGCCCCAGCCCGATAACGACGAAAGGTAAAAGCGGTTGCAGGATCGGCGGCTATTTGTCGGCGGGCGAGTCTAGGCGACCTCGGTGACGACGTCCTCCTGGCTGGCCTTGCGCTTGGCCGGAACGCGCGCCTTGCGGGCCGCCGAAAGCGCCGCCGACTTTGCCGCGCCGCGGGTCTCGGCTTCGGCCTCGAGCGCCGGCAGGATTTCGCTGGCCGCCGCCTTGCGGGCCGCATGATCGCCCTCGCTCAGGCGGCGGGCGTTGGCCAGCAGATTGTTGACCTCGACGTCGGTCAGGCCGGGCAGGCGGTCGAGAAGGGTCATGTGGGGGCTCCGATGGCGGGCAGGATTCGCCGTTCATCGACAAAACGCCTGAAGGTCATATCGGGATGCGTGAGCGTCAATACGAGGGGCCGCAAAACACTTCCGGAAATATTTCTTGCGAAACCTTCGAAGGTCTGTCAGTTTTGGGGCATCGAATTCGTTTCGGTTCGGCCGTATATCCCCTGCTTCACTCAGTGAAGCGCCCGGACCTGCACCCCGACCATCTCGAAATTGATCACCCGCGCGACATGCGCGTGGGCGAGAACTCATGATCTAAGGACTACCAATATGTCTACCGGCACCGTCAAGTGGTTCAACGGAACCAAGGGCTTCGGCTTCATCCAACCTGATGAAGGCGGCGCTGACGTCTTCGTGCACATCTCGGCCGTCGAGCGCGCGGGTCTCCGCGGCCTCGAAGAAGGTCAGAAGATCACGTACGAACTCGAGAAGGACAAGCGCAGCGGCAAGATGTCCGCTGGCAACCTCCAAGCCTAATCAGCTTTCGAGCGTGACCAACGAGAAGGGCCGGCTCCGCGAGGAGCCGGCCCTTTTTCGTTGCCGGTTGGCCCTGGCTAGCCGCGCACGGCCATGGTGGCCTTGGCCGCCGTCGGCGGGGTGCGCAGGATGCCGGCGACGCGCTCGAGGAACTCCCGGCGACGCGCCATGGCCCCGGCGATGTCCTGCATTTCGCGGACGACGCGGCTGCTGGTGCGGCTGGCTTCCTCGACCAGGCGGTCGGCGACCGCCGGCAGGTGTCCGTCGCCCTTGCGCGCGTCCATCAACGCCGCATGGCTCCGCGCCTCACCGATCCGCTTCTGGACCAGCGCCTCCACCTCGACCCCCGCCTCGGCGCGCGCCGCCAGGCTAGAGAAGTCGTTGGCGTAGAGGCGGACGAATCCTTCCTCGATCATGGGGTCTCCTGTCAGGGACGGCCGAGGGCGCGAATGTCATGGGTGCCCATGCGTCGCTCCACAGCCTGCAGGCGGGAGTACGCGGCTCATGGCCGTCTCTCTCAGTCGCTGGCGCCCAAGGGTCTTGGCCAGCGATGGAAGCTGTTTAGCCGCAATGGCCCGAAAAGTCACCCGAAGATGGTAATCGCGCCTAGCCCACACTGCCGGAGGAGGCTTCGCCGCCGTTGGCGCGCAGCCAGCGGAAGCTCAGGCGGCCCCTGTCGCGGTCGGCGGTCAGGGTCAGGTCGAGGGTCTCGCCCGGCCGGACGATGTCCTTGAACTTCACCCGGTTGAGGTCCGAGCCCTCCGGCGCCCAGCCCAGCACCTCGGCGGCCAGCAGCACGGCCATATGCACCTGGCTGATGCCGGGCAGGATCGGCTCGCCGGGGAAGTGGCCCTGGAACCAGGCCATGGTCGGCGGCAGGGTCACCTTCAGCTGCGCGACGTCGCCCTCGCGGCTGACCAGCGCGAAGGGCGGCATGCGGGGCGCGTCGAACAGGGCGCGAAGGTCACTCAAGCGGCGTTTTCCCTGGGCGTCGGTCGGCAGTCGATCGACGAACCGCCAGTGTTTAGGCCTCTCGATCGGCTCCAGTCTATCGGCCAAGGCGGCGCGAAGATGGCGCCCGAGCCGAAAAGCCCCTTCCGCCTCCAGCGCCGCCTGACCGTCAGGGCTCAGGGCGACGACGGCGGCCAGCGCGCCCTTGCGGTCCTGCAGGGTGAAAGCGGCCGCCTCGGTGGCCAGCGGCAGGGCGGCCAGGGCCTCCTCGACGCGGGTCAGGGAGACGCGCTTGCCGTCGATCTTCTCCATGCGGTCGGCGCGGCCGAGCAGGCGGAAGCGGCCGTCAGTGAGCGCCTCCCCACGGTCGCCCATCGGGAAGGGCTCGCCGCCGTCCAGGTAGGGGGTGGTGACGCTCAGGGCCCCGTCCTCGCCCCAGCCCAGTGTGACCACCTCGAACGGCGTCCAGGGCTCGTCGCCGGCCTGTTGGCGGCGCCAGGCGACGCCGCCGGTCTCGGTGCTGCCCAGCACCTCGGTCACCGGCCGGCCGAAGGCGGCGGTGCAGGCCAGGGCGGCGGGGGTCTGCAGGAGCTGGCCGGAGGAGAAGATCAGGTCCGGCGCCTGGGCGGCCAGGTCCATGCCGGGCGGCAACCGGGTCAGGTGGGCCGGGCTGGAGATCAGGGTGACGCCGCGGCCCAGCCTGCCGTCGAGGTTCTCCCAGTATTCGGCGGCCCGGTCGGCGCTGGGGCGGCCGGCCATCACCGGCCAGACGATGCGGTAGATCAGGCCGTAGATATGCTGGTGCGAGACGGTGGCCTGCACGGCGCCAGCCTCGGGGCCGAACACCGCCTCCAGGGCCCGGGCCTCGGTCTCCAGCTGGGCCAGTCGCCGTTCAATGCGTTTGGGAACGCCCGTCGAGCCGGAGGTGAAGAAGGTCAGGGCGACGTCGTCGGCGGCGTCGCCGAAGGTCGCATCGATACCGTCCGACAGGACGATGGCCGCGTCGTCGAGCAGCCGCGCGCCGGCTCCGCCAACCTCGGCCAGGTAGGAGGCCTGGGTATGGGCCGGAAGCACCAGAGGCCTGCGGGCCACGGCGGCGGCCAGCAGGGCGGCGGCGAACAGGGCGGCCGAGGCGGTATGCAGGAACAGCGGTTCCTCGCCGTCCATCCGGGGGGCGAGGTCGGCGGCCGTGGCCCGCAACTGGCCGGCGGTGACGTCGCGCTCGCCGGTGAACAGCACATGGTCGGCCCCGGCCGCCAGCAGGGTGGCGATGAAGGACATCACAGTGCCCTTCTCCCGCTTGTCGGGAGAAGGTGGCCCCCGAAGGGGGTCGGATGAGGGCGGCGCCGGCTGAGGAAGGTAGGCGGCTGTACGGGTGGCGCCAGAACGCGCGCAATCGGACCGGCCGGCGCTGCCCTCATCCGACCGCTTCGCGGCCACCTTCTCCCGACAAGCGGGAGAAGGAACGAACCCTCGCCCGTCACGCCGCCTCCCCCTTACGCACCCACTTCCGCACCAGGAACTCGCCGCCGAACAGCGCCCCCATCAGCAGATAGGCGATGAAGCCATTGTACAGGGTCCAGACCTCAAGGCTGGCATAGAGGGCGGTCCACAGGGCGGCCAGGCCGTTGAGCAACAGAAAGCCGCACCAGACGAAGGTCACCTTGCGGGTGTAGCGCACGCCGGCTTCCGGCAGGTCCGGCTCGGCGATGCGGGCCAGCCGCTCGATCATGCTGGGGCCTTTGAAGAGGCTGGCCGCGAAGGCCGCCAGCATGGCCGCGTTCATGAACACCGGGTAGAAGCGCACCGCCTTATGGGCGTCCCAGACCATGGTCAGGCCCATCAAGAGGGCGACGACCAGCGGGGCCAGGGCCATGCCCAGCGGCACCCCCTTGCCCCAGCCGAAGGCCACCCGCAGCACCAGCAGCAGGCACAGGGCCGCGACCACGGGGATCGGGCCGATGGCCTTGACCGCGAACAGGGCGATGAACGGATAGAGCAGGGTGATCACCGCCAGGGCGACGGTGGCCAGGTCCGGGCGACGCCGCCCCACCCCTTTGCCTTGGGCGGGCGGACCCGCCGTCGGTTCAGCCATTGGCGGTGAGTTGTTCCGTCACGTCGAGCACGTCGTTGATCGTCCGCACCGACTTGAACTGCTCCGGCGTCACCTTCTTGCCGGTGATCTCCTGCAGCTTCACCATCAGGTCGACGGCGTCGATGCTGTCGAGGCCGAGGTTCTCGACCAGGTCGGCGTCGGGGGTCAACTCATGCTCGGGGACCTCGAAGGTCTCCACGAGGAAGTCGGCGATCTCTTTGTAAACGGCCTGTCTGTCCATCATCCCCTCCGTCACGCGGCCTGCTGTTGGGCGGCGACGAACTCGGCGAGCGAACGGACCGACTGGAAATGGGCCCGGGTGCTCTTGTCCTCGGCATTGATCTTGATGCCGTACTTTTTCTGCACGCCGACGCCAATCTCCAGCGCGTCGATGGAGTCGAGCGCCAGGCCGGAATCGCCGAACAGATTTTCCTGCGCGTCGATGTCATCGGGGGTCACGTCCTCGAGGTTGAGGACATCGATGATCATCACCTTGATGTCGTGTTCCAGGTCGCTCATGCGCGCAGCTTCTCTTCCATCATCTCGTCGACACGAGTCACCAGGTGACGCGCCGCGACAGGCAGCGGGTCTTGCCCTGCGAATTCAAAAACTTCAATGCGGTCATGCACGATCAACGTCCAGTGCGGCTTAGTGACCGGCACCCGGTACCAGGGCACGCCCTTCTGCAGATTGGGCGGCACGCAGGTGATGCTGACCAGCCGCACGGGCGCGCCGGCCTTCAGCGCCGCATAGGCGAAACCGCGCTGCATGACGCGTGGCTGGCCGGGAACGGTGCGCGAGCCCTCCGGGAAGATCACCACATTGTTGCCCTCGCGCAGGGCCTGGGCGCAGTCCTCGAGCAGCCGTTCGGGATCGCCGAGGTTGGGGATGTAGCCGGCGGCCCGCACGACGCCGGCCATGAACGGGTTGTTCCACACCCCGGCTTTCACCACGCATTTGGTGCGCTGCATGAAGGCCATCATGAAGACGATGTCGAGCAGCGAGGGATGGTTGGCGACGACCATCACCCCATGGTCGGCTTTCAGCTTGTCCTCGCCGCGGCATTCGTAGGTCAGGGTGCCCATCAGCCGCATGATGCGGATGTAGAGCCGCCAGGTCCGCTGCACGATGATCTGGGCGATCCGCTGGCGCAGGTCGCGGGCGTGGAAGCCGATGTTGATCAGCGGGAAGATGGCCAGGGCCATGGCCAGGCCGCCGACGCCGAACAGCAGGAAGGAAATGCCGGTGCTCACCACCCGGCCGCCCCGCTCGACCTTGCGCAACAGGCCCATCATCAGGCGGCCGCCCGAACGTCGGCGGCGGCCCTGACCGCCCCGGCGCCCGCTTCCAGGGCCCCGATCAGGGCAAGGGCGCCGGTCCGGCCGCGCCCGACCTCGGACACATCGCCCGCCGCGCCCAGGCCCAGACGCAGCGCCAGGGCGACGAAGGGCGCGTCCGGCTCGTGGTCGAACTCGGCGTAGACGCCCGGCATGATCTGCTCGGCGAACAGCACGACGACCTGCGCGGCCTCGCCCGACGATAGCCGCAGCCAGGCTTCCAGCAGGCCGGCGGCCAGGCTGGCGTCGCCGGCGGCGACCGCCGTGTGGCTGGATTTCTCGCCGACCACCTGGGCGGTCAGCCCCGGGGCGGCATTGTGGACGCAGGCCGAGAAGGCTGACGGCGACAACAGATCGGCCGCGACGATCGCCTCGGAGAGCATGAGGGCGGTGGTCACGTCGCCATAGCGCGAGGCGAACACCAGCTCGCAGCCGGGCGTGGCGACGCCGACCGCGCAACGCACGGCGGCCAGGGAAAATTTCGGCATGCGTCGGCGCAGGCCCGTGGGCACGGCGTCGGTCCCCGCCGCCCGTCCATGCACGGACTCAAGACCCGCCGCGTCGATGACGACGCCGCTCCAGTCCAAAACCGCCAGATCGGCGATAGCCATCAGCCCCACTCACGCTCGGCGCCGGACCTATACGCGTCCAGCCTTGACCGCCCCGGCTGGCCCCCTGCCCACCGTTGGTTTTCATCCTAGACGGACCCGTGGGCGGAGCAACCTATGAAAGGGGGTGTGGCGGCGAACAACCGCAACTGTGGCCTAGAGGGCAACGAAATTGGCGTGGAAACCGAAGGGGATGCGGCGCGGCACGGGGGCCAGGGCCACCGGCCCGGCGGCCACATCCAGGGCGTCGAACACCGCCAGCTCGCTGGTGTCGGTGCGTGGCCTGAACAGGATGGTCAGGATCCAGCCGTCGCCCTCGGCCGAATCAGCCGAGCGCGGCACGAAGATCGGCTCGCCGACCCCGCCGACGCCCTCCTCGGTCCAGACGCTGCGCTCACCCGTGTGGGTGTCGAGATGGGCCAAGCTGTCGCCGCGGATGTCGCCCGGCCGGCGCTGCTGGCCGGAGAACCAGGCGTGGCGGTGCGGCTGCTGGGCCCGGCGCTCGTCGCAGCGAGGGAACTCGCCGGCCAGGTCATCGAGGACCTGCTCGGTCGCCACCGGTTCTTCGCCGGAGAGGTCGATCCGCCAGCGCAGGGACACCGCCCCGGTCTCGCGGCCCGGAGAGCCGTCGGCCAGCGGGAAGAAGGGCGCCTGCGGGTAGCGCATGACGTCGACCACCAGGCTGTCGCCCTCCTCCCAGGCGTTGGTCACATGGAAGACATAGCCGGCCGAGACCGGCGCCCAGCGCAATGAGGCCACACCCTGCTCGCGGTCGATGATGGCCAGTTGGGCTTGCTTCTCCGGCTCCCAGGCGAAGGCCGGCTTGCCGCTCATCGCCCGCTCCAGGCTGCCGGTCAGCGGCAGCAGCGGGATGATCACGAAGCGGTCGGTCAGGGCGAAGTCATGGATCATCGAGCAGTAGGGGGCGTCGAAGGTCTCGCGCTTGATCAGCACGCCATCGGCCCCGGCGACGCCCCAGCTGACCTTGTTGTTCAGCGGCATCTCGTCGTCGGAATAGGCGATGAAGACCAGCTCGCCGGTGCGCGGGTCGACCTTGGGATGGGCGGTGACCTTGCCGCCGAAGTCGCGGTAGCCGACCGGCTCCAGCGTGCCGGCTTCGACCTCGAACGGGGCATGCGCCTCCTCCAGGGCCAGCAGGCGGCCAGCGTGCAGCATGATGTTGGTGTTGGCCACCCCGCTGTCGGTTCCCATGACGCTGGGATCGGTCAGCATCGGGTTGCCCATCGGCCCGTACAGCCGCCGGCCGGCCGCGTGCTCGGTCTGCCAGCGCGGAGTGCGGACATAGCGGTTGCGGTAGCGCACCTTGCCGCCCTCGATCTCGAAGGCATGGACCATGCCGTCGCCGCCGAACCAGTGGTAGGCCCGCTCGTCCGGTTCGTACTGCGGGTTGGGACCGATGCGGTACAGAGTCCCGGAGATGGCCTCCGGCAGCAGGCCGATGACGGCCAGGTCGAAGTCGTCTTCGCTGCGCACCGGCGCGAAGTTGCCGCGCAGAAAGGGGTTGCCCCGAGATTCGCCATCCATGATCCGCTTCTCCCGTTTGTTTTCTAGAGTTTGACGATCAGCCCGGTGTCGGGCGACGCCTTGCCGCCGACCACCGCCGCCCAGGCCTGCGCCAGCCCGTCCGGCCCATGGGCCGTCTCCAGCTTCAGCCAGGGGCTGCCGGCCACGAAATCGGCGAGGGCCTCGGCGAACCGCCGGCCGAACTCTGCCGGGCCCCACTCCCCAATCCGCTTGCGGATCTGGTCGGGGGCGAAGAACAGGGCCCGCGGCGCGCCCGGCAGGTCGCCCTGTTCGGGCGCGGCCTCCCAGTGGGTGACCCCGACGATGGCGCTGTGGACGACGGCCTCGGCGAACTTGCGGTGCAGGCGGCCGATGACGCCCGCGTTGCCGGCGAAATCGACGATGGCCACCGGGCCGTCGAGGCTCAGCCTTTCGATGTCGTCATAGGCGACGACCTGGCCAAACGTCCCCACCGTCTCCAGGAAGGCCTTGTTGCCGGGCGAGGTCAGGCCGATGACGGCGACGCCGCGCTTGGCCAGGCGATAGGCCAGGCCCAGGGCCGTCTTGCTGGAGGCGCTGGTCAGGATCACCGATCTGGCCCCGAAGTCGCCGGCCTCTTCCAGGAAGTCGTCGATCAGCCAGCTGGTGGCGAACAGCGGCCGCAGCAGGGAGCGGTGATCGTCCGTCGCCGTCGGCTCCTGCGCCTGGGCATACTCGTTGTAGGTCGGCGGCAGCTGGGCCCGGTGCTCGGCCGCATCGACGTAGCCGCCGCCGCGCTTGACCAGCCTGGCCGTGAAGTGGCTGGACATCGGCAGGTAGCCGAACAGGCGCAGGCCGGGCTCGATCCCCTCGACCTTCGAGGCCACGACGGTCGCGAACCCCCAGACCGGAATGCGGCCGTACCCGTCGGGGGCCGGGAAGAATTTCCAGTAGCCGAACGCGTCGCCCATCGCCCCGTAAGTGACGTTGTTGGCGGTGACCGAGAAGCTCTCGACCGCCAGCAGGGCCTCGCCCTCGGCCAGGTCGGCGGCCGGCGCGGCGCGCAGCTCACCTTTGGTCAGGTCGTCCTTGGCGATCAGATAGTCCCAGCGATCCATGGCGTCCTCTTTATTTTACGATGTAAACTTATAATGTAAGCTATAGGCTCTGACAACAGCTTCTCATGGTTTTGTGTCCTTGCCCCGCGCCCTTTCCCCCTCCCAGGTCGAAGATTTCCGAGAGCGCCTCTGCGCCGCCGCCGAGCGTCTGTTCGCCGAGCATGGCCCCGAGGCGGTGACCATGCGCCAGCTGGCCGCCGAGCTGGGAGTCAGTCCGATGACCCCCTACCGCTACTTCAAGGACAAGGACGACATCCTCGCCGCCGTCCGGGCCAGCGGCTTCGGCCGTTTCGCCGAGGCGATGGAGGCCGCCTTCCACGCCGAGACCGACCCGGTCGCCCGGTCGGAGGCGGTGGGCCGGGCCTATGTCCGCTTCGCCCTCGAACAGCCGGACGCCTACCGCCTGATGTTCGACCTGTCGCAGCCCAATGAGGCCGACTATCCCGAGCTGGTCGCCGCCAGCGGCCGGGCCCGGGCGATGATGGTCGGCCAGGCCCAGGGCCTGGTCGACAGCGGCAAGGCCAAGGGCGACCCGGAGCTGATCGCCCATATGCTGTGGGCCACCCTGCACGGCGGGCTGGTGCTGCAGATGGCCGGCAAGCTGCCCTCCACCGTCGACCCCTCGGCCCTGCGCCGCGGCGTCTTCCAGACCCTGCTCAAGGGCCTCGCCCGCGACGACTGAGCCGTTGCCCACAACGGGGCGCCCGGCTAGGGTGAGGTCAGTGTCTTGAGGGGGTTTTCCATGTCCAGCGCCAGCACCATCGCCGAGGAACTCGCCGCCGCCGCGGCCGGCGGCGACCAGGACGCCCTCGGCCAGTTGCTCAACGACGCCGTCACCCTGTCGCTGCCCGATCCGGACGACGATAACCTGGTCATCGGCGGCGGCCACGACGACACCTTCGACGGCATGGAGGGTGACGACACCCTCCGGGGCATGCGCGGCGACGACACCCTCAACGGCGGCGAGGGCGACGACGCCCTGTTCGGCGGGGGCGACGCGGACGTCCTCAACGGCGGAGAAGGCATCGATAACCTCGACGGCGGCAACGGCAACGACGCCCTGAACGGCGACAACGGCGCCGACATCCTCTACGGCCAGCGCGGCGCCGACACGCTCAAGGGCGGCGCCGGCGAAGACAAGCTGTACGGCGGCCACGCCGCCGACACCCTCGACGGCGGGGCCGGGGTCGACACCCTCAAGGGCGGGACGGGCAACGACACCTACATCGTCGACGTGGTCGGCGACATCCTGCAGGAGGTCGGCTTCGGCCGCGACACGGTGGAGTCGGCGGTTACCTGGACGCTGGGCATGTTCTTCGAGGAGCTGGAACTGACCGGTTCCACCGCGATCGACGGCACGGGCAACGACGCGAAGAACAAGCTGACCGGCAACAGCGGCGCCAACAAGCTGCTCGGCCAGGACGGCAACGACACCCTGGCCGGTGGGGCCGGGGCGGACACCCTGACCGGCGGGCGCGGCAACGACAGGATGGCCGGCGGGGCCGGAGCGGACACCTTCGTGCTGTCCGCCGAGAGCGTCGGCCTGCGCGAGAAGGACCGCATCAGCGACTTCTCGGTCGGCGACGGCGACCTGATCAACCTGACCGCCATCGACGCCAACACCGCGACCGACGGCGACCAGGCCTTCACCGCCGTGGCCGAGCTGACCGGCGTCGCCGGCCAGATGAGCCTCTCCTACAAGGCCGGGACCACCACCCTGAAGCTGGACGTCGATGGCGACGGCAAGGCCGACTACACCATGAAGATCAACGGCGACGTGACGATGCACACCTCGACCTGGCTGCTTTAGGCCGGATCGACCGGGCCCCTCGGGCGTTTGAGTGGAAACCAGTTCAAGGAGTTCCCCTCATGCCCGCCGCCCAAGGTCCCGCTTACGTCCCCACCCAGTTCACCGACGGCGCCCCCGCCAACGACGGCGGCGGCGCGCTGGGCTTCCTCGACCGCTTCTTCGGCGTCGATACCCGCCAGGCGGTGGCCGAGAAGGCCCATGACGCCCGCGCCCTGGTCGCCGAGAAGACGCAGGACGCCCGCGCCAACCTGTCGGTCGCCGGAACCCGGCTGGTCGCCACGGCCAGGGCCCATCCCGTGCTCAGCGTGCTGGCGGTGGTCGGCGGCATCGCCGCCATCGGCCTGCTGGCCAATCCCGCCACGCGCCGGGCGGCCATCGCCGGCGGGACGACGCTGTGGTCGAAGTACGGCTCCAAGCTGACGACGCCCAGCGCCTAGCTACCCAATCGCCCGAGAGCATGCGAAACCCCGGACGGTCTCCACTGTCCGGGGTTCTCCATGTTCAAGCGCCTGCTGCCCGTCCTCGCCGCCTGCCTGCTGACCGCCTGCGCGGGAACCCCCAAGGCCGCCCCCGACAGCCTCGACGCCATCGCCGTCGACTTCGTGAAGCTGACCCTGGAGGCGGGCGTGCGCGAGGAGGGCTACGTCGACGCCTACTACGGCCCGCCCGAATGGCAGGAAGCCGCCAAGGCCGCGCCGCGCGATCAGGCCAGGCTGCGCACGGACGCCCGCGCCCTCTCCGCCCGCCTCGCCGCCCTGCCGGCCGCCACCGACCCGCTGGTCCAGCGACGCCGCGTCTTCCTGGCCGGCCAGCTGAAGGCCGCCGACACCCGCCTGTCCATGGCGCTGGGCGACAGGTTCAAGTTCGCCGACGAGGCCGAGGGCCTGTTCGGCATCCGCCCGCAGCTGAAGCCGCTTGCCGCCTACGATCCCCTGCTGGCCCGCATCGAGGCCCTGGTCCCGGGCGAAGGGCCGCTGTGGCAGCGGGTCGACGCCTTCCAGAACCGCTACATCATCCCGACCGACAAGCTGGATGTGGTCATGCGGGCCGGCATCGCCGAGTGCCGCAAGCGCACCGCCGCCCACATCGCCCTGCCCGCCAAGGAGCAGTTCACCCTGGAGTTCGTGAAGGGCAAGAGCTGGTCGGGCTACAACTGGTACAAGGGCAACGCGACCAGCCTGATCCAGATCAACACCGACCTGCCGATCCGCATCAGCCGCGCCATCGACCTGGGCTGCCATGAGGGCTACCCCGGCCACCACGCGCTGAACATGCTGCTCGAGCAGAAGCTGGCCAAGGGCCATGGCTGGATCGAGTACGCCGTCTATCCGCTCTACAGCCCGCAGTCGCTGATCGCCGAGGGCACCGCCAACTACGGCATCGACCTGGCCTTCCCCCTGGCCGACAAGATCACCTTCGAGCGCGATGTGCTGTTCCCCCTGGCCGGGCTGGACCCGGCCACGGCCGAGCGGCAGGTGGCGCTGGGCGAGGCGACCAAGGACCTGGCCGGCGCCCGCCTGACCATCGCCCAGATGTATCTGGACGGCGAGATCGATCGCGAGACGGCCATCGGCCTGGCTCAGAAGTACCAGCTGATCAGCCGCGCCCGGGCCGAGCAGTCGATCAGCTTCACCGAGACCTACCGCAGCTATGTCATCAACTACGGCCTCGGCCAGGAGATGGCCCAGGCCTATGTCGAGGCCGCCGCGCCCGACCAGGACGGGCGCTGGAAGGCGTTCGAGCGGCTGATCTCCGAGCCGACGATTCCGGCCGACCTGCTGAGGCGTTAAACACCCCATTTCGGGGGCTTTCGAAAATATCGGCGTTCGGTAGTCTGTCGAAATCCCGACTGAGGCAGGCGCTTCGGTTCGCCAGACCCGGAGCCCCCGATGCCTCTCGCCGCCGTCATTGAAGTGTTCGCCCTGGACGGAGACACCGGTTTCCAGGTCAACGGCGAGGCAACCCTCGACTATGTCGGCAAGACGGTGGCGGCAGCGGGCGATATCAACGGCGACGGCATCCAGGACTTCATCATCAGCGCCGTCGGCATCGATCCCAACGGCGTGGTCTCGGGCGGCGCTTACGTGGTCTTCGGCACGGCCTCCGGCTTTGCCGCCAACCTGAACCTGTCGACCCTGGACGGGACCAACGGTTTCCAGATCAATGGCGAGGCGGGCAGCTTCACCGGCGGCGGCTCGCTCGGCGGCACGGTCTCGGCGGCGGGCGATCTCAACGGCGACGGCGTCGATGATCTGATCGTCGGCGGCCCCAGCGCCGCGCCCCACGGCGCCAACTCCGGCGCCGCCTGGGTGCTGTTCGGCAAGGACACCTCGGTCGATGGCGACTTCTCGGCCAACATCGAACTGAGCGCCCTGAACGGGACCGACGGCTTCCAGATCAACGGCGAGGCGGTCGGCGACCAGGCCGGGGCGGTGGTCTCCTCGGCCGGCGACATCAACGGCGACGGGTTCGACGATGTCATCGTGGCGGCCTATCGCGCCGATCCGAACGGTTCGCTGTCGGGCGCGGTCTATGTGGTGTTCGGCAAGGACACGGCCGTCTCCGGCGGGTTCGGGGCCAACTTCGAGCTCAGCAGCCTGGACGGCACAAACGGCTTCCAGATCAACGGCGCCGTCATCGAGGACTACGCCGGCTTCTCGGTCGCGGCGGCGGGCGACATCAACGGCGACGGCGTCGACGACCTGATCATCGGCGCGATCGGCTCGGACGATCCCACGAGTACGGCCGGGGCGGCCTATGTGGTGTTCGGCAAGACCAGCGCCTTCACCGCCGGCTTCGACCTTGCCGACCTCGATGGGACCAACGGCTTCCGGGTGACCGGCGACCTCACTGGCGACTTTGTCGGCGTCTCGGTGGCGGCGGCGGGCGACTTCAACGGCGACGGCGTCGACGATCTGGTCATCGGCGCCCACAGCGACGAGTCCATCGGCAGCACCGCCGGCGCGACCTTCGTCGTGTTCGGCAAGGACACCGCCGTCGACGGCGACTTCACCGCCAGCTTCGCCTTGAGCACGCTGAATGGGACCAACGGCCTGCGGATCAACGGCCAGGCGGGTGAGTACAGCGGCCGGTCGGCAGCCGGGGCGGGCGACGTCAACGGCGACGGCATCGACGACCTGGTCATCGGGTCCTACCGGGCCTCGCCCAACGGCATGACCTCGGGGGCCGCCTATGTGGTCTACGGCCGCGACACCGCCTTTGGCGCCACGCTCGAGTTGGCCGACCTGGACGGGACCAACGGCGTCGTCATCAACGGCGAGGACGCGGGCGACTACCTCGGCGTCGACGTCTCCGCCGCCGACGTCAACGGCGACGGCCTGAGCGACCTGATCATCGGGGCCAGCTATGCCGACCCGGGCGGCGACGCCTCCGGCGCGGTCTACATCATCTTTGGGCAGGCCGCCGGCTTCGCGGGCACACCGGCCGACGACGGCTACACCGGCGGCGGCGCGGGGGAGACCATCTCGGGCCTGGGCGGCAAGGACACGCTCAGCGGCCTGGGCGGCGACGACACCATCGACGGCGGCAACGACAACGACCTGCTCTACGGCGGCGACGGGCTCGACGACCTGATCGGCGGCTCGGGCAACGACTGGCTGCAGGGCGACGCCGGGGACGACGGCCTCAGCGGCGGCGACGGGGCCGACAAGCTGTTCGGCGGCACGGGGTCCGACAGCCTGCTGGGCGGGCTGGGCAACGACCGCATGGAGGGCGGCAGCGAGGCCGATGCCCTGACCGGCGCCGACGGCAACGACTACCTGGACGGCGGGACCGGAGCCGATGTGATGACCGGCGGCCTGCTCAACGACGTCTACATCGTCGACGATGCCGGCGACACGACGGTGGAGCTGGTGGGCGAGGGCTACGACATCGTCCGCACGGAGCTGAACTGGTTCCTGGCCGACAACATCGAAGCGCTGGAACTGCAGGGCTCGACCGATGTCGACGGCAACGGCAATGCCGGGGCCAACAACCTGCAGGGCAACAGCGGCTCCAACACCCTGTACGGCGCCAACGGCGTCGACACCCTCAACGGCAATGACGGTAACGACTTCATCCAGGGCGGCCGGGGCAACGACCTGCTGCGCGGCGGCCTGGGGGCGGACGCCTTCCTGGTGTTCTCCGAAAGCTTCGGCAATGCGGCGCTGGAGACCGATCAGATCTATGACTTCTCGGCCGCCGAGGGCGACTACATCAACCTGTCGCCGATCGACTCCGGCGCCGCTGGCGGCGCCTTCACCTATGTCGGGACCACCTTCACCAAGCAGGCCGGCGAGATGACGCTGACCTTCGCCGGCGGCATCACGACGCTGCGGCTCGACATCAACGGCGACAGCAAGGTCGACTACCAGATGAAGATCAACGGGGATGTCACCGGCGAGACGGGCGACTGGGTTCTGTAGGGCGCCCCCCACGTTCCGATCATCCCGACGAAAGTCGGGACCCAGTGTCCACCGGCGGACCAGGCGCTGGCGCTGATCAGAGCTGAACCCACAACCTACTTGCCAGCTGGGTCCCGACTTTCGTCGGGATGATCGGAATGTGGGGGGAGTTCGGGGAGGCTGACTGGCCCTACAGCGTCAGTTTCCCGAAGTACCCCGTCAGCTCAAGGTAGCCGCTCGCCTCCTCGCCGCTGACCGCGCCTTCCCAGTAGACCGGGCCGCCGCCGGCCCGGCTGTCGAGTTCCTGGTCGTCGAACAGGGGCTTCAGCAGGATGGTGCGCGGCCCGCCGGGCAGCGGGGCGGTGATCGCTTGTTCGACCGGGTAGAGCGCCTGAGTGCGCGGCGAGCGCCAATGCCGGCGGGCCTCGAACTTGAGTTCCCCTGGCCGGAAGACGGTCAGCTGGCCCGTGGGGCTGCGGTAGGAGCCGCCGGTCCATAGGGGCTTGCCGGCGGCGTCGCGGACCTGGAAGGCGGTCAGGGCGCCGCCGTCCTTGAGGTTGAGGCCGGCCCAGTCCCAGCCGACGGCGGCGGGGTTCAGAAGGGTCGAGGACCATTCGCGGTCGAGCCAGGCGCGGCCCGTGACCTTCACCGTCTTGCCGCCACGCCGCACCGTGCCGGTCACCGCCATCTGTGGCAGGCTGTAGTAGTGGCTGGCCTCAGTGGGTTGCGGCCCCTTGCGACTGTAGCCGTTCTGGCCTTGCAGCAGCGGCGGCTGACCGGGGGCGAAGGTCAGGTCGAGGGCGAAGTCGCCGCCGCCGGCGTGGGTGCGCCAGCGGTTGTCGGGGCCGCGCCTGAGCGACCAGTCGTCGAGGATGAGAGCGCCGTCGGTCTCCGACGCCTCGGCCAGGCCGAAGCCTGCGCGGGCGACGCGCTGGCTGTGCAGCAGCTTTTGCTCCTTCGGGTCGGACAGGGCGGCGTGGGCGAAGAGCACCTGCTTGGCGGCGAAAGCGCTGGGGTTGGCCTGGTCGACGTCGGGGCGGGTGCGGAAGAAGGTGACCTGGAAGCCGAGTGGCCCGTCCGGGGCGTCGAGCCAGCCGGTGACGTACCACCACTCGGTGCGGAACTGGGGATGGGAGCCGTGGTCACGCGGGAAGGCGATGGTCTCGGCCGGGGTGACGGGCGCGTAGACCGGGGCGACGCGGCCGGTGTCGGCGGCGATCAGCAGCAGCGCGGCCAGGGCGGCGACAAGGCTACGCATCACCAGTCCTCCCGCACGGCGCGGACGGCGTCGGTCGACAGGGCCCGGCGGCCGGCCAGCAGGGCGGCGCCGGCCGAGGCGGCGATCAGGGTCACCGTCACCACCGCGAACAGGCCCCAGGGCAGGCGGGTCTGCATGGTCCAGTGGAAGGACTGCGGATTGACCACATGGATCAGCACCTGGCTCATGATCAGGCCCAGGGTCAGGCCGGCGGCGACCCCGACCGTGCCCAGCAGGGCCCCCTCGATGGCCAGCATGGCGGTGATCTGGCGTTTGCGGACGCCGAGGTGGCGCAGCATGCCGAACTCCTTGGTCCGGGCCAGGGTCTGGGCCGAGACGGTGGCGGCGACGCCGGCCAGGCCGACGAGGATGGCGACCAGCTCCAGCACATAGGTGATGGCGAAGCTGCGGTCGAACAGGCCAAGGGCGATGGCGCGGATCTGGCCGGGTCGCAGCATCTCGGTGCGGGCGGCGACGTCGGGCGGCAGGGCGGCGCGGACGGCGGCGGAGACCTCATCGACCTTGGCGCCGGGTTTCAGGGCGATGGAGGCCTCGCCGCGCAGGGGGTCGCCGGTCAGGCGGCTGTAGTCGTCGCTGGTCAGGACCACGGCCCCGTTCTGGCGGGCGTAGTCGCGCCAGAGGCCGGCGACATAGGCCTTGGGGCGGCCGTTCAAGGGCAGCTCGATCGTCTGGCCGACCTTCAGGTGGTTGAGCCAGGCGGCCGGTTCGCTGACCCAGATGGGGGTCAGGCCACCGGGGGCGGGGCGGGATTGGCCGATCAGCGGCACCCGGGCGCCGGGGTTGTCGCGGGTGATCGGCTGGGCGACCAGGGCGACGGGCGGGGCGTCGGGGGTCAGGCGCAGGGGCGTGGCGCGGGTGAAGTGGACGGCGGCGACGCCGGGGACGGCGGCGATCCTGGCCTGGCCGGCGGCGTCGAGGCCGCCGACCTCGGAGGGGCCGGCGAAGCGGATGTAGAGGTCGTCGGGCAGCACCTGGCCCAGCCAGTCGTCGACCGAGCCCCGGAAGCTGGAGACCATGACGGCCATGGCGATCATCAGGCTGGTCGAGGCGACGATGCCGCAGAGGGCGACGGCGGCCTGGCTGGGCGCGCCCCACAGGCGGCGGACGGCCAGCTCGGCGGCGGGGCTGGGCAGGGCGCGACGCTCCAGCGGCGAAAGCAGCAGCCGGGCCAGCCAGGGCATGGCCGCCACCCCACCGGCCAGCAGCAGTGCCATGGAGACGTAACCCAGCAGCGGCAGGCCGTAGACGGCGGGGGCGAAGGCGCAGGCGGCGCCGAGGCCCAGCAGGATGAGGGAGAGGCGGATGCCTGGCCGGGCCGAAGGGTCGATAGCGTCGCCGACGTTCTTCAGGGCCACGGCCGGCTGGGCGTTGGCCGCCTCGCGGGCCGGGATCAGGCTGCCGACCACGGCGCAGGCCAGGCCGAGGACGAAGAAGACGCCGGCCGCGATGGGGGCGAAGATCAAGGTCGGCCGGGCGCCCTGGAAGTAGCCGCTGCCGAGGTCGCCGCCGAGCAGGCGCAGGGCGGTGTCGGCCAGCAGCAGGCCAAGGCCCAGGCCCATGCCGGAGCCGACCGCGCCGACGATGGCGCCCTCGGTCAGCACCTGGACCAGCAGGGCCCGGCGATTGACCCCCAGCACCCGCAGCAGGGCGAACTGGGCGCGGCGGCGGGCGACCGACAGCGACTGGGCCGAGAAGACCAGGAAAGCGCCGGTGAGCAGGGCCATCAGGGCCAGCATGTTGAGGTTGACCCGGTAGGCGCGGGAGAGGCTGTCGCTGCGCCGGGTCTGGCTCTCCTGAGTGACCACCTCGGCCTCGGGCGGCAGGACGGCGGTCAGGCCTTTGCGGACAGCGGCGGGATCGGCGCCGGGGCGGAGCTTGAGGTCGACGCGCTGCAGGCGGCCCAGCTGGCCGAAGCGCCACTGGGCGGCGGCGATGTCCATGACCACGATGCGGCGGCCCTCGGCGACGCCCGGCAGCGGCCCGGCGATGGTCAGGGGCACGGTGCGACCGCCGGCGGCGATGACGATGGTCTGGCCCGGCTTGCGGCCCTCCATCAGGGCCGGGGAGACGAAGGCGGCGTTCTCGTCGAACACCGCCCCGGCCGCGCCGAAACCGCCCTCGCCTGCCCCTGACGGCCGGCCCAGCAGGTTGGGGGTGACGGCGGCGGCGCGGAAGATGTCGAGGCCGATCAGGGTCAGCCGCTGGTCCTCGCCGGGGACGACGGCGGTCAGCTGGATGACCGGGCTGGCCAGGGCGACGCCGGGGGCGTGGGCCAGCCGGGGATAGAGGGTCTCGTCGAAGCCGGCGGGGGAGACCGACTGGACCTGCAGGTCGGCGTCGCCGTTGACGGTGCTGATGGCCTTGGAGAATTCGGTCAGGGCCGAGGCGTTGATCAGGTGGACGGCGAAGCCCAGGGCCACGCCAACGGCGATGGCCAGGGCGGCGGTGACGACCCGCACCGGCTGGCTGCGCCACTCGCCGAGGATCAGCCAGCGCAGAGCTGCCAGACTGATGCTCACCCCTCCCCTCCGTCATCCCGGACGGCCCGAAGGGACGATCCGGGACCCAGGGGGGGACGGAGCGCCGGCATCGCGGCTGCCGACTTCAGCGCGGGCGGCCCCTGGGTCCCGGCTCTCCGCTTCGCTCCGGCCGGGATGACGGTGAGTTTGTCAGCCATGGGGCCGCAGGCCTTCGCGGGTCAGGGTCAGCCAGCGGTCGGCGGCGGCGCCCACCTTCTCCGAATGGGTGACGATCAAGAGGGCGGCGCCGGCCTCGCGGGCCTGGGCGCCGAGCAGGTCCATGATCCGGCCGGAGGTTTCCGGATCGAGGTTGCCGGTCGGCTCGTCGGCCAGGATCAGGGCCGGACGGTGGACCAGGGCGCGGGCGATGGCCACCCGCTGCAGCTCGCCGCCCGACAGCTGGCGGGGATAGTCGCCGCCCCTGCCCTGCAGGCCGACGGCGTCGAGCATGGCCGTGGCGCGGGCCAGGGCTTCAGACGGCGCCGTATGGGCCAGGACCAGCGGCAGGGCGACGTTGCGGGCCAGGGTCAGGTGCGGCAGCACATGGAAGGCCTGGAAGACGAAGCCGATGCGGTCGCGGCGCAGCAGGGTGGCGCCGTCGTCGTCGAGGCCCGACAGCGACTGGCCGCCGATGACGATCTCGCCCTGGTCGGCCCGGTCCAGGCCGGCGATCAGGTTGAGCAGGGTCGACTTGCCCACCCCACTCTCGCCCATGACGGCGACGAACTCGCCGGCCGCCACGGCGAGGTCGAGGCCCTCGAACAGCACCCGTCCGCCGGGCAGCGACTTGGTCAGGCCATGGAGCGCCAGCATCGGGGTCATGCGGCGCGCCTATCGAAGCGGGACCCAGTATAGCAGGTTTTCACGGCGGAAAGTATGCAAACCTTTGAATTAGATGATTTTTTGTGTTGTTGCGGGGTATGGAAAGGGTTGTGGTCGGATAGCAATAACGTTGGGGTGACGTTGCGGTTTTGCCGGTGCGCAGTTGCAGAAGGGTCGGGTGTCGCGGGCGGCGGGCGGGAGGTCATCGGCGGCAATCTAACGGCTGAGCCGGCGAGGGAAAGGCGGCGATTGAGGAACCGGAATTTTACCCGGGGAGAATGGCGAGGGCCTTTAAAACCACGCAACAACCCCTTGACGAATTTCTGAGTCAATCGCAATTCTGGCGCGAATTTCCAACCGCACTGACAGTCCTGGGGAGGGCGATGTCATGACGGCTCCGCGTCTAGCCGACCAGCTCGAATTCATCGCCAGCGCGCCCGATCCGAAGGCCGAGAGCTACTATTTCGAGCACAGGATCAACCGCATCGCGCCGACCGCCCCGGCCGATCACCGGATCATCGGGGTGACGGTGGTGCTGGAGGCCGGGGGCAAGCTGCACGCCGCCCTGCACAAGGAGCGCAAGGACAACAAGCTCGACCGCACGACGCCGAGCATGGACATCCGCTCGGTGACCATCCTGTGCGACCGGCTGGAGATCAACAGCCCGGTCTGCATCCCCGAGGCGGATCTAAGAATCTTTGCCCGGGAGATCGTCTTCGGGCCGAAGGGCGAGCTGGACACCCGCCCGCTGGACTGGCGGATGCAGCGGGCCCAGGACGCCAACACCACCGGCGGCGACGGTGAGACCGGGGCCAACGGCCACAACGCCGGCGCGATCACCCTGATGTGCGGCACGGTGCGGCAGTCGGACGGCAAGGCGCTGGGCGCGGCCAAGCGGCTGAAGGCTAACGGCGGCCGGGGCCAGGACGCCGGCCACGGCAAGAACGGCCGGGACGGCGACTCGCGCAACACCCTGACCAGCCACCGCTTCGGCCATAACGAGTGGCCGTTCAAGGACAGCTGGTTCAAGCCCAAGTTCACGCCGCCGGCCTATTATTACGACGCCTCGATCAAGGTGCTGGAGGGCATCACCGCCGAGCATAAGAAGTGGGGCGCGGAAGCAGCGCCGACCTCCGGAACCGACGCCCGGGCCCCCGGCATCCCTGGCGACGGGGGCGACGCCGGAACGCTGACCACAAACGCCGCCGACCTGGCCAACAGCTTCGAGTCGGGGGCCGGGGCGGCGGGGGCGATGGCCCCGGACGCCGACGGCGGCAAGGCCGGCCAGCCGACCGAGAGCGCCAACTACACCCTGACCTGCTACTACGACATGGGCGGCACCGACGACGGCCGGGTCGACTATGCCAAGACCACCACCAAGACCACCGCCGGGGTCAGCCACAAGGCCAAGCCGTCGCTGAACGGCGGCGGCAAGCGGCCGGCCTCGCCGCCGCTGGCGGCGCAGCAGGCCTGGCTGCATCCCGACCTGTTGCGCCATATGCTGATGGTCATCCGCGACCTCTACCTGGGCAACGCGCGCGAGCGGGTCGGCCTGCTGCTGGGCGCCTATGCCGACACCCTGGTTCTGGGGCCGCCGTCGGGGGCGGCGAGCGGCTGGACGGCCGAGAACACCCCCGAATGGCACGCCTCGCTGGCCGAGGTCTCGGCGCTGCGCCAGCGGCTGGAGCGGCAGGAGGACTATTTCGGCAACCCGGCCGGTTACGCCCCCTTGCTGTCGCTGCAGAGCGCGCTGCGGGCCTATGACCTGGAGTCGGAGACGGCGCTGAAGACCCTGCTGCTGGCGCGCTGGGTGGCGGCCAAGGCCCAGACCCAGGCCAACGCCAGCAGCGCCTGCGACGCGGCGGTCACCGTGCTGAACGAGAACAGCAGCAAGATCGCCGCCCAGATGATCAAGACCCAAGCGCTGCTGACCTCTCTGGAGGCCCAGGCCGACGAGGTGCTCGACGATATCGACGCCGCCCAGACCAGCCTGTTGCGGCTGCACACCAAGCTGATGAACGAGGCCGGCGCCGACGCCATGAAGAAGGCCCAGATCAAGTTCGCGGTGAACCTGGGCGCCGCCATCCTGCAGGTGGTGCCGGTCGGCCAGCCGGTGCTGGGCACGATCGGCAAGCTGGCCTCGGTCGCCGCCGACTTCGACAAGAAGGACCCGACCGCCTCGGTCAAGGAAGCCGGCGAAACCATCAAGGACGCCGTCAAGAAGTCCAAGGAGGCCAAGAAGGAGGCCGAAAAGGCCACCAAGGAAGCGGTCAAGCAGGCCAAGGAGGACGGCAAGACCGAGGAAGAGATCGAGGCCATCAAGAACAAGAAGCCCTCGGCCTGGGCCAAGGCCTCGGCGGGGCTGGGCCCGGCCGGCGAGCTGGCCGGCAAGGCCTTCAAGAGCCTGCAGGTGCCGCAGTCGGAACTGGACGCCGAGGTCGAGAAGTTGAAGGCCAAGAGCAAGGAATGGGAGAAGCTGGCCGAGGAGATCCGGGTGCTGGCCGAGAAGAAGGCCAAGCTGTTCACCGAGATGGGCAAGGCCATCCAGCAGATCTCGGAAGGCTACGCCCGGGCCTCGAACAACGCCTCGGCGGTGGTGTCGCTGAGCGGCCAGCGCAGCAAGGCCCTGGCCCTGCTCGACCCGGCGGCGCTGCAGTACATCGCCGACCTCGGCCAGCGGGCCGAGATCGCCCTGACCACCAGCCTCTACTACCTGGTGCGGGCCTATGAGACGACGGCCTTCCGCCCGGCGGAGGTGAATTGGGCCATCGTCCAGGTGTTCAAGAAGATCGACGAGCTGATCACCGCCGGCAAGGACAAGGACGCCGAGACGGTGCTGGCCCAGGTCAAGCTCCTGAGCCCGATCTTCGAGCAGAACCTCAAGACGCTGCACGGCAATCTGTTGAAGGACGGGCTGCTGCAGACCGAGGTCCTGCCGCTGGAGCTGACCATCGGGCCGGACCAGCCGGAGGCCCTGGCCGAGCTCAACGGGGTTGGCCGCACCCGCATCGATCCGGTCCGCCGCGGCCTGGTGCGGCCGCGCCAGCAACGGGCCCTGCTGTCGAAGATCCACCTGGACACGCTGGAGTTCGAGGGGGCGGCGCCGGGGTCGGGCAACTGCCTCCTGACCCTGACGGTGGGCGACACCGGCGTGGTGCGGATCGACGAGCACCTGTTCGGGGTGCGGCGCGACAAGCCGATGGTGTGGAGCTGGAGCTATGGCTTCACGGGCAGGAAGGTGTCGCCCAGCGTGCCCAGCCCCTCGTCGCTGGACCTGCTGAACGCCATCCTGCAGACCACCGACCAGGGGGTGCGCCAGAAGCTGTCGCTGCCGCCGGTGTGGACCGACCTCGACCTGGAGGTGGCGTTCAGCGACCTGCCGGCCAGGGCCGAGCCGCCGAAGATCAGCAAGCTGGTGCTGCGCTTCGAGATCGAATGGTCGCCGACCAAGCAGGGGCAGGTGGTGCTGGACGTCCGTCCCGGCCACCCGGCCCTCGAGGTGGCCCTGAACCGCGCCGACCTGGGGGGCCGCAAGGACGGCATGGGCGGCTTCCAGCGGGTGTTCGGCCGCGGCGCGACCGTGGAGCTGAAGGCCGACAACGGCCGCGACTTTGCGTTCAAGGAGTGGGAGATCGACGGCAAGGGACGGGGCAAGGGGCCGCTGACCCTCGAACTGAAGCAGGACACGGTGGTCACGGCGGCCTGCGTCGCCATGTTCATTCCGACCGAGGCCGATCTGCTCGCGAATATCCCGAAGCCGCCGAGGGTGTTCCGCTGAGGGGGCGGGGCTCAGATTAGAGCGAGACGGTCCCGAACTGGCCGGCGTTGTAGTCGGCGATGGCCTGGCGGATCTCCTCGACGGTGTTCATGACGAAGGGGCCGTGGGCGACGACCGGGGCGCCGATGGGGTCGGCGTGGCCGAAGGCCAGGCGGGCGTCCGGCAGGCCCTCGATCTCCAGATGATCGCCGGCCAGGTCGAGGGTGACTAGGTTCCATCTGGGGATGTCGCGGCCGGCGATGCGGACGGCGCCGTCGACCACGTAGAGGAAGACGTTGCGGCCGGCGAGGCCGTCGAAGTGCAACCGGCCGCCGCCGCGAAGGTCGAGGGTCGACATGAAGACGCCGGTCAGGCTGTCGATGGGGCCGACGGTGTCGCCATACTGGCCGGCGATCAGATGCAGGCGGGCGCGGCCGTCGTCTGCCTCGTGGACGGGGATGTCGGCCTCCTGCAGGCCGATGTAGCGGGGCGGGGCCATCTTCAGGGCCGGCGGCAGGTTGACCCACAGCTGCAGGATCTCCAGCGGGCCGCCCTGCTGCTTGAAGGCGGCGGGAGAGACCTCGGCATGGACCAGGCCGGAGCCGGCCGTCATCCACTGCACCCCGCCGGCCCGGATGACGCTCTCATGGCCGCCGCTGTCGAGGTGGGCCATCTCGCCGGCCAGGATGAAGCTGACGGTCTCGAAGCCGCGGTGCGGATGGGGGCCGAAGGGCAGGCCGCGATTGTTCGGCGGGTAGGTCTGCGGGCCGTGGTGGTTGAGGAACAAGAAGGGGTCGACCTGGTCGAGGCCCGGACCCGGCACGGGGCGGCGGGTGGTCAGGTCGGCGATGTCGTCGCGGCGGGCCGGGTGCAGGGCGAGGACGGTCTTGTGGGACATGGGACCTGTACTTCGGCGCGGACGCCCCGTTCGGCAAGAGGGGGTCGGAGACGATCCCATTTCGTCATGACATTGTCCGGACAATGTGCTAGGCTGCAACCATGACCGCCAAGGCCTCCCGCTCCGAGAAACTGGACCTGCGCCTCACGCCTGCAGACAAGCAGCTGTTGCAGGCCGCCGCGGCCGCCAATGGACGGTCGGTCAGCGAATTCGTCCTGGATAGCGCCTTGGCGCGGGCGGAAGATACGCTGCCGGATAGGCGTCGGTTTGCGTTGAACGCCGAGGACTGGGCCACCTTCCAGGCCGCGCTGGACGCGCCGCCCCGGCCCGTGCCCCGGATGGCCCGGCTGCTTCGGGAGCCCAGCGTCTTCGATGCGCCCTACCCCGGTGTGGCCGAGGAGGAATGAGTCCGCTCCTGCTGATCGAGAAGCTGCGGCGGGACCACGCCGTGGAGGACTTCGATTGCGGCAATGAGGCCCTCAACCGCTTCCTGATCCGTCATGCGCTTCAGAGCCAGATGGCGAGCGCCGCGCAGACCTATCTGGCCGTCGAGGGCCTGCAGGTCGTCGGCTACTACAGCCTGGTCGTTGGCGAGGTTCCCTACGACGATGCGCCGGAACGGCTCGTGAAGGGTCTGGCCCGTCACCCGGTGCCGATGATGCTGCTGGCGCGACTGGCGGTCGGGGTCGGTCATCAGGGGCGAGGTCTGGGCGCCGGCCTGTTGCGGGACGCCATGTTGCGCACGCTGCAGGCGGCCGACATCGCGGGGGTCCGGGGCTTGGCCACCCATGCCAAGGACGAGCAGGCGCGGGCCTTCTACGGCCGCTACGATCTGGTCCCGTCCCCCACCGACCCCTTGCACATGATGATGTTGCTGAAGGACGTGCGGGCGGCATTGCGCCGATAAGCCCGGTACGCAGTCAGGGCGGGTTGTTTTGGAAGACCCGGAAGGCCTAGGCTTAGGCAAACGGGAGAACGCACCATGAAGTACCGCCAGCTTGGGTCGAGCGACCTGCAGGTTTCCGAGATCGCGCTCGGCTCCTGGCTGACGGCCGGGGTCGGGGTGGAGAAGGATATGGCGATCGCCAATATCCGCCATGCCCTGGACCTGGGGATCAATTTCCATGACACCGCCAACGTCTATGGGCGCGGGGCGGCCGAGACGGTGACCGGCGAGGCGCTGGCCGGCGTGCCACGCGACTCCTACGTGCTGGCCACCAAGCTGATGGGCGACATGGGGAACGGCGACGTCGGGCTGTCGGCCGTGCAGGTGCACAAGCAGATCGACGCGTCGCTCAAGCGCCTGCGCACCGACTACGTCGACCTCTACCAGTGCCACCGGTACGATCCCAACACGCCGCTGGAAGAGACGATGGAGGCGCTGAGCGAGGTGGTGCGGGCCGGCAAGGCGCGCTGGATCGGGTTTTCGGAATGGTCGCCGGACAACATCCGCGCCGCCCTGGCCATCCCCGGGGTGGAGAAATTCGTCTCCAGCCAGCCGCAGTACAGCCTGCTGTGGCGGCGGCCGGAGAAGGAAGTCATCCCGCTGTGCGCGGCCAACGGCATCAGCCAGATTGTCTGGTCGCCGCTGGCCCAAGGGGTGCTGACCGGCAAGTACGACCCCGAGGCCCCGCCGCCAGCCGACAGCCGGGCGGCCAGCGAGGAGATGAGCGGGGCGATCAGCCGCTGGATGGAAAAGCCGGTGCTGCAAGCGGCGCAGGCGATGAAGCCGCTGGCCGCCGAGGCGGGACTGAGCCTGGCGCAGTTCGCCCTGGCCTGGGTGTTGCGCGTGCCGAACGTCGCCTCGGCCATCGTCGGCGCCAGCCGGCCCTCACAGCTGGACGACAACGCCAAGGCGGTCGAAGCCAAGGTCGATCCGGCCCTGTTCGCGCAGGCCGAGGCGATCGCGGCGGCGGCGCGGGAGGCGCGCTGATGCTGGCGCGGACGCCAAAGCCGGTGTGTGTGGAATGCGGCCTGGCCTATGGCGCGCCGGGCTTCGTCTTCCACCACGGGCGGCGCGAGGAAGGGCCGGCCTACTGGTCGGACCGTGGTCTGCTGTGCTCGCCGGGGTGTGCGACGGCGCATGCCAGGAAGCGGTTGGCCGAGGGGACGATGCCGAAGGGGCCGGTGGATTGTCCGGTGGACTGGTACGCGTTTTAGATTCAGTTCCTCCCCCTTCGGGGGAGGGGGACCGCGCGCGCAGCGCGTGGTGGAGGGGGTTCCCACCGGCGGTTCAGCTTC